>NZ_JBEXNN010000047.1:0-27238 GCF_040611115.1 Streptomyces sp. NPDC003038
CCCCAGTACGTCCAGTACAAGGACGCTCCTCCGCCTTGCGATGCACGGCACCGGTCAACGCGGGCTCGGCCGACAAGATCCGAAAGAGACGGCCTGGTCCTGCTGCACACCTCGCCCGTGCACGTCCCCGTCTTCGACGCGCTCCGGGACCGCGACCACCCGGGCGCCGAGCTGCGGCACCTCGTCGCGCCGCAGCTGCTGGAGCGGACTCGCGCGCAGGGGCCGGAGTCCGTGACTCCGGCCCTGGCGGCGCTGCTCACCGCGGCCGGCCCGGGGCCGGTGCTCGTCACGTGCTCGACGATCGGGGCGGTCGCGGAGTCACTGGCTCCGGCTCTGGGATACCCGGTCCTGCGGGTGGACCGGCCGATGGCGGCCATGGCGGTGCGCAGGGGCGCGCGGATCACCGTACTGGCCGCTCTGGAGTCGACCCTGGCTCCGACGGAGGCGCTGCTCGCCGAGGAAGCAGCCGGGCGGCCGGTGTCGGTGCGCGGGCAGCTCGTCGCCGGAGCCTGGGAACACTTCGAAGCAGCAGACACCGCCGGGTACCTCGCCCGTGTGGCCGAGGCCGCCGACGCCGTCACCGACGCGGACGTCATCGTCCTCGCACAGGCCTCCATGGCCGCCGCCGCAGAGCTCACCACGAGCCGCATCCCGGTGCTCTCCAGCCCCGCTCCCGGCCTGGCGGCGGGGCTGCGGCTGCTCCGTCCGCGCTCCGCAGAGGCGGCGGCGGGGACGGAGGCAGCGGCAGGGGCGTGACCTCCGGCTGACGTGGAGGGCGTGTACCGGCCCGGATCACGGGAAGGCGGCACATATGGTGCGAAACGTTGTACGAAAGTCGGAGCAGACGCAGCCCCCGGTCCCCGAGCCGCAGCCGCCCAGGCCGCAGCCGCCCGGCCCCGGGCCGTTTCCGGATCCCGAGCCCATCCCGCGGCCCGTGCCGCCCGTGCCCGGGCCGGTGCCCGAGCCGGATCCGGTGCCTCCGCCGCCCGGGCCCGCGCCGATTCCGCAGCCCGGGCCGCTGAGCTGAGCGGTTGACTCCACCTGCTGGGCGGACCGGAGCCGCCCGGCAGGTGAGCCGCGTGCCGGGCGTCAGTCCGTACGGACCTCGGAGCGGTCGCCGCTCCAGAGGGTGTGGAACGAGCCCTCGCGGTCGGTGCGCCGGTAGGTGTGCGCGCCGAAGAAGTCGCGCTGGCCCTGGGTGAGAGCGGCCGGGAGCCGCTCCGCCCGCAGCGCGTCGTAGTACGCCAGTGAGGCCGCGAAGGCGGGCACCGGGATGCCCTGGCGGACCGCCGCCACCAGTACCGCCCGCCAGCCGTCCTGAGCGGCCCCGATCTCCTCGGCGAAGCGCGCGTCGGCCAGCAGGCTCGGCAGGCCGGGCTGCGCGTCGTAGGCGGCGCGGATCCGGTCCAGGAACGCCGCCCGGATGATGCAGCCCCCGCGCCACAGCGAGGCCACCGCGCCCAGGTCCACGCCCCAGCCGTACTCCTCGCTGCCGGCCCGGATCTGGTGGAAGCCCTGCGTGTACGAGACGATCTTCGAGGCGTACAGCGCCTGCTCCACCTGGGCGGCGAAGGCGTCCGCCTCCTGCGGCGAGAGGGCCGAGGCCGACGGGCCGGCCAGCCCCCGGGCGGCCGCGCGCAGGCCGCCGTGGCCCGACACCGCGCGGGCGAAGACCGCCTCCGCGATCCCCGACACGGGCACACCGAGGTCCAGGGCGATCTGCACGGTCCAGCGGCCGGTGCCCTTCTGCTCGGCGGCGTCGGCGACGATGTCGACGTACGGCCGGCCGGTCGCGGCGTCCGTGTGCGCGAGCACCTCCGCCGTGATCTCGATCAGGTACGAGTCCAGGCGCCCCCGGTTCCAGGCCCGGAAGGTCTCCGCGATCTTCGCGGGGGAGTAGCCGGCGACCTCGCGCAGCAGGTGGTAGGCCTCGGCGATCAGCTGCATGTCGGCGTATTCGATGCCGTTGTGCACCATCTTGACGAAGTGTCCGGCGCCGTCGGGGCCCACGTGGGAGGTGCACGGCGTGCCGTCGGCGGCCTTCGCGGAGATCTTCTCCAGCAGCGGGCCGAGGGACTCGTACGACTCCTCGGAGCCGCCGGGCATGATGCTCGGGCCGAGCAGTGCTCCCTCCTCGCCACCGGAGATGCCGACGCCCACGAAGTGGATGCCCTGCTCGCGCAGCTCCTTCTCGCGGCGCCGGGTGTCCTCGAAGTGGGCGTTGCCGCCGTCGATGATGACGTCGCCCTCCTCCAGGAGCGGGGCGAACTCGCGGATCACCGCGTCGGTCGCCTCTCCCGCCTTTACCATGATGACGAGGCGGCGGGGGCGCTCCAGCGCATCGACGAACTCCTTCGCGGACGCGGCCGCCACGAAGGAGCCCTCGTGCCCGAACTCCTCCACCAGCGCCGTGGTCTTCGCGGCGGTGCGGTTGTGGACGGCCACGGTGAAGCCGTTGCGGGCGAAGTTCCGGGCGAGGTTGCTGCCCATCACCGCGAGCCCGGTGACGCCGATCTGGGCTGTGCTGGTGCTCATGCGTGCGCTCCTGCGTGCTTCGGTGTGCGGGACTGCCGACGCTACCCCGACGCGCTCGTCCCCCGGTCGTCCGCCGATCGAGAGAATGTCAATTTCTGGACGGACGTGCTGTGTTGCGCCCTGCTGCGCCCCTTGTCATGCCCTGGGCGTGACGTTAAGTTGTGCGGTTCCTGATGTCTTCAATGGGGGCTCCCATGGGTGTACGGGGCCGGCACCGCCGGTATCAGCCGAGCAGCATCAACCGCGCCTCGCTCGCCGTCACCGCGGGTGGCGCGGGGATCGCGCTCCCTCTCCTCGGCGCCGGAGGCGCCCAGGCCGCGTCCGTGGACACCTGGAACAAGGTCGCCGCCTGCGAGTCCACCAGCAACTGGCACATCAACACCGGCAACGGCTATTACGGCGGCCTCCAGTTCAGCCAGAGCACCTGGCGTGCCTTCGGCGGAACCGCCTACGCCCCCCGCGCGGACCTGGCGACCAGGGACCAGCAGATCGCGGTCGCCGAGAAGGTGCTGAAGGGGCAGGGGCCGCAGGCCTGGCCGAGCTGCGGGAAGCGGGCCGGGCTCAGCCGCGGCGGCCCGGCGCCCGCCGCCGCACCCGCCGTCGCCGCCCACCAGAAGCAGGCGGGCGCGGTCCAGGCGCAGACGCGGCAGACCGGCACGGCCGGGGCGCAAGGCACCACACCGCGCCCGACCGGGATCCCCGTCCTGCCCAATCCGTACGTCGTCGCGCCCGGCGATTCCCTCTCGGCGATCGCCACGGAGCAGCGCGTCGAGGGCGGCTGGCAGGCGCTGTACGAGACCAACCGCGCCACCGTGGGCGGCAATCCGAACCTGATCTTCCCCGGGCAGCGGCTCGCTCTGCGCATCACCGCCGCCCCGCCCGCGCAGAATCCGCCGCCGGCCGCCCCCGGGGCACCTGCCGACGGCACCTCGGGGACCGTGAAGCCCGTGGAGCCGGCGGCGGAGAAGCCCGCGGACAAGCCGGCCGAGAAGCCTGCCGGCAAGCAGGTTGAGAAACCGGCGCAGAAACCGGCTCAGGAACCGGCTCAGAAACCGGCCGAGAAGCCCGTCCCCCAGCCCCCCTCAGCGAAGGAGGAGCCGGTCGCGGGCGGATTCTCCGCGCCCGTCGACGCCGCCCTCGGCACCGCCTACCGCGTCGCGGGTTCCTCCTGGTCCAGCGGCTACCACACCGGCATCGACTTCCCCGTGGCGACCGGTACCTCCGTCAAGTCCGTCGGCCCCGGCCAGGTCGTCTCCGCCGGCTGGGCCGGTGCGTACGGCTACCAGGTCGTCATCCGGCACACCGACGGCCGCCACTCCCAGTACGCCCACCTGTCGGCGGTCGGCGTCAAGGCCGGGCAGCAGGTCCTGGGCGGCCAGCGCATAGGCCGTTCCGGCTCGACCGGCAACAGCTCCGGTCCGCATCTGCACTTCGAGATGCGCACCGGACCCGGCTACGGCTCCGACATCGACCCCTTGAAGTACCTCCGGAGCCACGGAGTGCGCATCTGACCCCCGTACGTGCGGCGGCACGGCCGTGAGCAGGATCAGGCCGGCCGCCGCCAGCGCGGCGCTCGCCACGGCCGCCGTCGTGCCCGCCGCCCCGTACCGGAAGCCCTCGTCGAAGAGCGTGATGCCCACTGCTGCCGCGACCACCGGATTGACGACGGTCAGGGTGGCCAGCGGCGCGGTCAGGCCGGCCCCCCGGTAGGCGGCCTGCGACAGCAGCAGTCCGCCGCTCGCCAGCACGCAGACCGCCGCCAGATCCGTCCCCAGGGCGCCGAGCGCGCCCGGAACGAAGCCCTCGGCCACCGATTTGGTGAACACCGAGGCCATGCCGAAGGCCGTACCGGCCGCCACGGCCAGCAGCACGCTGCGCAGCACCGCCCGGCGCATCCGGTGCGCCGCCAGGAACAGCACGGCCACCGCCGCCCCGGCCGCCGCCAGCAGCAGGCTCCGCTCGCCGCCCGCCAAAGAGGGTTCGGTCCTCCCGTCCCCGCCCGTCAGGGCCAGCAGTCCGGCCAGGCCCACCGTGGCCAGCACGGCGCCGCGCCAGGCCGCCGCGCCCGCCCGGCGCCGTACGAAGACGGCCGCCATCGGCAGGGCGAAGACGATGGTGAGCGCGCCGAGCGGCTGGACCAGGCTCAGCGGTCCGTAGGCCAGCGCGACCACGTGCAGCAGCGCGCCGATGCCGTTCAGCGCCACCGCGACCCACCAGCCGCCCCGGCGCAACGGCGCGTACGGGCGGTCCGGCGTGGTCGCCGCGACCCGCTCCTGGAGGATCGCGCCACCCGCGTACGCCAGGGCGGACACGAGACAGAGCAGGACCGACAGCGCTAGGGCACTCATGAGTTCCACAATGCCCCACCCACCTGCGCTATTCCTCCGTCCACAGGGGGTCACCGGTCCTACTCCGGGCGTAGTACGGGAGTACGTGCCGGGCTCTTCAGCCGGTGGGGGTACGCGCCCGCGCGCGCCGGGAACCTCAGCACACCGTGACGGCTGCCTCGCGATGCGTGAGGCGCGCAGGACGGGTTTGGTTCCGAGCGCGTGGGATCCGTACAGTTTCCCTTTTGGGGACTTCCGCAGCAGGCGGATGCGGACGAGCGATCAAGGAACGGCAGCGGCCATGACGGTGACCGAAGACAACCTCTCATACGGGCCGGGCATCGACCCCGAGCGGCTGGCTCTCTGCCTCAGCGTGCTCGACGAGCTCGACAAGCTCGACGTCGACCACCCCGACGCCGTCACCGTACGCCGTGCCACGGCCGGTCTCTACCGCACGGTCAAGCAGCGCCGCCGCCAGGAGCGCCGCGCGGCCAAGACCGCCAACGACAAGGCCGTCACCGAGGCGACCGCCACCGGTTCCGCCGAGCGCATCGACGACGAGACCCAGGGCAACGCCCTGACCGCCGCCGTCAAGGGACCGATCGCCGGAATACTCCAGCGCCCGCGTTCCTGCTACATCTGCAAGACGCGCTACGTCGAGGTCGACGCCTTCTACCACCAGCTCTGCCAGGACTGCGCCGCCTTCAACCACGCGCGCCGCGACGCCCGTACGGACCTGACCGGCCGCCGCGCCCTGCTCACCGGCGGCCGCGCCAAGATCGGCATGTACATCGCGCTGCGGCTGCTGCGCGACGGCGCGCACACCACCATCACCACGCGCTTCCCGAACGACGCGATCCGCCGTTTCAAGGCCATGCCCGACAGCTCCGAGTGGCTGCACCGGCTGAAGATCGTCGGCATCGACCTGCGCGACCCGGCCCAGGTCGTCGCGCTGGCCGACTCCGTCGCCGCCGAGGGCCCGCTCGACATCCTGATCAACAACGCCGCGCAGACCGTACGCCGTTCCCCGGCGGCCTACAGCGAGCTCGTCGCCGCCGAGAAGGCTCCGCTCCCGGCCGGGGAGCTGCCCGCCGCCGAGGTCATCGGCACCTTCGGCAGCGGCACCGTCGACCGCGTCGCGGCCCTGCCCACCGGCAAGGGGGAGAAGCTCAGCGCCCAGGACATCACCGAGCTGGCGCTGGTCTCCGGTTCCGCCTCGCTGGAGCGGATCGCGGCCGGTACCGCCATCGACGCGGGCGGCCTGGTCCCGGACCTGCACGACACCAACAGCTGGATCCAGACGGTGTCCGAGGTGGACCCGATCGAGCTCCTCGAAGTGCAGCTGTGCAACTCCACCGCGCCGTTCATCCTGATCAGCAAGTTGCGCCCGGCGATGGCCGCGGCCGCCGCCGACCGCCGGTACGTGGTCAACGTCTCCGCGATGGAAGGCGTCTTCAGCCGCGGGTACAAGGGCGCCGGCCACCCCCACACCAACATGGCGAAGGCCGCGCTGAACATGCTGACGCGCACCAGCGCGCAGGAGATGTTCCAGAAGGACCAGATCCTGATGACCGCCGTCGACACCGGCTGGATCACCGACGAGCGCCCCCACCCGGACAAGATCCGCCTGGCCGAGGAGGGCTTCCATGCCCCGCTCGACCTGGTGGACGGCGCGGCGCGGGTCTACGACCCCATCGTCCGCGGCGAGGCGGGCGAGGACCTCTTCGGCGTCTTCCTGAAGGACTACGCTCCCGCCAACTGGTAAGCCGGGCCTTCCGGCCCCGGAGAGCATCCAGCCGCCCCCTTCGGCCACGCCGAAGGGGGCGGCCGCGTTCGTACACCCCGCCGCACCGCGACGCCTCCCGGTCGGGTCGGCGACGCCCGCGCCGTCACCCGGACGGAGCAGGTGGCCCAGGTCGTGCATCAGGCCCCCGACCTGCAGTTATCTGGCGAAACGGCCGGGCGTGTCGCACGCCCGCGCGGCGAGTGGGGAGCGGCTCCCTCAGCTCCTGGATACGTTTGATTTCCGGTACCCCGGAACTCGGCACCGTCGCCTCCTCCGCCGTCCGTACAACTGGTGTCGAGCTGACCGTCCGTCGCGGAAACAGGGCCTACGACTTCCTGAACTCGCGGCGAAAACCAACAGGCGGCGTGGATTTTGCCCAACCATCGAGCGGGGGTGCGCTCATATGTGTACTCTAAGGGGCATCAAGAAGGCCCCTATCCGGGCCACGCTCCACCATGGCGCCACCGCGTCCGGAAACCCTTTCATCCCTGCCCGGCGCGCGGTTCGCATGCCGGGTTACGCGACACGAAGGAGTGCGCGGTGACAGAAATGACGAAGCCCGAAAAGATCGTGCTGGAGCGTACGGGCTGGCGGGCCAGCTCCCGTACAGACGAGCTCGGAAACCTCGAGGTCTGGGCCAGGTCCGCCCCCATCCGGCTCGCCGGGTACGAGGACGACCTGGCGGAATCACACATCCTGCCCGGTATCGACTAGAGCCCCGGCTTCGACCAGAGCCGCGGCCTCGGCGTCGCCACGTGCCCCCAGCGCTCCCACGCGCCGGGGGCGCTGCCGTGCCAAGACCGGCTCTCAGAGCCGGAGTTCCCGCTCCGCTACGCCCTGAGCGTCATCGCTGTCGGCGATCATGACTTCCGCGGCGGTCGTCGCCCGGGCAGGCTGACCCGCATGAAGCTACTGATGCTGGGTGGTACCGAATTCGTCGGACGCGCGATCACCGAGGACGCCCTCGCCCGGGGCTGGGAGGTGACCGTCTTCCACCGCGGCCACCACGCGCCCCCGCCGGGCACCTCCGCCCTGCACGGGGACCGCACGGCCCCCGGCGGGCTGGACGCCCTCGCCGAGGGGGAGTGGGACCTCGTCGTCGACACCTGGGGCGGAGCCCCGACCGCCGTGCGCGACAGCGCCCGGCTGCTGCGCGACCGGGCCGGCCGGTACGTGTACATCTCCAGCCGCTCCGTCTACGCCTATCCCGCCCCGGCCGGGCTCGACGAGGACGGCCCGCTCGTGGAGTCCTCGCCCGACGCCGACTCCGTCGCCTACGCCGAGGACAAGCGGGGCGGTGAACTCGCCGCACTGGACGCCTTCGGCGACCGCGCCCTGCTGGTGCGCGCCGGGCTCATCCTCGGCCCGTACGAGAACGTGGGCCGGCTGCCCTGGTGGCTGAACCGCACCGCCCGCGGCGGCCCGGTGCTCGCCCCCGGCCCGCGTGAACTCCCGCTCCAGTACATCGACGTACGGGACCTCGCGCGCTGGACGCTGGACGCGGCCGACGCCGGACACGGCGGCGCGTACAACCTGGTCTCGCCGGTCGGGCACGCCACGATGGGCGGTTTTCTCGAAGCCTGCGTCGCGGCCACCGGCGGTGGCGCCGAGCTGCGCTGGACCGATCCGGCCCGGATCCAGGAGGCGGGCGTACAGCACTGGACCGAGCTGCCGGTCTGGATTCCGGAGGGCGAGCTGCACGACTTCATGTTCGGCGGCGACGTGTCCAAGGCGCTTGCCGCGGGCCTGAAATGCCGCCCGGTCGAGGAGACGGTGACCGACACCTGGGCCTGGCTCCAGGGGCTCGGCGGGGTGGCCCCGCAGCGTTCGGACCGGCCGAGCCCGGGCCTCGACCCGGAGCGGGAGGCGGCCCTACTCGGGCTCTGACAGCGGCGCGTGCGCGAGACGGGTCGGCGGCATGAACTCGCCCAGCAGGGTCCGGTGCCACCAGGCGCCCGTCTCGCGCAACTCCCGCCAGGTGGTGAAGCGGTAGCGGTACAGCCGGGCCCGGACGTAGACCGGCGGGGCGTCCGGGAAGGGGTTGTGGCGCAGCAGCCGCAGTGTGTCCCGGTCGCCGCGCAGCAGCCGCTCCACGAACGGCCCGAACCAGTCCCGCGCATAGGCCGGGGAGAGCGCCGCGAACCACATCAGCCAGTCCAGCCGCAGGTGGTACGGGGCGAACTGGCGCGGAACGCGCCTCACGTCGCCCGGCTTCCCCTTGAAGCCGTACTCCCGCCACTCGCCGTCCGTGCGCGGCACCCGGTCGGCGGTGCCCTCCACCACCACCTCGTCGCGGATCCGGCCGACCGTGCCGAACGCCCCGTAGGTGTTGACCAGGTGGAGCGCGTCGAAGGAGCGGTTCATCACCTGGCGGCGCGAGATCATGTTGAGCACCGGCTTCCGGCTCAGCACCAGCACCAGCGCGGTCACGCCGAAGACCAGGACCATGAACCACACCGGTGCCTGCCGGGAGGCGGCGGCCGGGGGCGCGCCCGCCAGACCGGTGAAGTCCACGGCCGGCAGGGCGAGCGTGATCGTCACCCAGTTCAGCCAGGCGAAGTTGCCCGACAGCACCAGCCACAGCTGCGTGGCGATGATGACGCCGGCGGCGTACGAGGCCACCGGCTGCGGGGTGAACAGGAGGACCGGGACCAGCAGCTGCGTCACATGGTTCGCCGCGCACTCCACCCGGTGCACAGGCTTCGGCAGATGGTGGAAGAACCAGCTGAGCGGCCCCGGCATCGGCTGCGTCTCGTGGTGGAAGTACAGGCAGGTCAGCTTGCGCCAGCAGGGGTCCCCCCGCATTTTGATCAGCCCCGCCCCGAACTCCACGCGCAAGAGCAGCCAGCGCAGCAGCCACAACACCAGCACCGGCGGCCCGATTCGCGCGTTGCCGAGGAACACGGCGAGGAAGCCCGCTTCGAGCAGCAGGGACTCCCAGCCGAAGGAGTACCAGGTCTGGCCCACGTTCACGATCGACAGGTAGAGCAGCCACAGCAGGGCCCACATCGCCATCGCCGCGCCGAGCGGCACCTCGTCGCCGGCCCCCGCGGCCAGTGCCGCCGCCAGCACCGCCCCGGTCCAGGCGCAGGCGGCGAAGAACCGGTCGGAGTAGTGCAGTTGGAAGAGGCTGGGGGCGCGCCGGAAGGGCAGGTACCGGACGTGGTCCGGGACGGGCAGCATGCCGTGGGCCCCGATCAGGGCCCGGAACTGCAGGGCGGCCGCGAGGAAGGCGCAGAGGTAGACGCCGGCGAGGGCCCGCTGGAAGACCAGCCGGCCCAGCCAGTAGTCCGGTGCGGTGAACCAGTCCATCGCCTCCAGTATCAGCCCGCGGTCGCCAGCCCGCGCAGGGTGCGGCCGAGCCAGCGGGCGTAGGTCAGCTGGAGGAAGGGGACCACCGGGCCGGCGAGGCGTGTGTACCAGCAGCCCGGGCGGCTGAAGGCGGTCACGGTGAACCACACCGTGCCGTCGGCGTCCATGTCCACGATGAAGGACTCCTCCCCGCACTCGGGGTGGCCGTCCAGGGTTCCGTACGCGAAACCGATGCGGGCCGTCTCGTACGCCGTCCAGATCACCTGACACGGAGCGTTGATCCGCAGCGGGCCGAAGCCGATCCCGACCTCGACCCGGTCGCCGGGCCGGACGGCGGCGGCCTCGGTCCGTACCCGCATCCCCGAGGTCCGGTGGGCGTGGAAGGTGGTGACCGCTACTCCGGCGGTCTCGAAGGCGGCCCGCCCGTGCCCGATCCTGGTGCGGTGGCGCAGGTGGTTGTATCCGGCGGGCAGCGGCCGCCGGGCCGTCGCACCCCGGTCGGGGTAGCTGACGGTGTCGGTGGGGCCGGTGGGGCCGGTGCGGCCGGTGCGGGCGTCGCGGCCGGCGCCGATCAGGCGGGTCATGGGGTGGTCTCCTGTCGGTCTGCTGTCAGTCGGCGCCAGGCCAGCACCGAGCACAGGGCGAAGCCGAGTGCGTTGCCGAGGCCGTGCGTGGCGGCCATCCAGGTCAAGGTGGGGTGCGTGATTCCGGTGGCCTCTCCCACCGCCCACCACAGGGCGAGCAGCATGGTGGCCACCAGCACCACCGCCGAGGTCGCGAGCAGCCCCCGGGTGGTACGGTCGCGGCCGGCGGGGCGGATCTCCCGCCAGGTCAGCAGCGCCACCGCCCACATCCCGCCGGTCAGCACCACCGCGCCCACCAGCTCGGCCCAGTCGTCGACGAAGTAGCCGAGGAGCACCAGCAGGGTTCCCGCCGGGACGCTGTACGCGGCCCAGCGCGCGCAGGGGCCCGGAGCGGCGGCCCGGCATACGAGCCCGGCGACCAGAGCGGCCGTGAAACCGGCGAAGTGGAAGTGGGGCACGGTCAGCGCCAGGATGTCGAGGTCGAAGCCGAAGAGCCGGTACCCGGCGCGCTCGGCGACCAGGGCGGTTGCGGCGATGGCGGGCGAGACCAGCGCGGTGAGGACGGCGACCTCGGGCGGAGCGAGCCGGGGGGTCCCCCCGGCCCCGGGCGAAGTCTGGCGGAGGGTCCGCAGCAGCCGTGCGGGGGCCCGCGCCGCGAGGGACACGGTGGCCACCGCGTAGAGTGCCGCGAGTGCCGTGGCCGCGGCGCCGCGCGGCAGCCAGAGGCACAGTGCGCCGGGAGCGGCCAGCAGCGGCCAGACCCGGGCGGTCCCGCGCAGCCCGGCCGGGTCGATCAGGCGCAGGCCCGCGGGCAGGACGTAGAGCATGCCCAGGGTGACGATCATGTTCACCAGTACCGTCACCGTGGACTCCCCCGACCTGTCGCTCGGCGCCCCGTGGAGTCGGCGCGCCTGACCTGGAACCGTTCGAATGTTTTGAACGCGTTCAGCTCACGGTCGTGAGCCTACGGGGTCGCTTGAACATGTTCAAGACGCTCTCCGGTTGCGGGGGTCGCGCGGATGCGGCAGACAAGAGGGAGCAACCGGGGCGAAAAGGGAGATCCACGTGCACGCACCGACACCTCCGACACCTCGTCAGGCGCCGCGTCGTCACGCACCCGCCGGCGCCGCCCTCTTCGCCGTCCTGGGTCTGTTCGCCGCGGGATGCGGGGGCTCCGGGGACGCGCGGAACGAGGCCGGTTCCGAGAGCCGGGATGTCCACCTCCAGCCCGTGGGCGCCGCGGGCACCGACCCCTTCACCGCCTCCTCCGCCACCGCCGAGTCGGCTCCCGTGCAGCCCCCGCTGCCCAATCCGACCGGACGGGGCATCCGTACCGTCAACGCGGCCACCCCCGGCCTGTACGGCGGCACCCATCGGCTCGGCAGCTGCGACGTGGAACAGCAGGTCCGCTCCCTGACCACCGACGAGGCCAAGGCCCGCGCCTTCGCCCAGGCCTCCGACATCGAACAGGCGAAGATCCCCGACTTCCTGCGCGGCCTCACCCCCGTCGTGCTCCGCGCCGACACCCGGGTCACCAGCCACGGCTTCCGCGAAGGCCGAGCCGACGGCTTCCAGTCCGTACTCCAGGCGGGCACCGCCGTCCTCGTCGACGGCCACGGCATGCCCCGCGTCCGCTGCGCCTGCGGAAACCCGCTGCTGTCCCCGCGCGCCCCCAAGGGGGCACCGGTGCAGAAGGGCGACCCGTGGAACGGCTACCAGCCGAACCAGGTCATCGTCATCGAACCGACCCCCCACGTGATCGACAACCTGGTGATCGTCAACATCGCCGACAACACGTGGATCGAGCGCAGGACCGGCGACGACGGCGCCCAGGACCGCATCCCGCAGATGCTGCCCCCGTACGATCCGGCCGACGGCATCCCGACCGGTCCGCCCACCCCCACCGGGCCCTCGTCGGCCGACCCGTGCCCGACCACCGACAGCAACCGCCTGTCCCACACCCCGCCGCCGAACGGCCCCGACGGCACCGCGAGAATCCCGGCCCCCGGCGCGACGGACTGCCCGCCGAACCCGAACCCGCCGTCGCATCCGGTGGCTCCGCAGCAGCCGCCCTCCGACACCCCCTCGGACGTTCCCGGCGACGTGCCCTCCGACATCCCGTCCGACGTGCCGCCGCAGCTCCCGGGCGACCCCAGCGAGCCGGTGGACCCGAACGCCCCGGGCGACCCGAACGCCCCGGGCGACCCGAACGCCCCGGGCGACCCGCTGGAGCCCGACGGTTCGATGCCGCAGCCGAGCGATCCGTACGCCCCGTTCGACCCCAACGACCCGTACAGCGTCCCGGACGAGCAGCAGCCGGCGCCCTCCGACCCGGGTTACTCGTTGGAGAGCGCCTGACCGGCCGGTGTGTCATGGTGGATCGGTGCCGACCACCGTATCGCTGCCCGACGACTGGCCCGCACACCCGGACCGGTCGCTCTCGCTGAACCGCATGGGCAGTTTCGACTGGGATCTGGTCACCGGGCTCATGCACATGGACGAAGCGGCCCTCGACGTCTTCGACACCACCCCGGAGGCCTACGACGGGCGGCCGCAGTCCCTCTCGCCCCGCGTCCCGCCCGCCGAGGCGAGCAGGCTCGACGCACTCGTCTCCAGCGCCCTCAAGAGCAGCGTGGACAGCTACGGGGCCTACTTTCGCATCCGCTGCCACGACGGGCGGCTGCGCTGGACCCACACCCAGGGCCGCGTCATGCGCGCCCCGGACGGACGCCCGTACCGGATCATCGGCATCGTGCGGGACGCGACCGAGGAGCTCAGTCATTCGGCGGAGCGCCTGGGCCTCGACGAGGAACGGCGCCGCCAGACGACGGTGGTCGAGAGCACCACCGCCGCCCTCGCGCACGCCCGGACCGTCAAGGACGTCATCGACGCGCTCGGCGACGCCCACGGCCTGGAGCGGCTGGGCTCGATGGGCATGGTGATGGGCCTGGTCGAGGCCGGCCGGATCCACCTCGTCGCCGAGGGGCCGGAGGGCAGTTTCGTCCCCGGCACCCGCTACACCCGTATCGACGAGCAGTACCCGATGAGCGAGGTGGTCCGCTCGCTCCAGCCTCGCTTCCTCCACTCGGCGCAGGAGTTCGCCGCCGAGTATCCGGCGCTCTGGTCGAAGATCTCGTACATGCGGATCTCGGCGGCCGCCTATCTGCCGCTGATCGCGCAGGCCCGCCCCATCGGCGCGATCGGTCTGCTCTACCAGGACAAGGACGGCTTCACCCAGGACGAGCGGAACCTGCTGGTCGCACTGGGCAGCAGCATCGCGCAGAGCCTCCAGCGGGCGATGCTGCTGGAGCAGGAGCACGACCTGGCGGAGGGTTTGCAGCAGGCGATGCTGCCGAGGCGGATCCCCTCCGTGCCGGGAGCGGAGATCGCCGTGCGGTACCGCTCCGCCCGCATGGGCCAGGAGATCGGTGGCGACTGGTACGACGTCATCCCGCTGCCGGGAGGCCACGTCGGCGCGGTCATCGGCGACGTCCAAGGCCACGACACGCACGCCGCGGCGGTGATGGGACAGCTGCGGATCGTGCTGCGCGCCTACGCCGCCGAGGGCCACTCGCCGGCCACCGTCATGGCCCGGGCCTCCGTCTTCCTGCACGAGCTCGACACCGACCGCTTCGCGACGTGCACGTACGTGGACGCCGACCTCTCGACGGGCGTGCTCCAACTCGTACGGGCGGGGCACATCGACCCGTTGCTGCGCACGCGGGACGGGGACTGCCGCAGGGTCCCGGTGGCGGGCGGGATGCCGCTCGGCCTGTCGGCGGAGTTCGGCCGCCTCGAATATCCCGTGACCACGGTGGAACTCGACCCGGGAGAAACGCTCCTGCTGTGCACGGACGGCCTGGTGGAACAGCCGGGCGCCGACCTCGACGACGGGATCCAACTGCTGACCTCGCTGATCCGCAGCGGGCCGGCGGACCTGCAACAGCTGGCGGACCGGCTGTGCGAGGTCGTCGACGAACGGGGCGGGGACGACGACATGGCGCTGCTCCTGCTGCGCCGCCAGGTGGAGTACGCACCGCAGGGTGGCGGGCGCCTGCAGCAGCACGTGGCGCCGGGCGACCCGGAGGCGCTGGTGGCGGCCCGCCACATGATCGGGGCGGCGGTCCGCGCGTGGGGAGCACGGGAACGGGCCGACGAGATCGAACTGGTCGCCGACGAGCTGATCGTGAACGCCCTCATGCACACCGACGGCCCGGCGATCGTGACCCTGCGCGTCCTGACCGGCCACGAACGGCGCCTGCGAGTGGAGGTCGAGGACCGCTCCAGCGCGCTGCCGAGGCGGCGCGAGGCGGGTGAATCGGGGGTCTCGGGGCGGGGGCTGATGCTGGTTGACCGCCTGGCGGACGTATGGGGGGTGGAGTCGCGGGGCAGCGGCAAGTCTGTGTGGTGCGAGTTCGTGATGGCGTAGGGAGCACCCGGCACGGGCCCGCCGCCCCCGGCCGGCCGACGGTCCGGGCCGCGACGGGCGGGGCGGGGCGGGGCGGGGCCCGGAGGGGTGAGCGGGGCAGGGCCCCGAGGGGTGAGCAGGGCCGGGTCGAGGAGGGGCGGGCGCGGGAGCGCGGGACCGGCTGCTCGTGGTGGTCGGGCGGGCGCCGGACGGTACGCCCCGGGAGGGCCTTCGCGGGCTTCGGGCGAAAGTACGTTGCGGGGCGGGACCGTGGTCGCAGAGGATCGGCGCGATGACTATCGCCATTGATGATGTCCGCCGGCTGCTGGAGGCAGGGGACCTGCCCGGAGCCGTACGTTCACTGCGTCCTCGCGCCGAAGCCCTCTCCCTCCCCGAACTCGCCGCAGCCACAAAGGCCTTGGCCGACGCCGCCGGGTTCGAGGACCTCGCCGCCGCCGCCGACGCGGCCGGCAGCCGGCCGGACGATCCTCAGGTCCTCTACGACCTCGGCTACGGCTGTGTCGAACGCGGCATCGCCTTCCTCGCCGTCGGGCCGCTGCGTGAGGCACTGCGGCTGCTGCCCGAGTCGCGGCCGCTCCTCGCCGAGCTGGTCTCCGCCCTGGAGGACGAGCACCGGCACGCCGAGGCCGCCGCGCTGCTCGCCGCCCGCGGCGAACGGCTGGCCGCCTGGCCCGAGACGTACCTCCTGGTCCACCACACCCTCCTGGCCGGGGACCTGCCCGGCGCCCGGACCGTCGCGGCCCGGCTGCCCGACCCGCAGGACGACACCTGGCGAGGGGCCCACGCCCGCCAGCGCCGCATGCTGGCCCGCGCCGAGCTCGCGGCCACCGCCGGGCCGCTGGACCGCGCCGACCTGCGCGGCTGGCAGTTCGCCCTCACCGGGACGCTCCTGGGCACGCTCTCCCCGTACGGCTTCGGTGCCGGCATGACGGGCCGGTACGGATTCCTCGGCGACACCCACGCCCAGTGCCGCCGCGGCCTCGCCCGCCTCGCGCTCGCCCTGGAGGCCACCGGCCGCCGCCGGGCCACCACCACCGTCTCGCTGCTGCCCGGCCGCTCCGACCGGATCCTGGGGCTCGCGGCCGCGGCCGTGCTGGGGCTCCCCGCCGTACCGTACGCGCCCACCCGTACGGACACCGCCGTCATCGCCTACGACCTCGGGGACTGTGATCCGCAGCTCGCGCAGAGCCTGCGCACCCGCGCCGAGGGCCAGGTCCTGCACGAGCACGCCACGCGCTGGACCAGCCCGCCGCCGGTGAGCCCCGACTCCAGCGCCCTGCTCGCCCAGTACGTCCAGAGCCCCTGGCGGGAGGACGACCGCCCCGAGGAGGAGATCGCCCGTGACGTCGCCCGCGCGGACGCCGCCCCGGACCCGGGCGACGGAGAGGGCCCGCCCGACCCGGACGACGCCTTCCGGGCCTACGCGGCTGCGGTGGCCCCCGGCTGGCTCACCGGCACCCGCGACCACCTCGGATCACCCGGCCCGGTGCCCAGCTCGCGTTTCGCCTGAGGCGGCGGCAGGCTGGGACCATGCCCGAACTGCCGGAGGTCGAGGCCCTGCGGGAGTACCTCGACGAGCACCTCACCGGGCGGGTGGTCGAGCGCGCCCTCCCCGTCGCCGTGAGCGTGCTCAAGACGTACGACCCGCCGCTGACCGCCCTCGAAGGGCAGCAGGCCGGCGCCACCGCGCGCTACGGCAAGTTCCTGGCCCTGCGGATCGGCGAGCTCCACCTCGTCACCCACCTGGCCCGGGCGGGCTGGCTGCGCTGGCAGGACACCCTGCCGACGCAGCCGCCGCGTCCCGGCAAAGGACCGCTGGCCCTGCGCGTCGTCCTGGAGGGCGGCGGCGGTTTCGACCTCACCGAGGCGGGGACCCAGAAGCGCCTCGCCGTGTACGTCGTCCGCGACCCCCGGGAGGTGCCGGGCATCGCCCGCCTCGGACCCGATCCGCTCGCCGCGGATTTCGACCGGGACGCCTTCGCGGCGCTGCTGGCGGGGGAGCGGCGACAGATCAAAGGCGTGCTGCGCGACCAGAGCGTCGTCGCGGGCATCGGCAACGCCTACAGCGACGAGATCCTGCACCGGGCCAAGGTCTCGCCCTTCAAGCTGGCCGCGTCCTTCGACGAGGACCAGACCACCCGGCTCTACGCGGCCGTCCAGGACACCCTGCGCGAGGCCGTGGAACGGGAACACGGCGTGGCCGCCGGGAAGCTGAAGGCCGAGAAGAAGAGCGGGCTGCGGGTGCACGGCCGGGCCGGGGAGCCCTGCCCGGTGTGCGGGGACACCGTCCGCTCGGTGTCCTTCGCCGACTCCTCGCTCCAGTACTGCGCCACCTGCCAGACCGGCGGGAAGCCGCTCGCCGACCGGCGGCTCTCGCGCCTCCTCAAATAACCCTCCTTAAATGGCCTGGCTGGAACAGCCTGGCTCGAACGGCCCGGCTGGAATGGCCCGGCGCCGCGTAGAATCCCGCACCATGGCCGAGGAGCAGCCGCCGCCACCCCGGCGGGAGACCGTCACCGGTGTGCCCCGGGGCGCCCGCCGCCGGCCGCCCGCGCACACCCCGGCCCGTTCGGAGATCTCCGAACAGACCACCCTCGGCGCCACCTATGTCCGGGCCCTGATGCGCAGCCAGTTGCGGGCCGGCCTCGGGGCGCTGGCCGCGCTCGCGCTGCTGGTCGGGACGCTGCCGCTGGTGTTCCTGCTGCCGCGCGCCGGGTCGGGGCCGCTGGCCTGGGTGGCGCTCGGCCTGCTGGTGTATCCGGTGATGTGGCTCATCGCCCGGTGGTACGTGACCCGGGCCGAGCGCAACGAGGCCGACTTCACGGGCCTGGTGACCGATCCCGCCGAGGCGCCCGGCACCCGCCGCCCGCAGTAGTCCGAACGGCGCCTCAGAACAGGTGCATGGCCAAGTGGCCGAGCGGTAGTCCCAGTTGCCAGGCCGGGGTCCACACCCGCGCGTTCTCGTCCAGCCCCGGGGGCGTGTCGGCGTGGCCGTGCCGCCCCGGGTCGAGGTTGGTGGCGAACAGCTCGGTGTGGTCCAGCCAGCGCCAGGCCGCCCGGGCCAGTTCCAGGTCCGGCTCCTCGGCGCGGCCGCGCTCCCTCGCCTCCTCACCCAGCGCGAGGAACCGGGTGTGCACCCAGTCGCGCCAGGGGTGCCCGTACGCCGTCAGCGACAGCCACTCGTCGAGCTGCGAGACCACCCGGATCCCGGAGAGCTCACCGGCGGCGTCCGAGAGATAGATGGTCAGGGCGAGGGTGTCCCGCCCGGCCCGGAACTCCAGGGTGCTGACCGGAATCAGCCGGCCCGTGCGCAGCAGTTCGTCTGCGATGTACTCGGCGTAGAGCCATGCCATGGGCACCGCGAGCCCGCCGTCACTGGTGCCGTTCATACCCTCGGGCTGCACCGTTCCACCTTCTCCCGCGCGTTGAGCGTCCCGCCGTCAGCCCTGAGCCTGTCCCGAGTGGTGCGCGCAACGGGGGATGTTTACTCAACTTGAACGGTCTGATGCCGAATTCGATGCGTTTCTTGTCCGATCCGCGTGCATTCGGGGCTTCCTTGGGGCGGTCTCCGGGCCGCGCGCAAGGAGACGGTCAAGCGCCGAGCCCGTACCCGTACCCCTGGAGGCCCTTCCTCAGGGCGCGAAGGGCGTAGTAGGTACGGGACTTGACGGTTCCGGCCGGGATGCCGAGCTCCGCCGCGGCCTCGGCGACCGAGCGGTCCCGGAAGTAGACCTGCATCAGGACCTCCCTGTGCTCCGGCCCCAGGGAACCCACGGCCCGCCGGACGTCGATCGCCGTGACCGAGCCGGCCACCGCGTCCTCCGGTGCGGGCGCCTGCTCCAGCCCCTCCGGGTCCACCTCCAGCGGCCGTGACATCCGGGCCCGCCGGGCGTCGATCGCGAGCCGCCGGGCCACCGTGAACAGCCAGGGCCGCATGGAGTCGTGCCCGCTGTCCAGCACCTCCGGATGCTGCCAGACGCGTACCAGCGTCTCCTGTACGAGGTCCTCCGCACGCTGGGCGTCCCCGGCCGTGAGGCCGAACAGGAAACCGAACAGCGCCCGGCCGTGGTCGCGCTGGAGTTCGGCCAGCGCCTCGGGGTCCGTGCGCTGGAGGGTGGGTGAGAGCGGCACGAGGGGGCTCCTTCCGAGGTGCGTGGGGGTCCGTTGGGGAGGCGGCTCGTTCACCCTGACCTGCGCGGAGCCGCCCGGGAACCGTCCAGCCGCGGTATTGCGCCCAAGCCCCCGGGTCATCCGGTGGGCGGCCGCGCCGGGCGGTGAACGGTCGAACGGCGCGGCGAACGGCACCGGCGCGGGCGCGCTGCCGACCGGGGCGGGCGTCGCGGTCGGGTCGGTCGTCCTGGGGCGGCCGTCATAGGCGTTATAGGCGCCATAGGAGTGAGCCGGTGTGCGGCGGGCGGAGCCGTTCCTTGACTTGTGGCGCCTCATTCTGTGGATTGCAGGTGATCGGAGAAGTCGGATAGTCCTACTAATGAGAGCTGCGACAGATGACCAAGCGCACCCGGCAGGCCGTCGCCGTCCTCTCGGCCCTCCTGCTGTCGGCGGCCGCGGGCTGCTCCGCCACCGGGGAATCCGCACCGGCCCGCCTCGCCGGCTCCGGCGGACCGGCTCCCTCCAGCGCCCCGGGACCCTCCGCCGCCAAGGGCTTCACCCTCGTGGCCAGCGGGGACGTACTGCCGCACACCTCGATCATCCGGCAGGGCGCGGCCGATGCTGGCGGGGACGGCTACGACTTCCGGCCCATGTTCTCCGGCGTCAAGCCGGTGGTCTCCGCGGCCGACCTGGCCCTGTGCCACATGGAGACCATCTACGGGGAGGAGGGCGGTCCGTACACGGGCTACCCGGCCTTCACGTCCCCGCCACAGATCGCCGACGCGCTCAAGGACACCGGATACGACGGCTGCTCGACGGCCTCCAACCACACCCTGGACGACGGGAGCGAGGGGCTGCGCCGCACCCTCGACCGATTCGACAAGGTCGGTCTGAAGCACGCGGGTTCGGCCCGTACGGCGGCCGAGGCAGCGACGGCGACGACGTACACCGCCGGCTCCGCCAAGGTGGCGCACCTCGCGTACACGTACGGCACCAACGGCTACCCCATGCCCGACGGCCAGCCGTGGGCGGTGGCCCTGATGGAGCAGGACAAGATCATCGCGGATGCGCGGGCGGCCCGTAAGGCGGGCGCGGACGTGGTCCTGGTCAGCGTGCACTGGGGCACGGAATGGCAGACGGAACCGGATGAGACGCAGCTCTCGCTCGGCAAGGCGCTCACCGCCTCGCAGAGCGGCGGACGCCCCGACATCGACCTGATCCTCGGAACCCACGCGCACGTGCCGCAGCCCTACGAGAAGGTCAACGGCACCTGGATCGTCTACGGCATGGGTGACCAGGTCGCGGGCCAGATGTTCAACCACTCCGGCGCGGAGGACGCGCGCGGCGGCTACGGCTCCATCGGCCGCTTCACCTTCGCCCCGCCGGCCGCGGAGGGACGGCGCTGGCAGGTCACCAAGGCCGAGTTCATCCCGCAGTGGATGGACCGGGACGCGGGCAGGGTGGTCAACCTGTCCCAAGGCCTCGCACAGCACCCCGACCGGGACGACTACCGCACCGCCCGGGACGCCGTCAGCGAGGCCGTCCTCAGCCGCGCCGCCGCCAAGGACGGCCTGACGATGGGGAAGTAGGCACGCCACCCGCCCGGGCCAGCGCGGCACGAGCGGAAGACCGTTGCGGCACGAGCGGAAGACCGCGTGGCACGCGGTCGAGCGCGTACGACCGCTGTGCGCCGGGCCGTCAGCGCCCGGAGGGGGGACCGTGCCGGCTCAGGCAGCCGCCCGCAGCGAGGACTCCGACCCGTCGACCCCGGCGAGGATCACCTTCGGGCCGTCGGTACCCCGCTCGAATCCCTTGTTCACCTGCTCGGTCACCCTCCCGAGGTTTGGGGGTGGGCGGCGGGTCACGGCCGTGCCCCTGGCATGCGACGGACAGACCCGGTCCGGCTCGGCGCGCGGACCGGCGCGGCCCTCCCTACAGTGCGAACCATGAGTGCCAGCGTGGAGGAGACCCGCGGAACCCGGAGCCGCTTCCTGAACCGGGTGCCCGACGGGTTCGGCGCGTTCTTCGGCGTGCTCGGCCTGCTGTGCGCCCTGCTGGCGCTCTCCCCGACCCTGCGGCGCCTGCTGCGCCCCGTCGTACGCTTCCTCGACCTCATCGTGGTCCCGGTCAGCGCGAACCTCGCCTACGCCGTCTTCCTCTTCCTGCTCGCCGCGGCCCTCGGCACCCGCAAGAAGGTCGCCTGGTGGATCGTCGTCATCTATCTGGCCCTGCTGATCCTCGCCGATGTCCTGATCGTGGCCGACGAGGAGTACTGGATCGGCGTCCCCTCGATGGCCATCGCCGTCGCCGCCCTGGTGGTGCTGATCGCCGCCCGCAGGGAGTTCTACGCCGCCTCCCGGCCAGGCGCCCTGTGGCGGGCCATGATCGTGCTCGGCGTCGGCCTGCTCGCCGCCGTCCTGGTGGGCTGGGGGCTCGTCGCCCTCTTCCCCGGCACCCTGCCCAGGGTCCAGTGGCTGGACTGGTCCGCCAACCAGGTCGTCGGCGGTCTCTTCCCCGCCCGCGAGTTCGACGGCCGCCCGCCCCGCCCGCTGTACTTCCTGCTCGGCCTCTTCGGCGCCCTCGCCCTGCTGAACGCCGCCACGACCCTCTTCCGTTCCCAGCGGCTGACCGCCGCCCTGCACGGGGACGAGGAGCCGCGCATCCGGGCCCTGCTCGGCGCGTACGGACGGGGCGACTCCCTCGGCTACTTCGCCACCCGGCGCGACAAGGCCGTCGTCTTCGCCCCCAACGGCAAGGCCGCCGTCACCTACCGCGTCGAGGCCGGCGTCTGCCTCGCCAGCGGCGACCCGGTCGGCGACCCCGCCGCCTGGACTCCCGCCATCAACGCCTGGCTCGACGTCGCCCGCCGCTACGGCTGGCAGCCCGCCGTCATGGGCGCCTCCGAAGACGGCGCCAACGCCTACGCCCGTTCCGGACTCAGCGCCCTCCAGCTCGGCGACGAAGCCATCCTGCACGTCGCCCACTTCGACCTCGACGGCCGCGACATGCGCGTCACCCGCCAGGCCGTCAACCGCGTCCGGCGCACCGGCGCCACCACCCTCGTCCGCCGCCACCGCGCCCTCAGCGAGGAGGAGATGCGGACCATCGTCGACCGGGCCGACAAGTGGCGCGACACCGAGACCGAGCGCGGCTTCTCCATGGCCCTCGACCGGCTCGGCGACCCCGCCGACGGCGACTGCCTGCTGGTCGAGGCCTTCGACGCCGACGGCGAGCTGATCGCCCTCCTCTCCTTCGTCCCCTGGGGCAAGGACGGCATCTCCCTCGACCTGATGCGCCGCGCCAGCACCGCCCCCAACGGCGTCATGGAGTTCATGGTCGCCGAGCTGTGCGCCCAGGCGCCCGCCCTCGGCGTGCGCCGGATCTCCCTCAACTTCGCGGTCTTCCGCTCGGCCTTCGAGGAGGGCGGCCGGATCGGCGCCGGCCCCGTACTCAAGCTGTGGCGCAAGCTGCTGCTGTTCTTCTCCCGCTGGTGGCAGCTGGAGGCGCTGTACCGCTCGAACGTCAAGTACGGCCCCGAGTGGTACCCGCGGTTCCTCTGCTACCAGGACGCCGGCTCGCTCGCCCGGGTCAGCCTCGCCTCCGGCATCGCCGAAGGCTTCGTCTCCGTACCCAGCCTGCGCACCCTGTGGGGCAACGGCCACACCAGGGGCCTCACCGCGCCCGCGACCACCGAGGGGCTGCCCTCCATCGCCTCCCTGGGCTTGGACACCGTGGAGGAGGACGGCGCGGGCGCGCGGCCCGAGCGGCTGCCCGAGCAGGTCCGCGTGCGCCACGACAAGCTGGAGCGCATCCGGGCCGCGGGCACCGACCCGTACCCCGTCGGCATCCGCCCCCGCACCCACACCGTCGCCGAACTCAAGGCCGCCGTCCCCGGCGCCCCGCCCGGCACCCGCTCCGGTGAGGAGGTGACCGTCGCCGGGCGGGTGATGGTCGTGCGCGACCTCGGCGGCGTGGTCTTCGCCGTCCTCCGTGACTGGTCCGGGGACATACAGCTGATGTTCACCCGCGACGAGGCCGGACCCGGCGTCCTGGACTCCTTCACCTCCCAGGTGGACTTCGGCGACCACGTGGTCGCGAGCGGCGAGACCGGCGCCAGCAAGACCGGCGAGCTGTCCGTCGTGGTCAGGTCCTGG
This sequence comes from Streptomyces sp. NPDC003038, assembly GCF_040611115.1. NCBI lineage: Bacteria > Bacillati > Actinomycetota > Actinomycetes > Kitasatosporales > Streptomycetaceae > Streptomyces > Streptomyces sp. NPDC003038. The sequence goes on from NZ_JBEXNN010000047.1 coordinate 23,238, forward strand.
CAGCTCACCGGCAAGTGCCTGCGCCCTCTGCCCGACAAGCGCAAGGGTCTCGCCGATCCGGAGGCCCGGGTCCGGCGCCGCTACCTCGACCTCGTCGCGAGCACGGGCGCACGAGACGTCGTACGGGCCCGCTCCAGCGCGGTGCAGGCGCTGCGCCAGGGGCTGCTGGAGCGCGGCTACCTCGAGGTCGAGACCCCGATGCTCCAGCAGATCCACGGCGGCGCCAACGCCCGGCCCTTCCGCACCCACATCAACGCCTACGACCTGGACCTCTACTTGCGCATCGCGCCCGAGCTGTACCTCAAGCGGCTCTGCGTCGGCGGTATGGAGAAGGTCTTCGAGATGGGCCGCACCTTCCGCAACGAAGGCGTCTCCTACAAGCACAACCCCGAGTTCACGATGCTGGAGGCCTACCAGGCCTTCGCCGACTACGACGTCATGCTCGACCTCACGCGCGAACTGATCCAGGGCGCCGCCACGGCCGCCTTCGGCTCACCCGTCGCGCACAAGGCGGGACCGGACGGCCGGCTCGTCGTCCACGACATCTCCGGTCCCTGGCCGGTCAAGACGATGTACGGGGCGATCAGCGAGGCCCTCGGAGAGGAGGTCGACGCCGACACCGAGGAGCGGGTCCTGCGCAGGCTGTGCGACCGGGCCAAGGTGCCGCACACCCCCGAGGACACCCGAGGCGACGTGGTCCTGGAGATGTACGAGCGGCTGGTGGAGGAGCGGACGCAGCTGCCCACCTTCTACAAGGACTTCCCGACCGACGTCTCCCCGCTCACCCGCCAGCACCGCGAGGACCCGCGGCTCGCGGAGCGCTGGGACCTGGTCGCCTTCGGGACCGAACTGGGCACCGCCTACTCGGAGCTGACCGATCCGGTCGAGCAGCGGCGGCGCCTCACCGCCCAGTCGCTGCTGGCGGCGGGCGGCGACCCGGAGGCGATGGAACTCGACAACGACTTCCTGGACGCCCTGGAGTACGCGATGCCGCCGACGGGCGGCCTGGGCATCGGCGTGGACCGGCTCGTCATGTTCCTCACGGGTCTGACGATCCGCGAGACGCTTCCGTTCCCTCTCGTCCGGCGCGGCTGACCGGCTGACCGACCGGCCGAACGACCGGGTTGCTGAGCCGGGCGGGTGACGGGAAGGGCGAGCGTCCGCGCCCCTCGACATCTGTGACGATGTCGTTGATACGTAGTAATAATGAAAAATGACGAGCCGACAGTGGGGCGACGCGTGCTCCTGCGTACCGCCGTCTTCCTCGGAGTCGCAGCCGCCGCCGGACTGATCAACTCGGGCGGCGAGGGCGGTACACCGGGCCCGGGTGGCGCGGCCGGGCCGGGGCCGAACCCCGCGGCCGGAGCGCCCGGAATGCTCTCCCAGACGCCGCCCGAGAAGTCGTACCGGCTGCGGCCGATGACCGCCGAGGCCCCCGCCCGCCCGGCCGCCGCCAAGCCCGCGGTCCGGACCCGGCCCATCCTGGAGCTGCCGGCCGACCCGGCCACGGCGAGCAGCATGGTGCTCACCTTCGACGACGGCCCCGACCCCCGCTACACGCCGGGCATCCTCGACACCCTCGCGCGGTACGGCGTACGCGCGATGTTCTTCGTGTGCGGGGAGATGGCCACCGAGAACCGGGACCTGCTGCGCCGGATGGTCGCCGAGGGCCACGTCATCGGCAACCACACCTGGACACATCCGCTCATCCCCAAGCTCAGCCGGCCCGGCCTCGCCTCCGAGATCGGACGCACGAGCGAGGTCGTACAGCGGAGCGTCGGGCAGGCACCGGTGTGGTTCCGGGCGCCCTACGGGGCGTGGAACCGGGCCGCCTTCGAGATCGGCGCCGAGCTGGGCATGGAGCCGCTCGCCTGGACCGTGGACTCGCTGGACTGGAAGGAGCCGGGGACCACCGCGATCGTCTCCCGGGTCCTCAAGGGCGCCGGGCCCGGCGTGATCGTGCTGTCGCACGACGCGGGCGGCAACCGGTCGCAGAGCGTCCAGGCGCTGTCGGCGTACCTTCCCCAACTGCTCGCACGGGGCTACCGGTTCACCCTGCCGGTGCTGCCGCCCCGCTGAGGGTCGGATTCCCCCCCCCCCCGGCCTGCCGGCCTGGGGCGCGGGGTCCACGCCGTGGGGCGCGGGCCCCGCTCGGGCGCGGGGCCCCGACCGCCGGGGTCAGCGGGCCTGCACCATCCGGGCGAAGACGACCACGTTGCCGTCGTAGCCGCGGGCCTTGGAATAGCCGCCGCCGCAGGTGATCACCCGGAGTTCGGGGTACCCGGTGTCCCCGTACACCCGGGCTCCGGGGAAGGACTCCTTCGAGAACACCTCCACGCCGTACACCTCGAACACCGCCGTGCGTCCGTCGTACCGCTCCACCTCGATGTGGCTGCCGGGCTTGACCGAGCCCAGGCCGTAGAAGACCGCCGGGCCCTGCGCGTTGTCCACGTGGCCCACGATCACCGACGAGCCCCGCTGGCCCGGCGAGATGCCGTTGAGGTACCAGCCGGCCAGATTCCTGTCCTGCGGTGGCGGGGCGTCGATCCAGCCCTGCGCGTCCAGCCCGACCGTCATCACCGGCGCGTCCACGTTGATCGTGGGAATCCGGATGCGCTGCACCGACGAGTGCTCCAGCACCTCCAGGTCAGCAGGCGGCGCCGGCGGATTCACCGGCACCTGGTCGGCGGTCACCGCGACGGCCGAGGCCGCGGCGGGCTGGGGCGGCCCCTCGTCGACGTTCACACCGTTTCGCACCATGGCGAGGCCGGTGAGCATGACCAGGGCGAGTACGCCCCACGGTGAGCGTTTGCGCGACTGCCCTGTCTCGTCCTCGCCCATCGTTCTCCCTTCGCGACGCGGGGGTCCCGACCCGCGTTCCCGTCCCGCCCCAGTACGCCCTACTTCACGCACGCTAAGGCTGAGTCGGCGGGACGGCGATTGGGGAGGGGGCGAACGGGTGGCGCGGCCCGGAAGGGGCCCGGAAGGGGCCGGAAGGGGTGCGCCCATCCAGGTAATCGTCACATAAATGCCTGACGGGTCGTGACCTGCGGATCCGTCAGCCGAGCGGTCCGCGCTTCGGCGTGTCGCTCAACCGTGCGGACCAAAGCCGGACATGCGGAGCTTGCGGGCCGCGCTGAGGGTTCGTCGTGGGAGGCGTTCTCGTCGATCATCCGGGGCCGACGCTCCGGGGCGCTTTCCGCTGGAGGTTCCACCATGCGTGTTTTCCGCGCTCTTACCGTGACGGCGGCGGCCTGCGCCGCGATCGGCCTCAGTGCCCCCATCGCCTCTGCGAACCCTCCGCTGGGCGGGGGCGGCGGCCCCAGCAACGTCTCGGTCAACCCGTACTCCGTGCACCAGGGATCCACGATGCAGGTGAGCGCGTCGGGTTGTGGACACGGCGGTACGGTCACCTCGCCCGGCAACTTTCCGCCGGCCAACCTGTCCGCCGGGTCGATCGGCTTCGCGACCGTCCGGATCTTCAACCACGCCTCCCCGGGCGAACACACGCTGTCCGTCCGGTGCAACGACAGCAGCCTGGTGGCCACGCACCGGTTCAGGATCCTCCCGGGCAACCCCGCCCAGGGCGGCATCGGCGGCTCCTTCGGCCCGTCCGCCGCCGAGACCGCCATCGGTGCGAGCCTGGTCGGCGCGGCGGCACTCGGCGCGGGCGTCCACGTGATGCGCCGCCGCCGTCCGATCCGCGGCCGGGCCTGACCGGCAGACCTCCCCGGTCAGGCTCCCGGGAGGGGTGTCTTCGGGGCCGGGTCATGCCGGGTCATGCCGGGTCCGCGGTGTCCGGTGCCGCTCCCGGGCCCGAGCCGGTTCTCCGGCTTCGGGTTCGGCGCCGGGTTCCGCTGCGGGACGGGGGCCTTGGTTCCGGCCCGCTACCGGTCCGGCCCGCAAGACATCCCTCAACCGCCGGTCGCCCCGAGTCCTGGCCAGCCACCGCCGGATCCTGGCGTTAACAGACTCGACCGCGTTCGTGGTGCAGACGATGC
>NZ_JBEXNN010000048.1:0-26781 GCF_040611115.1 Streptomyces sp. NPDC003038
CTTGTAAGTTTTTGGGAACCACAACTGCAACTGACATCACAGTAGCACAGGAGGGCCGGCGGGGCGGGGAGGTTTTCCTCGGCCTGAGGGGCGTGTCGTGAAATCTCTCGGCGCCTCGCACTAATTCTGCACTTGCAGTAACAGATATCCGCGTCCGGAAGTCGTATAAACGGTCGCCGGGCGCCTCAGGAGCCCTCGCGCCGACGGCTCATCTCCTCGTTCACGCGGAGGGCCTCTTCGAGCTGGTCCTCCAGGGCGATGATGCGGCAGGCCGCGTCCAGGGAGGTGCCGGTGTCGACGAGTTCGCGGGCGCGGGCGGCGATCCGCAGCTGGTAGCGGGAGTAGCGGCGGTGGCCGCCCGCCGAGCGGAGCGGGGTGATGAGGCGGGCCTCGCCGATGGCGCGGAGGAAGGCGGGCGTCGTGCCGAGCATCTCGGCGGCCCGGCCCATCGTGTAGGCGGGGTAGTCGTCGTCATCGAGGCTGTCGGCGAGCGGGGACTTCTCAGAGGTCACGCCAGAGACGCTAACCGTGATGAGAGTAAATGTCTACTCTCACGATGGCAGATTTTCTCCAGGAATTAGGCATGATTTGAGCCGGAGCGCCTGCTCGCCCACCCTGGGCGGCCGTCCCCGCATCCGCCGCGACTTGATCAAGCATGAATACGGCGGTAACCCGATCCCACCCGTCGGCGGCAATCTGACGCCATCGCCAGGCCGACCGCCGAGGAGGCACAAGGCCGACGAACGGAAGGAAGGGAGTCGGAGTGTGACCAGGATCGTTCTCGTGTCGGGAAGTCTGCGCGGGCAGTCGGTGAACAGCGCCGCTCTCGCCACCGTACGGGCCATCTCCGACCGTCGCGCCGGGGAATTCGAGACGCCGGAACTCTCGGTGGCCGACGGCGAATCCGCGCGGGGATGACCCCGCACGCGGCCGCCCCGGCGCCCGCCACGGACGTGGTGGTCGAGCCGTCGCCGTTCCAGAACCCGCGCTTCAGGGTGTTCGCCGCGGGAAACGCGATCAACAACGGTCAGCGACATCGGCGAGGCGATGTACGCCACCGCCCTGCCGCTGCTCGCGTACCGGCTTACCGGCTCGCTCACCGTCATGACACCGCTCGCCGCCGCGGTACCTGCGGCGCAGCCGCGCGAACTGGGTTACGGCGCCGGCGACGGCACCGCCCGGGACACATGACGCCGCACACCATCGACCTCAAGGAGAAAGTCGCGTGATCAAGCATCAGGGCCCGATCAGTGGGGTGGCCACCTTCGGTGACGGCTACGTGGCCACCGCGGGCTACGACAACCAGGTCATCCTCTGGGACGCGGCCCGGCACACGCCGCTGGCCCGCGGCCTGCACGACCACCTGGTCAACCAGGTGGCGTTCAGCCCGGACGGATCGCTGCTCGTCACCTCGTCCAGCGACTACACCGCCCGCCTGTGGTCGCTCCCCGACCTGAGGCTGCGTACGGTCTTCGCGGACCACAAGGACGACGTGGAGATGTCCGTCTTCCACCCGGAACAGGAGCTCGTCGCCACCGCCTCCCGGGACCACACGGTCAGGGTCTACGACTTCTCCGGCGCGGTCGTCCGGCGTTTCGAGGGTCACACCGCCGATGTCATCTCCGTCGTGTGGCTGCCCGCCACCGGCGAGCTGATCTCGTCCAGCGACGACGGAACGATCAAGCGATGGTCGCTCGTCACCGGTGAGATGACGGACGACATCGACCTGGGCGGCGTCGAGACGGACACCATCGCCATCACGCGCGGCGGTGTCGTCTTCGCCGGCAACGACGACGGCGCCGTCATCCGCATCGAGGACGGCGTGGCCGAGCACTTCCCGGCGCACGACGCCGGCATCAAGCGGCTCGTCCTCAACCCCGCCACCGGCGCCCTGGTCAGCCTCAGCTACGACCGCTCGCTGCGGATCTGGGACACCACCGACGGCCTGCGCCGACTGCACACCGCCGAGTTCCCGGCGGAGATCTGGGCCCGCTCCTGCGCGTTCCTGGACGATCACACCCTCGCCTTCGCCACCTTCGGCTCCACGTACGCGACGTACGACACCGCCTCCGGGACGTGGAACCTGGACCGCGTCGAAGGCACGCGCTGCGTCAACGCCGTCACGACCCTGCCCGACGGGCGCACCTACACGGTGGGCGACGCGGGCGTCGTCCACGCCGACGCGGTCCCCGCGGGGCGCCCCGGCAGCCTGTGCAACTTCCTGGTCCCGGTCGGCGGCCGGGTGCTCACCGGGGGCCAGCTGGGCCGCGTCTTCGACGCCGACACCGGCGAGACGCTCCATCAGCACCGCTCTCCGCTGAACTGCGCCGCGGCCTTCGAGCGCGACGGAGTACCGCACGTGGTCGTCGGTGCCTACACGGGTGAGGGCCTCGTCTTCGCCGTACGCGAGGACGGGGCGGTGGAGCACGTGGCGACGCTCCCGCTCCTCGCCAACGCGGTGAAGGGGCTGGCCGTCTCCGACGGCACGATCTTCGCGGTGTGCGCGGACGCCTCGGCCAGCTGGTTCAGTACCCGCACGCTCCGGGAGACCGCACGCGTCGAGGAGGCGCACACCCGCATCGCCAACGGCTGCGCGCCGCTGCCGGGCGGCCGGTTCGCCAGCGTCAGCCGGGACCTGCTCCTGCGGCTGTGGGACGGGGACCGGGCGACGGCCGTACCGACCCCGCACGACCACTCCGTCAAGTGCGTCGCCGCCTCGGCCGACGGGACCCTGGTCGCCACCGGCTCGTACGGGGGCATGGTCGCCGTCTACGACACCCGCACCGGGACCTGGCCGTACGTGGACAAGCCGACGACCGCGGGCATCTCCAGCCTCCACTACGCGCCGGAGTCGGACCGCTTCCTGGCGGCGTCGTACGACGGCACGGTGTACCCGGTCCCCGCGGGCGGGCAGGCGTAGTACGGGCGGGCGCGCGGAGCGGCTGCCGTTCGGCACCGGCCGACAGCGTGGCGACGGGCTCGGCGACCGGCTCGACGCGACGGGCTCGGTGACGGGTGCCGGCCGGCGCCGGGCCGCGGCTCAGATGCTCCAGCGCAGCACGGCCCCCAGCCCGCCCGCCGGACCGGGCATCCCCTCGGGGACGATGAGGACCTCGCCACCGGTCGCCGCGGCGGCCCGCAACAGCGCGTCGTCCGCGCGCGCCCGCTCGGGTTTGGCGATGCCCATGGCCTGTGCCTGACCGCGCTGCACGGCGACCTCGTCGACGCCGGGTCCGATCCACACCTCACGGCCCGCGTCGGACGCGTTCGGCGTCAGCAGCAGGGTGGCCACCTGGTGGTTGCGCGCGGCGTCCACGACGGCCGGCATTCCCTCGGCGGCTTCGCCCGGTCCGGTGTCGACGGTGGACGAGCGGTGCTCGCCGGGCCTGCCCCGTCCGGTACGGAAGCGCTCCAGGGCGCTTTCGAGCCGGTTGCGGGCGTACTTCTCGCGCGCCCGCGCGATCTGCTGGTCGAGGAGGTTCTGCGAGGCGCCCGGGGACCTGCTGCCGTTCTCGACCTCGACGGTGACGGCCTGGGCGGGCTCGGGCAGCCGGTTGTAGACGGCCCTGCGCTCGCGCGAGTCGCCTGCCAGCACCACCAGATCGGCGCCGCTCTCCGGCCACCGGCGGGAGATCTCGGACGCGATGATGTCCGCCGTCTCGTTCCAGGTGTTCTCGACCTTGTTCCGGTAGTGCCACTCGTACCGGTCCCCGGGGATGCTGCGGTGGCCGCGCCCCTGCCACTCCTTGCCCTGCGCCTGGCCGACGGCTTCGCGGCGGTGGGCGTCGCGCAGCTCCAGATCGGCGCCCGTACGGTCGATGTAGGCGACCAGGCAGCTCGGCTCGTCGCCCCTCAGGCTGGCGAGCGGGGCGATGTGCGGCAGGATCGACCAGGTGGCCTCGACGGCCGGGGGGCTCACCGAGAGCGGGATGTCGAGCACGACCTCGCCGCCCGCGGCGAACAGCGCCCGGCCGGGGGGAGCCCCGGAGACGGGCTCATGGGCGAGCGTGTCCATGATCGTCCGGATGATGTAGGCGTCGGCGCCCGCCTCGATGAGCTGGGACGCGACCGAGCGCTCGCGAAGCTTCTGCACACGCTGCGCGTCCTCCGTCGCCCGCGTGGTGTCGATGTAGACCGAGGCCCATGGGCCTGGCTTGGTGAAGAGGGGTTTGAGAAAGCCGAGTTCCATGATGTCCCCCATGCGGTGACGGATCAGGACGGATGGATTCACGACGGCTTGAGCGGATCGTGGCCGATGGACATCATCCGGTGGCGCCGCTGCGTGTCGCCGGCGCGCGTCGGGTGGCCGGGGCGGATCTGTCCCTCGACTTCTTTCTTCCGTACCTCGCCCAGCTCGGGGCCGGACTTGCTGCTGCCGCGATCCGGGCTGTTCATCGGGTCCTCCCTCTGGCCAGCCGGTTTCACCCAGCGGCTGCCCGCCGACCCGCGCGGCAAACCGGCGCCGGGGCCGTCCCGACCGGCCCCGTCGGTAGCGGGAAAGGTCGAGTCGCGGGGGTTTGGCCCGGAACCGAACGGACAGCCGCCAGGTATCGGGAGGCGGACGGTCGGCATGAACGGATGCCGTACCCCCCTCCCGGTCGGCAGCAGGGGAGCGGCGGCCGAGCACGGCATGGCGCATGCCGCATGGAGCATGGAGGGTGCGGACGATGACCGAGAAGCGAACCGTCACCGTGTGCGGTGCGACCGGTCAGCAGGGCGGTTCCGTGGCCCGGGCGATCCTCGCGGACGAGGACGGCGGCTTCGCGGTCCGCGCGGTGACCCGCGACCCGGATTCGGAGGCGGCCCGGGAGCTGAAGCGGCTCGGCGCCGAGGTGGTGCGGGCCGACATGGACGACGCGGCGAGCCTGGCCCCGGCCTTCGAGGGTGTGTACGGGGCGTACCTGATGACGAATTTCTGGGAGCACGCGTCCGCGGAGCGGGAGAAGGCGCAGGCGGCGGCACTCGCGCAGGCGGCCGGGCATGCCGGGGTGCAGCATGCGATCTGGTCCACGCTGGAGGACACCCGCGAGTGCATTCCGCTCGACGACGACCGGATGCCCACGCTCCAGGGCTCCTACAAGGTCCCGCACTTCGACGCCAAGGCGGAGGCCGACGGCTACTTCACGGACGACGGGGTGCCGACGACGTTCCTACGGCTCACGTTCTTCTGGGACAACCTGTTCGGCCTGTTCGCCCCGCAGCGCGGGGAGGACGGCGCCCTTGAGCTCACCTTCCCGATGGGCGACAGGAGGCTCTCCGGTATCGCCGTGGACGACATCGGCACGACGGCGCTGGCCATCTTCAAAGGCGGTACCGACTTCATCGCCGCCACCGTCAGCATCGCCGGCGAACACCTGCCGGTCGCCGACATGGCGGCGGTCCTCGGGGAAACCCTCGGCGAACCGGTGCGCTACCGCCCCATGGACCCGGACGCCTACCGCGCACTCGGATTCCCGTACGCGGAGGAGGTGGGGAACATGTTCCAGTACTACGCCGACTGCGAGGCCCGCTTCACCAGCGCCCGGGACCTCGACGCCGTCCGTGCCATCAACCCCGCCCTGCAGGACTTCGCCACCTGGGCGGCCGCCCACCGCGACCGGTTCCAGCTGTCCTGACCGACCGGTACGGCGATCACCGCGGTACGGCAATCACCGCGCGGGACCGGATACGGAGGTCACCGTGCGGGGCGCCACCGGCTCAGTGCGCGTTCTCCTGCGCGGCGGAGGAGGCGCGGCGGAATTCGGCGTTGATGCGCTGGGCCTCTTCGAGCTGGTCCTCGAGGATGACGATGCGGCAAGCGGCCTCGACCGGGGTGCCCTGGTCGACGAGCTCCCGCGCACGGGCCGCGATGCGCAGCTGGTAGCGCGAGTAGCGGCGGTGCCCGCCCTCGGAGCGGAGCGGAGTGATCAAGCGGGCTTCTCCGATGGCGCGGAGGAAGCCGGGGGTGGTGCCGAGCATCTCGGCGGCCCGGCCCATCGTGTAGGCGGGGTAGTCATCGTCGTCCAGTCGGCCGCCGGGCGAATTATCCGCTGTCATCTGCACCTCTTCTCGGGAACGCGTCGAGGGGCCTTGGTGCCGTACGGCACCAAGGCCCCGAAGGAAATTGAACACCATCTGTCGGCCCTAGTGCTGCGCCGACCTTCTGTTTCCGCGGCATCGCCCTGAAGCAGGACGGGAGTGCGGGGATCGCGAATGCGTGACCGGGAACCACCTTCCATTCCGGGGTCTTGCCGTACCCGGGCTGCTACTTCCTGCCCGGGCGATCCTGATGGCGTCTGCTTCCTCCGTTCTTCCTCTGGGTCAATCACTTACCAAACGGGTACTGCTGGTACTGCTCGTACTGCGGTCATGCTCATGGCGGCCCCTGATCACTGCGGGCCACCCGGTACGGCCGCCAGTCCCGTCGCCGTCGTGCAACAACCCTGGCTTCGAAACTCCACCGCCGTACCGACTCGCGAACTGCGTGTACTGCCGAACTGCGGGTACTGCTGCCCGGCAGTTCGTCTCTGCCGGGCCCTTCAACCTTGGCTACGAGAGAAACCATAGCCACGCGATCAGTCAATGTCTACTCTGGCGGGCATAGATTTCTTCGTGTTCGGCGGTGAGGCAATCCGCCTCGGACCGCCCCGGCTTCTACGCGGCGGACGGGGCCTGTGCCTGGGCGTGCGCCTGCGCCTGCGGCTGCGGCTTCGGGAGCTGGGCCTGGCCGAAGAGCAGCGCGTAGCCGCCGGGGAGCTGGTGGAGGATGCGGGCGAGCAGGTCGGGTCCGGCGAGCGCGGAGACGACCGCGAGGACGGCGCCGGCGTCCCAGCGGGCCGTGGCCGGAGATCCGCCGGTGCGCGTGGCGAGGTCCTTCACGAATCCCCAGCCGGTGAGCCGTTCCGTGTCGGGGATCTGGGCGGTGAAGGCGAGAGCGGCCTCGACGGGCAGACACTGGGCGAGGGCGACGCGCTCCTCGCCCGTCACCTGTCGGCCTAGCGCGGCGAGCACACTGCGGACGACCTTCTCCGCGCGGTCGCGGGTGGAGTAGGCACCCTCGTACCGCACGCGTTCCAGCATCTGGTCGAACGTCATGGCCGTGAGGGACCGGTCCGGTCGAGGCTGGTCGAACATGGTGCTGCGATGGCCTTTCTCGTGAGGGGTGTCGGTCAGCCGTTGATCTGCTTGCGGCCGTCGGTGCTGCCGATGGCGATCTTGCGCGGCTTGGCGCGCTCGGCGATCGGGATGCGCAGGGTCAGGACACCCGCGTCGTAGTTCGCCTCGATGTGCTCGGTGTCGAGGGTGTCGGCGAGCATGACCTGGCGGGAGAAGACGCCGAGGGGCCGCTCGGAGAGCTCCATCTGCACGTCGGCCTTGGTGGACGGCCGGCGTTCGGCCTTCACGGTCAGCATGTTCCGCTCGACGTCGATGTCGATCGCGTCCGGCGTGACACCGGGGATGTCGAGGGCGATGACGTACGCGTCGCCCTCGCGGTACGCGTCCATCGGCATCGCGGACGGCTTCGACCAGGTTCCGGACGTACCCGACAACTGCTGGACGATCCGGTCCATTTCGCGGAACGGGTCAGTGCGCATCAGCATCGCGAAACACCTCCAGTCGGTTCGGGCAGGAACTGCCCATGCGCTTTGACGTGCTCCTCTTGTAACATGTCATCGAAACGATGACAAGCACAGTGTCGTCTGACGGACGACACGGACCAGAGGAGCCACCGTGACCCCAGCCGACCGGCCGACCGCGTCCCGCGGCGCCGACCGCGGCGCAGACCGCGGCGCGGTTTCCTTCCTGGCCGCCGCCGCTGCCCTGGACACCATCGATGAGGCCCTGCGGGCGGCGCGCACCACCGAGGACGGCGGACCGCCGCCCCCCGCCGCCGACCCCGCCCAGGCGCTGGCGTCACTGCTGCTCCTGCGCCAGGTCCGCGAGCAGCTCGCCGGCTGGGAGAGCGGCCTCATCGAGACCGCCCGCGACGCCGGCGCCAGTTGGGCCGACCTCGCCCACCCCCTCGGCGTCGCCAGCCGCCAGGCCGCGGAGCGCCGGTACCTGCGTCTGCGTCCGGGGGCGGCCGGAACCACCGGCGAGCAGCGCGTGCAGGCCACCCGGGATCTGCGGGCCGCCGACCGCACGGTCACGGCCTGGGCGCGCGAGAACGCCGCTGACCTGCGCCGGCTCGCCGGCCAGATCACCGCCCTCACCGACCTCCCCGCCTCCGCCCGCACCCCCATCGGCCGCCTCGACCGAGCCCTCGCCGCCGACGACGCCGCGAGCCTCGTAGGCCCCCTGACCGCAACCCGCCCCCACCTGGCGGCCGCCCACCCGGACCTCGCCGACCGCGTCGACGCCCTCACCCAGCACACCGAACACCTGCGACAGGGCAGCCACGACCAGCGCCGCGCCACCTGACGTGTGCGGGCCCGGTTCGTGGCCCGCGGGGTCCCGGCGGGGCCGACTCGGACGGCCGGCTGCCCGCTGCCGTAAGCCGAGACCGGTTAGTCGAGACCGGTCAGTCGACAGCCGTCAGCCGTTCAGCCGAGAGCGTCGAGCAATGCGCGCTCGCGCCGGGCGCTGAGGCCGGAACGCCTCACCCGGTCCAGGCCCTGCTCGCGTTCCCAGGCCAGCGTGTCGCTCAGCAGCTCCGTCCGGGGCCGGTGACGGAGCCCCGCGGCGCGCGCCGCGGACCCGCTCCGGGCCGACCACACCGTCCAGCCCGGCTCGACCAGCCACATCGGCAGCGACTCGGGGCCCATGTACTCGGCCACGCCGTTCGCGAGCAGCCATGCGGAGTCGGCGGTGACCACCGGGCCGGTGTGCCCGCCGACGGCTCGGGACAGCTCGATCCACTCTCCGAACGGAACGACCGGACCGACGGCGTCGTAGGTGCCGACGCTCCCCGCCTCCGCCGCGTCGAGCAGCCAGGCGCAGAGGTCCCGTACGTCGACTGTCTGTGTCGGCATGGACGGGGTGTCGGGAACCAGCATCCGCCCTCGCGGATCGCGGGCGGCGCGGGCCACCCAGTAGCCGGAGCGTCCGCTGTGATCGCCCGGGCCGCCGATGAGACCGGCGCGTGCGATGAGGAGGCGGTCGCCCACGGCGGCCGTCGCGGCCTGCTCGCAGGCGACCTTCGCCTCGCCGTACGACCCGCGGTCGACCTCGCTCCCGTCGGTCGGAGCGAGGAGCGCCGCGGACTCGTCCGCGTCCGGCACGTCATGGGAGGCGTAGGCGCTGACGGAGGAGACGTAGGTCCAGTGCCTGGTCCTGTCGCCCAGCGCGGCGAGCGCCTCACGAACGAAGCCCGGCTGCCATGACACCTCGATGACCGCATCCCATGCGCGGTCGAGCAGTGGTGCGTACGCCGAAGGATCGCGTCGGTCCGCGGTCACCAGCGTCGCTCCGTCCGCGACTTCTCCGGCTTCGCCGCGAGCGAGGCACGTGACCCGATGGCCGCGCCCGATCGCCTGCCGCGACAGCTCCCGGCCCACCCATGCTGTTCCACCCAGAACCAATATCTCCATCCCGACACCCAACACCGCGCCGCACCCGGCCCCTAGAGGGGTTCGCTGACGGCGGACCGGCCGTACGCCGGGCCGTGGGGCCGTTGGCGTTCCGTCGTGGAGCGATGCCGGCGCCGGCCCGTTCCAGGGACCCGGGGCGATGACGTGGTCTTCCCGGTCCCGGCCGGTGGGGGTGGGCTGACCCGGAAGTATTCGCTGGACAGAGCCCGCGGCCTGGTCAATAGTGCGCCGCATGGGTTCACTTGTACGACACCTCACCTTCGACTGCTCCGATGCCTACCGCTTGGGGCAGTTCTGGGCGGCTGTCCTGGAAGGCTCGCTCGCTGCCGATGACTTCCCGGGTGACCCCGAGGCGTCGGTCACGGCGCCCGGCGCAACGCTGCTGTTCGTGACGGTGTCCGATGCCAAGACCGCCAAGAACCGGCTGCACCTGGACCTGCAGCCACGGGACCGGTCGCGAGACGAGGAGGTGGAGCGCATCCTGGCCCTGGGCGCCACCGTTGTCGGCGATCACCGCAAGGCCGACGGGACCGGCTGGGTCACCATGGCCGATCCGGAGGGCAACGAGTTCTGCGTTGAGCGGAGTGCCGCCGAGCGGGCGCGGTGACCTTGAGCGAGCGGGAGCCTTGAGCTGGGACACCGGACAGAGGATTTCGTCAACGCGCCCCGGTCCATGGTGGACCTGAGGGACCTGAGGGACCTGAGGAACCTGACCTGATCTAAGACATCCCGGTGAGGTGCTCGGGGCGGACCGGCGTCTTGTCGAGCTCCAGTCCGGTCGCGTTCCGGATCGCCGCGACGACGGCCGGGGTGGACGACAGGGTCGGAGCCTCACCGATGCCGCGCAGTCCGTACGGTGCCTTCGGGTCCGCCAGTTCGAGGTAGTCGACCGGGATGGTCGGCGTGTCGAGGATGGTCGGGATCAGGTAGTCCGTGAAGGAGGGGTTCTTCACCTTCGCGGTCTTCGGGTCGACGATGATCTCCTCCATCACCGCGACACCCAGGCCCTGGTTCGTGCCGCCCTGGATCTGGCCGACGACGGAGAGCGGGTTGAGCGCCTTGCCGACGTCCTGGGCACAGGCCAGTTCGATGACCTTGACCAGACCGAGCTCGGTGTCGACCTCCACCACCGCGCGGTGCGCGGCGAAGGAGTACTGGACGTGGCCGTTGCCCTGGCCGGTCCTCAGGTCGAAGGGCTCGGTGGGGAGGTGCCGCCACTCCTCCTCGACCTCCATGACCTCGTCCTCCAGGACGTCCACGATGGTGGAGAGGACCTCGCCGCCGTCGGTGACGACCTTGCCGCCCTCCAAAAGGAGTTCGGCGGTGGCCCACGCCGGGTGGTACGAGCCGAACTTGCGCCGGCCGAGCTCCAGGACCTTCTCGCGGACGAGTTCGCAGGAGTTCTTGATGGCGCCGCCGGTCATGTACGTCTGGCGGGCGGCGGAGGTCGACCCGGCCGAGCCCACCTGGGTGTCCGCGGGGTGGATGGTGACCTGCTGCACGCCGAGCTCGGTGCGGGCGATCTGCGCGTGGACGGTGACACCGCCCTGGCCGACCTCCGCCATGGCCGTGTGGACCATCGCGACGGGCTCGCCGTTGATGACCTCCAGGCGCACCTTGGCCGTCGAGTAGTCGTCGAAGCCCTCGGAGAAGCCGACGTTCTTGATGCCGACCGCGTAGCCGACGCCGCGGACGACGCCCTCACCGTGCGTGGTGTTGGACAGACCGCCCGGCAGCTCGCGTACGTCGGCCTCGCCCTCGGCGACCTCCCACTGGCGCTCGGGCGGCAGCGGGCGGGCCTTGACGCGGCGCAGCAGTTCGGCGACCGGGGCGGGCGAGTCGACCGGCTGCCCGGTCGGCATGATCGTGCCCTGCTCCATGGCGTTCTTCTGCCGGAACTCCACCGGGTCCATGCCCAACCGGGCGGCGAGCTTGTCCATTTGGGCCTCGTACGCGAAGCAGGCCTGGACCGCGCCGAAGCCGCGCATCGCGCCGCAGGGCGGGTTGTTGGTGTAGAGGCCGATCGCCTCGATCTCGACGTCGTCGATGACGTACGGGCCGACGGAGAGGGACGCGGCGTTGCCGACGACCGAGGCCGTGGACGACGCGTAGGCGCCGCCGTCGAGCACGATCTTGCACTTCATGTGCGTCAGCTTGCCGTCCTTGGTGGCGCCGTGCTCGTAGGAGAGCTTCGCCGGGTGACGGTGGACGTGCCCGAAGAAGGACTCGAACCGGTTGTAGACCATCTTCACCGGCTTGCCCGTGCGCAGCGCGAGCAGGCTGGCGAGGATCTGCACCGAGATGTCCTCGCGGCCGCCGAACGCGCCGCCGACGCCGGCCATCGTCATGCGCACCTTCTCCTCGGGCAGGCCGAGGACCGGGGCGATCTGGCGGAGGTCCGAGTGCAGCCACTGGGTGGCCACGTACAGGTCGACACCGCCGTCCTCGGCCGGCACCGCGAGGCCGGACTCCGTGCCGAGGAAGGCCTGGTCCTGCATGCCGAAGGTGTACTCGCCCTTGACGATGACATCGGCTTTCCTGGCGGCCTCTTCCACGTTGCCGCGGATGATCGGCTGGCGGTGCACGATGTTCGGGTGCGGGACGTGCGCGGCGTGGTGGTCGTCGCGGCTCTCGTGCACGAGTACGGCGTCGGGAGCGGTCGCCGAGGCCTCATCGGTGATGAGGGGCAGCTCCTGGTACTCGATCCTGATCTTCGCGGCGGCGCGGCGCGCGGTCTCCGGGTGGTCGGCGGCCACGAGGGCGACCGGCTCGCCGTGGTGACGGACCTTGCCGTGGGCCAGGACCGGGGTGTCCTGGAACTCCATGCCGTAGTTCTTCATCGCGGCCGGCAGGTCGTCGTACGTCAGCACCGCGTAGACGCCCGACAGGGCCAGGGCCTCGGAGGTGTCGATGGACAGGATCTCGGCGTGCGCGACCGTGGACCGCAGGACCTGGCCCCACAGCATGTCCTCGTGCCACATGTCCGAGGAGTAGGCGAACTCGCCGGTGACCTTGAGGGTGCCGTCGGGGCGCAGCGTCGACTCGCCGATGCCGCCCTTGGTCCGGGAGCCTTGGGTGACGTTCGTGGGGATACCGGTGGTGGTGGTGCCAGCCATGATCAGACCGCGCCTTCCTGGAGTCCTTGACGTTCCTGAGGTTCCTGAGGTTCCTGGCGGGCCGCGGCCAGGCGGACCGCGTCCAGGATCTTCTCGTAACCCGTGCAGCGGCAGAGGTTGCCGGAGAGCGCCTCGCGGATGTCCGCGTCGGACGGCTCGCCGTTGCGCTCGAGGAGCTCGTCGGCGGCGACCAGGAGACCCGGGGTGCAGAAGCCGCACTGGACGGCGCCGGCGTCGATGAACGCCTGCTGGATCGTGGAGAGTTCGGTGCCCTCACCGGCCTGCGAGTCGGTGACCCCGTCAGAAGGGCGAGCGGACCACCGGCGTGCGTCCGTCAGGGAGGCGCCCCTGCCGTGGTCGGAGCCGCGACCCCCGTACGCGGCTCGCTGCTCGGCGTAGTCGGCGAGGCCCTCGACCGTCACGACCTCGCGGCCCTCGGCCTGCCCGGCGGCGACGAGACACGAACACACCGGGACACCGTCGAGACGCACGGTGCAGGAGCCGCACTCGCCCTGCTCACAGGCGTTCTTGGAACCGGGAAGCCCCATGCGCTCGCGCAGCACGTACAGAAGGGACTCGCCCTCCCAGACGTCGTCGGCTTCCTGCTGACGGCCGTTGACCGTGAAATTGACGCGCATGGTTACGCGACTCCCTTCGCGCCACGGCCCTTGCCGCTGCGGTACGACTCCCAGGTCCAGCCGAGCGTGCGGCGGGCCATGATGCCCACGGCGTGCTTGCGGTAGCTCGCGGTGCCGCGTACGTCGTCGATCGGGTTGGCGGCGCCGGAGCAGAGCTCCGCGAACCGCTTGGCGATCGACGGGGTGATGATCTTGCCGTTGTGCCAGAACCCGCCCTCTTCGAGCGCGGCGCCCAGGAACTCCTCGGCGGCCTTGGCCCGGATCGGGGTCGGCGCCGCCGAGCCGATGCCGGTGCGCACGGTGCGGGTCTGCGGGTGCAGCGCGATACCGAAGGCGCAGACGGCGATCACCATGGCGTTCCGCGTGCCGACCTTGGAGTACTGCTGAGGGCCGTCCGCCTTCTTGATGTGGACGGTCTTGATGAGCTCGTCGGCGGCCAGCGCGTTGCGCTTGACGCCGGTGTAGAACTCGTCGATCGGGATCAGGCGGCTGCCGCGGGCCTGCGAGACGACCTCGACCTCGCAGTCGGCGGCGAGCAGCGCGGGGTGCGCGTCGCCGGCGGGCGAGGCGGTGCCGAGGTTGCCGCCGACGCCACCGCGGTTGCGGATCTGCGGCGAGGCCACGGTGTGCGAGGCGAGCGCGAGGCCGGGGAGCTCGGCCCGCAGGTTCTCCATGATCTTGGCGTACGGCACGGACGCGCCCAGCTGGACGGTCTCCCTGCCCACGTGCCACTCCTGGAGCTCGGCGATGCGGCCCAGGTCCAGGAGGTACTCGGGGCGGCGGTGGTCGAAGTTGATCTCGACCATCACATCGGTGCCACCCGCGATCGGCACAGCCGTGGGGTGCTCGGCCTTGGCGGCGAGCGCCTCCTCCCAGCTGGCGGGACGAAGGAAGTCCATGAGCGGCTCTCTTCTTCGTATCGGGTCGGTGTTATCGGGTCGTTCGTGGCGGGTGGTTCGTGGCGGGTGGTTCGTGGCGGGTGGTTCGTGGCGGGTGGTTCGTGCCGGGTCGTTCCGTCCGGGGCGTTCGCTTCGAGCCGGGGGCCCGAACTCCCGACCGACCCACTCGTGCACGCGCTGTTGGCTGGATGCGCTGAAGTAGACAGCGCGATCAGGCGGACGAGGCAGTCACCGATCCCCCAAAACCGGCTTCTCCGTCGCCTGTGGACCACGGTGCTTTCCCACCGCCTCACGCCGGTGAACTGCGGCGATGGATGTTCCGGAAGCAGCGGGCCGTGAGAGAGTGGCGAGCATGCGGCTACGCGAACTTTTGGAGATCGACGAGCTGGGGCTGCTTCTGCTGGTGGGCCAGGACGCCGACGACAGCGTGCTCGATCGGGCCGTACGCGCTGTCCCGACCATCGACCTGGCCGACCCCGGTCGCTTCCTGACCGGCGGTGAACTCGTCCTCACCGGACTCGCCTGGTGGCGGGAGGACGGAGACGCCGAGTCTTTCGTGCGCATCCTCGATCAGGCGGGCGTCGCGGCCCTCGCCGCCGGTGAAGCCGCTCACGGCTTCGTCCCGGACGACCTCGTACGCGCCTGCCGACGCCACGGCCTCCCCCTCGTTGTCGTGAAACCGGAGACATCGTTCACCGCGGTCACCGAACACGTCCTGCGCCGTCTGCACCGCCGGCCCGTCGGCGACCTCGCCGCCGTGGTCGAACGCCACCGACAGCTCCTCACCGACCGGAGCGCCCCGGACGCCGTACTGGAGCTCCTGCGGCGCAGCCTCGGCCTCGATGTGCGCGTCCTGTCCGTGACCGGACGTCAGATCGCCGGGGTCCGCCCCGCGCTGCGTGCCAAGACGGCGGTGGCACTGGCCGGGAGGTATCTCGCCGCGCGCCGCTCGGGGGAGCCGGCTCCCCATCGGGTCACGATCGGGAATCGGCTCTACTCCCTCCTGCCGATACGCGACGCCACCGGGCCGTCGACACCGTCGACCGCGGCGGAAGACGGCACGGAGTTGGGTGACTGGCTGGTCGTCGTCGAGGCCGACACGTCAAGCTGGCCTGCGACGGATGTGGAACTCCTCGACCGGATCGTCGAACTGGCCGCCGACGCCAGATCCGCACACGAGCAGGCGAAGGCCGCGCTCAAGGACCTGGCCCGCCGACTCCTCGACCTGCTGCACAGCAGCGTCCCACCCGAGGAGATCCCCGTCCGGCTGAGCGCCACCGCGCAGGCCGTCGTCAGCCAGGTGTCGCACTGGCCGCGCTGCCAGTTCGTGGTCGCCAAGGGGGAGTGGGACGCGATCCGTCCCATCCCTGCCTGGGCCCTGTGCGTACTCCTGGAGGAGGCCCTGATCCAACCGGACGGACCGGTGCTGGTATCGCCGGAGGACATCGCCGCCACCGTCGACGACGACCAGGCCGTGATTTTCGTACTGGTACCTGAGCCCACGGACGCGCTCCCCGGTCCGGCCCTCGACTACGCCGCCCTCCAGCGGAGACTCGCCGCGGTGCTCGCCCGCTGGCTCGGCCCGACGGGCAGCGTCTCCATCGGCGTCAGCTCTCCCGTGGGCGAGCCCGGGAACGCACGCCGAGCGCTCGAAGAGGCCCGCACCGCGCTGCGGGTCGCCGACGACGGCCCGGAGCGCGTGACCGCGCGCGGCCCCGACGACCTCACCACGCACATCCTGTCGCTGCTGCCCCTCATCCCGGCCGAGACCCGGCAAGCCTTCGCGGCCCGTCTCCTCGGCCCCCTGCGCGATCACGACAGCCGCCACCAAACCGACCTGCTGGTCACGCTGGAGAAGTTCCTCGACTGCGACGGGTCCTGGACCAAATGCGCTGCCCGACTCCGGCTGCACGTCAACTCGTTGCGCCACCGCGTTGCCCGCATCGAGCAGCTCACCGGCCGGGACCTGGCCCGGCTCGAGACCAGACTGGACTTCCTCGCGGCCCTGAGGGCCGGCTGAGCCGCGGTTCCGGGACCGGCGCCGGGTGCGCGTGCGGCCACGACCGCAGTGCCATCGTGCGGCGCCAGAGATCATACGGACGGTCCGGGTTCCCGAAGCGTCACTGGCCCCGAGGGCCGGGAGGCCGCGAGGGCTTGGACGCCCAAACGGTCCGTTCCGATGGGGGACCCGCCGAGCCGGTGGAGGAGTACCCATCGCCCGTCGGGGAGCGTGCCCGCGAAGACGGATGCCCCGTCTGTGGCGCCGTTGTGCCAGGTCACGGCGCCGGTCTTCTGCCAGGTCGGGGCGGGCGGCCCGAGGAGCTTGTCGACGAGCAGCCCGGTCAGCAGTTGGGCGGCGGCCCGGGGAGTGGCCCAGAGGCCACCCGCGGGCAGGATGGCCCCGTCCATGGTCCACGGCGTCCGGGGGCGGTTCAGCAGGCGGGTCGTCGCGAGCAGCCGCTGCTCGGCCGGGGGATGCGGCGTCATCTCGTCGATGCCCAGGGGCTCCAGGACGTAGGTGCGTACCACCTCCTCGTACGGGATCCCGGCAGCCACGGACAGGGCTGAACCGAGCAGCGCGTAACCGAGGTTGGAGTACTCCTCGGACACGCCGGGCGCAGCTGTGGCCATCTCCCCGAGACCGGCGAGCAGCGCGTGCAGGGCCGCCCGGTCGAAACCGCCGTACGGGTTCTTGCGCGGCAGGCCCGGGGGCTGGCGGGGCAGCCCGGACGTGTGGTCCGCCAGGTGCCGCAGGGTGATGCCGCTGCCGGGCGGTGTGTCCAGCCAGCGTTCGATGGGATCGTCCACGCCGAGAACGCCGGCCTCGGCCATGCGCATGAGCGCGGTGCCGGTGACGACCTTGGTCAGCGATCCGATCTGGACGTAGCGGGCGACGCTGTGGCCGTGGGTGACACGGGGTTCGATTCCACTGCCGAGAAGGCAGCTGGGCGTCCGGAACACGGTGGGTTCTCCTTCACGCGCGGGTGCTGGCACTGGGCAGGGCGCAGGCGGCCCAACTGCCCGGCATACGGTGCCCATTGTTCGCTACCCAGCGGTAACCAACTGCTCCGCGGCCGCTCAGCAGGCCGGTCAGAGGCCCAGCGGTACGCAAGTCGTGCGCGACTCCTGAACTGGTCTGGACAACGAAGAAGGCCCAGGTCGCTGACCTGGGCCTTCTCGGAAGAGCGGATGACGGGAATCGAACCCGCGCTCTGAGCTTGGGAATCACCCGGCACTTGAGCGGTCGCGTAGGCGCTGACCTGGGCAAACGGATGAGGTCGACCTTGCGGTGAGGTTGTTCACGGAGCCGTACTTGACCGCTGTTTACCGTTCCTACTGGCATGTAGTGGCACCCGCCAGACCCTGGTCGAGGCCCCTGCGCGGGCGATGTCCTAGGGCGACCGCGGGACGAGGAGCCGCCGCAGCGCCGTTGGTGTGTGGCCGAGGTACTGGCGCATGGTCCGGCAGAGATGGGCCTGGTCGGAGAATCCCAGGTCGGCGGCGAGGGTGGCGAGGCTGTCCTCGCCCGCGTCCAGACGGTCGAGGGCCCGGCCGATACGGACCCGGTTGCGGTAGCGCGTCAGCGAGACTCCCAGCTCGCGGGTGAAGGAGCGGCTCAGGCGGTAGGGCGAGACGCCGAGGAGCTCCGCGAGCGGCAGAAGCCCCTCGGAGGCAGGGTGGGCCTCGCCGATCGCATGCCGGGCCGCGGCGACGAGCGTCGCCTCGTCCCGGCCGGGGACGCTGGTCGGGACGGCTCCGTCGAGGGCCTGGCCGACGGTGGCGGAGAGCAGTCCGAGCAGCTCCTCGGTCACCGCATGGTCCACGTCGCCGGTGCGGGCGGACGCGAGGACGCGGCGGTGGGCCAGGTCGAGGCGGGCGTCCACGTAGACGCTCTGTCGGGCTGGGCGGGCGTCCTCACCCGCCACGACCCTCCACAGAGCGGGCGTCAGGCTGATCGACGTGCACGCGTCGCCCCCGGAGGCCGGGTGCGCGAAACGCTCCTCCTCGCCCGGGACGCCGAGATAGGCCATCGTCGGGTCGACCTCGGCCGGGGTGCCGGCCGCCTGCCTGCGGAACTGGCCGCGCCGCACGAGCACCACGCGGTAGTCCTCGCGCACCTCCGCCTCCGACCAGCGGGTGTGGTCGTCCCGGCAGTTCACCGCGGTGATGCGGAAGCCGGGCCGGGTGGCGAGGACGGTGGAGGTCAGCACTCTTGAACGCTACGCCGGGAGTCTGACATCGGCCCCGCCGCAAGGATCTTCAAGACTGGGATGGGGCGTGGCAAGCAAGCTGGGCGGCGTCGCACTTCACCCCGTACCGCCATCAAGGAGTCGCCGTCATGTCCGCTCTCGCGCAGATCAGCACCGTCGTCATCGATTGTGGTGACCCGGTCCGGCTCGCCGAGTTCTACAGCAAGCTCACCGGCTGGGAGATCACCTACAGCGGCGAGGACTACGCCTCCCTGGCCGGCGGGGAGCACACCGGCCTGGCTTTCGTACGCATCGAGGGCTACCGGGCCCCTGGCTGGCCCGACGACGGCAAGCACGCCCACCTCGACTTCACGGTCGCCGTCCTGGAAGAGGCGGCCGGCCGGATCCTCGCCCTCGGAGCGTCGAGGCCGGAGTTCCAGCCCGGCAAGGACCAGTGGGTGGTCCTCATTGATCCCGAGGGGCACCCGTTCTGTCTCACCACCGGTGCCTGATGAGTCACCCGACAGGAGAAGATCACATGGCTCACATCCACAAGGAATTCCTGATCGACAACTCCCCGGAGAACGTCTGGGAGGCCCTGCGCGAGGTCGGAGCTGTGCACCAGCGCCTGGTGCCGGGCTTCGTCACGGACACCCGCATGGAGGCGGACACCAGGATCGTGACCTTCGCGAACGGTGTCGTCGTGCACGAGCTGATCGTCGACATCGACGAGGCGGCCCGCCGGGTGGCCTACGCGGTGGTCGGCGGCTCGATGGCGCCGAAGCACCATCACGCCTCAATGCAGGTTCTTGCCGCCACCGAGGGGCACAGCCGTTTCGTCTGGACGATCGACGTGACGCCGGACGAACTCGCCTACCCCATCAGCGAGATGGCCGATCAGGGCGCGCACATCATGCAGGAGACGCTGAAGGCCACACCGGTTCCGACGGACAGGTAGAGACCCATACCGGGGCCGGGCCGAAAGCGTGCCTCGGTCCGGGGGCGGGTGGTGCGCAGGTGGTGCGCGACGCCTGAATTGTCCAGACAATGACGAAAGGCCCAGGTCGTTGACCTGGGCCTTCGTTCAAGAGCGGATGACGGGAATCGAACCCGCGCTCTGAGCTTGGGAAGCTCATGTTCTACCATTAAACTACATCCGCACAGGATTCCAGTTGCCTGGATCCGTATCGTTGCTCACTCTACCCCATGGTCGACCCCCGGTGAATTCACCGCGGGGTCGTTGTCATGTGTGGGGGCACCGGCGCGTGTGCGTGCGGGAGTTGGGGCGTACCGTGTGCGTGCGGAGCGGCGGCTGGAGCGGGTCCCGATCATCCCCTAATGTGGCGATTCGTCGCAGTACAGCTCGTTGGGGAAAGGGACTCGATGGAGCACACCGTCGTCCGTTGTGCCGAAGGGCACGTTTTCAGTACCGCCTCGTTCCCGCTGCAGCATCTCGGTGCCGGCCGGATCGGGCCCGGGCGGCTCCTGCGGTGTCCGCGGTGCGCGCGGCTGCGTCACGCCGTGCCCGTGGGTGGCGCCAAGCGGTAGGGGGATAGCGAGAGCGAGAGCCATGCCGATAGGGCCAGGCGCGCGGGCCGCCGCCTTCGATTGGGGGTGGCCCGCGCGCTCTGCGTATCCTCGGGACGTGCTTCTCTCTGACAAAGACATCCGGGCCGAGATCGACAGCGGACGGGTTCGCATCGACCCGTTCGAGGAATCGATGGTGCAGCCCTCCAGCATCGATGTACGTCTCGACCGGTTTTTCCGGGTGTTCGAGAATCACCGCTACGCCCACATCGACCCCGCGGTCGAGCAATCGGACCTGACCCGGATGGTCGAGCCCGACGGCGACGAGGCCTTCATCCTGCATCCAGGTGAGTTCGTCCTCGCCTCGACGTACGAGGTCATCTCGCTGCCCGACGACATCGCCTCCCGGCTGGAGGGCAAGTCCAGCCTGGGCCGCCTGGGCCTGGTGACCCATTCGACCGCCGGCTTCATCGACCCGGGGTTCTCGGGCCACGTGACCCTTGAGCTGTCGAACCTCGCCACGCTGCCGATCAAGCTCTGGCCGGGTATGAAGATCGGACAGCTGTGCCTGTTCCGGCTCAGCTCGCCCGCGGAGTTCCCGTACGGGAGCGAGCGGTACGGATCGCGGTACCAGGGGCAGCGCGGCCCGACGGCCTCGCGGTCCTTCCAGAACTTCCACCGCACTCAGGTGAGGCACGAGGCATGAGTGAAGTACGCGAGAACCTGACCTACGACGGCTTCGGCCGCGCCGTGCGCGAGCTGGCGCAGACGATCGCCGACGACGGCTACGAGCCCGACATCATCCTGAGCATCGCCCGCGGCGGCGTGTTCGTGGCCGGCGGGCTGGCGTACGCGCTGGACTGCAAGAACATCCACCTCGTGAACGTGGAGTTCTACACCGGTGTCGGGACCACGCTGGAGATGCCGGTCATGCTGGCGCCCGTGCCCGACGCGATCGACTTCTCGGCGAAGAAGGTCCTCATCGCCGATGACGTGGCCGACACCGGCAAGACGCTGAAGCTCGTCCACGACTTCTGCCTGGGTCATGTCGCGGAGGTCCGCTCCGCGGTCGTCTACGAGAAGTCCCACTCGCTCGTGAAGTGCGAGTACGTGTGGAAGAAGACCGACGAGTGGATCAACTTCCCCTGGTCGGTCGAGCCGCCCGTCGTGAAGCGCGAGGGCCAGGTCCTCGACGCCTGAGCCTCACACGGCCTGACCCCACATCAGCAGGAAAGGGCCCGCCGCGCGGATCGCCGCGCGGCGGGCCCCTTGCTCGTCCCTACGGGGAGCGCTACAGCGTGCCCAGCTTGATGATCGACAGCAGCGCGATCAGCTGGATCGCGGACGCGCCCAGCGCCTTCGGCCACGGCAGGTCGTGCGACTTGCTGACGAGTGAGGTGAAGAGCGCGCCGGCCGCCACCCAGGTGACCCAGCCCAGCACCTGTACGACCATGTTGTCGCCGCCGAGGAACACGGCGAACAGCAGGCGCGGCGCGTCCGTGATGGACATGACCAGCATGGACAGGCCCACGGTCGGCTGCCACGACCCGTCGCCGCCCATCTGGCGGGCCAGCGTGTGCGTGACTGCGCCGAGGACCAGGCCGCAGATGACGAACGCCACGCCCGCCGACAGCACGATCGGCACGGCCTTCGACAGCGTCGCGTTGATCGCGTCCTCGCGGGCGTCGTCGAGGCCGAAGACCGCGAGCAGACCGTAGAGGAAGGTCACGGTCAGCGCGGGGCCCCAGACGGAGTAGTCGCGCATCTGCAGGAAGGTCTGCCCGGGGCGGGTGACGATGCCGCGGAGCAGTTCCTTCCACGGCAGCCGCGGACCGGCCGGGGCGGCCGTGGCCGCGCCCGCCTGGTAGGTCGCTCCCTGGCCGTACGGGTCCTCGCCGAACACGAAGGCCTGGGTGTGCCCCGGGTTGTCGTTCGCGTACGCCGGTCCCTGCCCGTACGGGGGCTGCGCCTGCGGGTGCTGCCCGTACGGGTCGAAGTACTCCGGCTCACCGTGGCCCCCGGCGGCCTGCTGCGGCCACTGCTGTTGCGGGGGAGGCCCGGCGGGAGGGTAGGGCTGCTGGCCGTACGGCGGCGGTTGCTGCTGACCGTACGGCTGCTGCCGCGGGGGTTGTTGCGGGGTGCGGTTGTTGTCCCGGCCGCGTCCGATCCTGAATCCAGCCACGTGATCGAACGTACCTGGTCCGGCAGGCCGTGGTGACCGGGCGGCCGGAACACGCGGGCTTTGCGGCTGACCTGTGACATCCCCTAGGGGGAACCCCGGGGGGCTGCCCCCGCTGCTGCGCCGACCCCGTGCGGGTGACGACCCGGTCTGAGATGACGGCATGCGGAACGGCCGGTCCCCACGTGGGGGACCGGCCGTCCGGTACTGCTTACGGGTGCCTGCGCGGCCGGTGGCCGACCGCTACTTGGCGCCCTCGGGCTTCGCCTCGGGGTCGAGCTCCACCTCGGCCGCGGGCTCGGCCGCTGCCTTTGCCGCGGGCTCGGGCTTGGCCTCCGGCTCGGGCTCGGCCGCTGCCTTTGCCGCGGGCTCGGGCTTGGCCCCGGCCGCTACCTTCACCGCAGGCTCCGGCTCCGGCTCCGGCTCCGCCTTCGCCGCAGGCGCGGCCTCCGGCTTAGCCTCCGGCTCCGGCTCCGGCATCGGCGGTTCCGGCGTCTTCACCGAGTCGAGCAGCAGCTGCGCCACGTCCACGACCTGGACGGACTCCTTCGCCTGCCCGTCGTTCTTCTTGCCGTTCACCGAGTCGGTCAGCATCACCAGGCAGAACGGGCACGCCGTCGACACGATGTCCGGGTTCAGGGACAGCGCCTCGTCGACCCGCTCGTTGTTGATGCGCTTGCCGATCCGCTCCTCCATCCACATCCGCGCGCCACCGGCGCCGCAGCAGAAGCCCCGCTCCTTGTGGCGGTGCATCTCCTGCTGCCGGAGCCCCGGCACGGCCGACATGATCTCGCGCGGCGGCGTGTAGACCTTGTTGTGCCGTCCCAGGTAGCACGGGTCGTGGTAGGTGACCAGGCCGTCGACCGGCGTCACCGGCACCAGCCGGCCCTCGTCGATCAGGTGCTGGAGCAGCTGGGTGTGGTGGATGACCTCGTACTCGCCGCCGAGCTGCGGGTACTCGTTCGCGATGGTGTTGAAGCAGTGCGGGCAGGTCGAGACGATCCGCTTCGCCGACTTCGGCTTCCGGGTCGACGGATCCTCGTCGTCCTCCCCGAACGCCATGTTCAGCATGGCCACGTTCTCCTGGCCCAGCTGCTGGAACAGCGGCTCGTTGCCGAGGCGGCGCGGCGAGTCGCCGGTGCACTTCTCGTCGCCGCCCATGATCGCGAACTTGACGCCCGCGATGTTGAGCAGCTCCGCGAAGGCCTTCGTCGTCTTCTTGGCCCGGTCCTCCAGCGCGCCCGCGCAGCCGACCCAGTAGAGGTAGTCGAACTCCGACAGGTCCTCCACGTCCTTGCCGACGATCGGTACCTCGAAGTCCACCTCCTTGGTCCACTCGACGCGCTGCTTCTTCGCGAGGCCCCAGGGGTTGCCCTTCTTCTCCAGGTTCTTGAGCATCGTGCCCGCCTCGGACGGGAACGCGGACTCGATCATCACCTGGTAGCGCCGCATGTCGACGATGTGGTCGATGTGCTCGATGTCGACCGGGCACTGCTCCACGCACGCACCGCACGTCGTGCAGGACCACAGCACGTCCGGGTCGATGACGCCGTTCTCCTCGACCGTGCCGATCAGCGGGCGCTCGGCCTCCGCCAGCGCGGAAGCGGGCACTCCGGCGAGGGCCTCGGCCGAGGCCTTCTCGTTGCCCTCGATGTCCTTGCCGCCGCCGGCCAGCAGGTACGGGGCCTTGGCGTGCGCGTGGTCGCGCAGCGACATGATCAGGAGCTTCGGCGACAGGGGCTTGCCGGTGTTCCAGGCCGGGCACTGCGACTGGCAGCGACCGCACTCCGTACACGTGGAGAAGTCGAGGATGCCCTTCCAGGAGAACTGCTCGACCTGCGAGACGCCGAAGACGTCGTCCTCGCCCGGGTCCTCGAAGTCGATCTCCTTGCCGCCGCTCGTCATCGGCTGGAGGGCGCCGAGCGCCGACGAACCGTCCGCGTTCCGCTTGAACCAGATGTTCGGGAAGCCGAGGAAGCGGTGCCAGGCGACACCCATGTTGGTGTTGAGCGAGACGGTGATCATCCAGATCAGCGAGACGCCGATCTTGATCATCGCGGTGAAGTAGATGGCGTTCTGGAGGGCGCCGAGCGACATCCCCTTGAAGGCCAGCACCAGGGGGTACGAGGCGAAGTACGACGCCTCGTAGCCGTCCACGTGGTGGATGGCGCCCTCGAGGCCGCGCAGCGCGAGGATCGCGAGGCCGATGGTGAGGATGACGTATTCGACGAAGTACGCCTGCCAGGCCTTCGAGCCCGCGAAGCGCGACTTGCGGCCCGCCCGCGAGGGGAGGCTGAGCAGCCGGATCACCATCAGGACGACGATGCCCACGACGGTCATCAGGCCGATGAACTCGGTGTAGAACTCGAAGGGCAGGAAGTCCCCGATGACCGGCAGCATCCAGTCCGCCTGGAAGAGCTGCCCGTACGCCTGCACCAGGGTCGGCGGCAGCGTCAGGAAGCCGATCGCGACGAACCAGTGGGCGAAGCCGACGATGCCCCAGCGGTTCATGCGGCTGTGGCCGAGGAACTCCCGGGCCAGGGTGAGGGTCCGGGCCTTCGGGTCGTCCGTGCGGCTGCCGGCCGGTACGGGCTGGCCGAGCTTCACGAACCGGTAGATCTGCGCCACGGCTCGGGCGAGCAGCGCGACGCCGACCACGGTCAGGACCAGCGACACGATGATCGCGGCGAGTTGCATGGGAAGGCTCCTCGGGCGGCACTTACTAAGCGGTAACTTATGCAGTCAAGGCTTGAGGTTACCCACTCCCGACGCCGCAATGTAGCCGAGCGCGCGGTGATCTGTGTCGCTCAGGCATGCCTTTGCCGGTAGGCCGCCCGTGGGGTTCGCGCCAGGATCGCCAGGTCCATCCCGAGCCAGTGGTTCTCCACATAATGACGGTCAAGCAGGGCCATCTCCTCCCAGGGTAGGTCCGAGCGTGCGCTCACCTGCCACAATCCGGTCATTCCGGGCCGTACGAGGAGCCGCTCGGGGCGGTCCGTACGGGCCTCCGGGCGCGGCCCGACCAGCGACATCTCACCCCGCACCACGTTGAGCAGCTGCGGCAGCCCGTCGAGCGCGCACCGCTCCACGGCCGCGCCGAGCAGGCCCGCCCCGTCGGTGTGGAACCGCCAGGTCCGGAACTGTCGCCCCGCCAGGCCGGTCGCCGGCTCCCGTACGAAGACCCGCGCGGGCCGGGTGCCCCGCCTGCCCCGCGCGGCCTGGTTCGCGTACAGCAGGCCGGCGATCAGCAGCAGCGGTGCGGTGCAGACGGCGAGCAGGAGCAGGGAGGCGGCGAGGTCGAGCACCCGCTTGGCCGGGGGCGTGGCCGGCCGGGGGAGCGGGAGGGCGGCGAGGGTGAGCGGCAGGGGCATGCCTCGCACGGTGCCGCAGCCGTCCGGCGGGAGCGGTGAGACGCGCGGCGACGGTCCCCCGTCCGGGTGCGGGGCCGCTGCCGGCGCGCCGCCCCGGCGCTCCGCGCCTCAAGCGCCGACGGGTTTTGCCGCGGCGGCAAGCGAGATTGCGCGTAAGGGGAGCCTAAAGGTTGAGCCGACCACGCTCAGCTCTGTTGACGCGGACGCGGCCTTGCGGCATCCTTGAGCCTGTTCCACTCAAGTCAGCTGGAGGAATCGAAATGGCACGTGCGGTCGGCATCGACCTGGGCACCACTAACTCCGTCGTCAGCGTTCTGGAAGGCGGCGAGCCCACCGTCATCACCAACGCCGAGGGCGCCAGGACCACGCCGTCCGTCGTCGCCTTCGCCAAGAACGGCGAGGTGCTCGTCGGCGAGGTCGCGAAGCGCCAGGCGGTCACGAACGTGGACCGGACCATCCGCTCGGTGAAGCGCCACATGGGCACCGACTGGAAGATCAACCTGGACGGCAAGGACTTCAACCCGCAGCAGATGAGCGCCTTCATCCTGCAGAAGCTGAAGCGCGACGCCGAGGCGTACCTGGGTGAGAAGGTCACGGACGCGGTCATCACCGTCCCGGCGTACTTCAACGACTCCGAGCGTCAGGCGACGAAGGAGGCCGGTGAGATCGCGGGTCTGAACGTCCTGCGCATCGTCAACGAGCCGACCGCCGCCGCCCTGGCCTACGGTCTCGACAAGGACGACCAGACCATTCTCGTCTTCGACCTCGGTGGCGGCACCTTCGACGTGTCGCTCCTGGAGATCGGCGAGGGCGTCGTCGAGGTCAAGGCCACCAACGGTGACAACCACCTCGGTGGCGACGACTGGGACCAGCGCGTCGTCGACTACCTCGTGAAGCAGTTCCAGAACGGCCACGGCGTCGACCTGTCCAAGGACAAGATGGCGCTCCAGCGCCTGCGCGAGGCCGCCGAGAAGGCGAAGATCGAGCTGTCCTCCTCCACGGAGACCTCGATCAACCTGCCCTACATCACGGCCTCGGCCGAGGGCCCGCTGCACCTGGACGAGAAGCTCACGCGCTCCCAGTTCCAGCAGCTGACCGCCGACCTGCTGGACCGCTGCAAGGCGCCGTTCCACAACGTCATCAAGGACGCCCGCATCCAGCTGTCCGAGATCGACCACGTCGTTCTCGTCGGCGGCTCCACCCGTATGCCGGCCGTCGCGGAGCTCGTCAAGGAGCTGACCGGTGGCCAGGACGCCAACAAGGGCGTCAACCCGGACGAGGTCGTCGCCATCGGCGCCACCCTCCAGGCCGGTGTGCTCAAGGGTGAGGTCAAGGACGTCCTGCTCCTCGAC
>NZ_JBEXNN010000049.1:0-24678 GCF_040611115.1 Streptomyces sp. NPDC003038
AACAGCTCCCGCAGTTTCGGCTCGCTGTTGGGCAGCGGCTTGTCGAAGACCTTCTTCCCGGCAGGGCTGACGGCGGTGGCGTGATGTTCCCCCTTCCCGACGTCCAGCCCCAGATAGACGCCGATGTCAGTTTCTTCCGTCATGGCCGTTACTCCCACCCTCGCCTGTTGGACGCCGGGCGGACCGATTTCGATACTGCCGTCACCTTCCCGGGCCAGTTCGACGTAACCGAGGACTTCGCACCAGAATGCGGCCAGTCGGTCGGGGTCTTCCGCGTCGATGACGAGTTCGCTGATTCGGCATGCCATGCGGCGAGGACAGGCGCGTCGGCCCGGAGTGTCAGAGTGCCTCGCTCAGCGAGTCCGCCGGCCGCCGTCGTACCGCCCGTGTCGCCGGCAAAGCCGCCGCCCCCACCGCACCCAGCACCGCCCCGACGATCACCGTCAACAGTACGGGCAGCGCCGGAAGGCGGGCGATCCCCGCGCCGATCCCGCTCGACGCGCCCTGAACGTCCACCAGCCAGCTGCCGGACAGCGCACCCACCGCAGTCCCGGCCAGCGCGGACACCAGCGCGGTCAGACCGGCGGCCGTCACCATCACCGCCCCGATCTGCCGGGGCGTCAGCCCGATCGCCTTCAGCGCGAGCAGGTCGCGGCCGCGGTCGCGTACGCCCGTGCCGATCAGCGTCAGGAGTTCGGTCAGCCCGATCAGCGCCAGCACCGCGATCAGGGAGGCGATCACTCCGCGCGCCGGTTCCAGCCGGTCGGCCGGGTTGGGCGTCTCACGGATCTCCAGCCTGCCACCTGCCGCCACGGCGAGCGCACCGCTCACCGCCCGCGGGTCCGCCCCGTCGCGCAGCACCAGGGCATGGAACTCGGGCCGCAGCAGCGGATCGCGCTCCCGCAGCGCGTCGATGGTCGTGGTGACCACCCGCCCGCCGGATTCGGGTTCGATGGTGCGGCCGACCAGGTGCAGGATCTGCGGCCGTCCCTCAACGGTCATCCGTACCCAGTCGCCGACGCGTACGCCGAGGAGGTCCAGCAGCCCCTGACCGGCCACGGCCTCGTCAGGTCCGGCGACCGCGCGCCCTTCCACCACGGCGGAGGGATACGGCTGCCGGGCCGTGCCCACTCCGCGGAGCGTGATGGTCCCGGTCTGTCCCGGCACGAGCGCCGCCATCTCCGCACCCGGATGGACCGCGGCGATGTCCGGGAGCGTCGCGAGGGTCTGCTCCAGCTCCGCGTCCGACGGACCTGAGGGCCGCTCGGCCCGTACGGTCAGGGCCGCGGGCAGTCCCATCAGCTCGGGCCGGCTGCGGAACTGGTCCAGCGTCGACCAGGCGACGAGCGCGACCGTGATGAGCAGCAGCGGCAAGGCCAGGCGGGCCACCGACACGAGCGGCCGGCCGCGTCGCGGGAACGCCGCACGCCACCCCAGGACCAGGGCCGGAGGCACCCGTCTCCTGAGGGCCCGCCTGCCGAGCGCGGTCATCGGCCTGGCGGACGGGAGCGCCGCCCGTGCCACGGGCACCGGTGGCACCCGTCCGGCCCGCCAGGCCGAGAGCCCGGTGGCCGCCGCGATCAGCAGCACCGCACCGCAGGGGAGGCCGATCATCAGCGCGGTGTGGCCGGGCAGGTCCTCCCACACCGCCGCCGCTTCCCCGATCCGTCCCGGCAGCCGGGCTCCCAGCAGGGCGATGGCCGCCGTGCCGAGGGCCACGCCGAGGAGCGCGAAAGCCAGGTGCTGTACGAGGAGGCCGCGGGTCACCTGGCCGGGCGTGAAGCCGATGGCCTTGAGGACCGCGATGTCCCTCAGCTGGCCGCGGACCCGCGCGCCGATCGCTCCCGCCGCCGCCAGCGCCGCCGTGAGCAGCGCGCCGAGCCCGAAGACGGCGAACAGCTGCCCGAGGAGCCGGTCGTCGCCGCCCGCCTCGGCCCTGGCCTGCTGCCATTTGGTGACACCGGCCACCCGGTCGGCACCGAGCAGAGTCACGGCGCGCTGGACCATGAAGTCGGTGTCGTCGGGATCCTCCAGGCGCAGCCCCACGCTCTGCCCGGTGTCTTCCCGCGCGATCCCGTCCAGGGTGAGGGAGAGGACCCAGCCGATGCCCGGCCCGCCGCCCGGCTGGTAGCGGGGCTCGGCCGCCTCGGCGATCCCGCTCACCCGCAGCGTGTGCGCGGCGCCGTCCGGGCCCGTGACCTGCACCGTGTCGCCCGGCTCCGCCCACAGCGCCTGTGCGACCGAGGCCTCCAGTACGACGGTGCCGGCCGCTGCCCCGCCGTCGGTCGGGGCCAGCCAGCTGCCTGCCGTGACGAGCGGCCGCCCCGTCTCCGGGGGCTCCGCCGCGGCCGCGCGCAGGGTCACCCCGGCCCGCGCGCCGCGCGACTCGACGGTCGTCGCCGCCGTGCGGAAGGGCCCGGAGAGGGCGGCGACCCCGTCCACGCGGGACAGGAGGTCCGTGTCAGCCCCGGCGCGGGTGTGCAGCCAGATGTGCGCGCCCTGGGACTGGTTGAAGATCCGCTGCCAGGGATTGGCGGCGTAGCTGAACAGGGCGCCGGCCAGCAGGAGCGAGGCGATGATCCCGGCGCTGGCCAGCACGACGAAGAAGGCTTCGCCGCGGCGTGCGCGGAAGTCGGCGTGCGCCCAGCGCAGAGTGGCCCGCACGGTCACTCCTTCAGTTCGAGTACGCCGCGGACGCCGCCGGCCGGTTCGCGACGTCCGTCGTCGAGCTGCGCGTCGTCGGCTATGCGCCCGTCGAAGAAGCTGATGACGCGGTCGGCGGCACTGGCCATCCGGGCGTCATGGGTGACCATCACGATCGTCTGGCCGCGCTGGTGGAACCGGGAGAGCAGCCGCAGCACCTCGCGGGTGCCCTTGCTGTCGAGGCTTCCTGCCGGTTCGTCGGCGAGCAGCAGCGCCGGGTGGTTGACCAGGGCGCGGGCGAGCGCGACCCGCTGCTGTTCGCCGCCGGACAGCTCGCCGGGCATCGATCGCTCCCGGCCTTCGAGGCCGAGTTCGGCGAGCAGTTCGGCGCCGGAGTCGCGGGCGGCCTTCGGGGAGGCGCCGGTGAGGAGGGCGGGCAGTTCGACGTTGTCGGCGACGGTCAGGTTGGAGACCAGGTTGAAGAACTGGAAGACGACGCCGATGCTGCGGCGCCGGAGAACGGCCCAGCGGGCCTCGCTGTACTGGTCCACGCGCTCGCCGCCGAGCCACAACTTCCCGCTGTCGGGCTGCTGGAGGCCGCCGATCAGATGGAGCAGCGTGGACTTCCCGGCTCCCGACGGCCCGGTCACCGCGACGAACTCGCCCGGCTGGACGGACAGGTCCACCCCGCGTACGGCGTGCACCGGCACGCCCTCGCCGTGGTGCGTCTTGGTCAGGCCCTCGGCGCGCACGATGGGCACGGCAGGAACGGTGGTGGCGTCGACGCTCATTCCAGCTCCTCCTGACAGCGTTCCAGCCAGTCGAGGTCGGCCTGCAGGTGCAGCATGGCCCCTTCGATCAGCAGTTGGGAGATCTTGTTGTCGCGGTCCTCCGCTGCGGCCAGCCTGGACAGGTCCCGCATGGTGTTGAGGTAGTGCCGCCGCTGCTTGTTGATCAGTGCGACAGGGTCGGCCAGACCCGACCGCGGTGCGAGGGCCAGCTTCATGAAGAACTCGTCCCGTACCCGGGGCTCCTCCGCTGTGTCCTCGAACCACGCCAGCACGGCCTCACGCCCGGCGTCCGTCAGCCTGTACGTGCGCTTGTTGGGCCGGCCCGACTGTTCGACGTCCTCGCCCTCGATCAGCCCGCTCTTCTCCAGCCGGCCGAGGGTCACGTAGATCTGGCCGACGTTGGGCTGAGGGTACGCGGAGCCCAGGAGCTTCTCAAGGTCCTGCTTCAGCTCGTAACCGTGCGCAGGGCTACGGGTGAGGAGCGCAAGGAGCGCCAGCCGCACTGGCTCCCCTCCTTCCCGCTCCGTAGTCAACGGTTCACTCAGCACCGGACGGGTGGCGTCCGCGTCCGGCCCGTCTGCCTGGACGTCTAGTATCGCCCATGCCTAACGGGTATATATAGGCCGCGATGGCCGGCGGCGCAGCCGGATCGTGCACGGGGAGGAATCGATGCGGTGGACGCGTGCCGCGGGCAGAGCTCTCCTGGTCGCGGCGGTGGTACTGGCGGGCTACTCCGGTTTGGGCGTCCGCGCCGACGCGGGGGCGGCCTCAGAGGGGCGCGGCCCCCTGACACTCGTGACGGCGGGCGATCTGACCGGCTACCTGTCCCCGCTGCTCGAGGACTGGAACGACGACCACCCCGGCGAGCGCGTCACGCTCGTCGAACTGCCCGACTCGGCCGACGAGACGCGGGCCCAGATGATCAGCGAGCTGCGATCGGGCCGTGGCCGGTTCGACGTACTGAACATCGACGTCGCCTGGACGTCCGAGTTCGCGGCGGCCGGATGGATCTCCCCGCTCGAGCGTGACCGCTTCCCGCTGGACGCTTTCCTGCAGCCGGTCGTCGACACCGCGACCTTCGACGATCGGCTGTACGCGGTCCCGTACGTCACGAACGCGGGACTGCTCTACTACCGCAAGGACATCCTCGACCGCGAGGGCGAGGATGCGCCGCGCACCTGGGCCGAACTGGCCCGGCAGGCCCGCACGATCGCCCCGCGGTACGGACTGGACGGCTATGCCGGACAGTTCCTGCCGTACGAAGGGCTCACCGTCAACGTCACCGAGGCCGTGCACTCGGCGGGCGGTTCGATCCTGCGCGACGACGGCGCCCGGGTGACCGTGGACTCCGAGGCCGCGCGCGCCGGACTGCGGTTCCTCGCGGACGGCGTGCGTGAGGGCTGGATCTCCCGTGACGCGCTCGGCTACAAGGAGGAGGAGTCCCGCCGGGCGTTCCAGGACGGCCGGATGCTCTTCCTGCGGAACTGGCCGTACGTGTACGCGGACGCGAGCGCGAACGGGTCGTCGATCGCGGGCAGGTTCGGCGCCGTGCCGCTCCCCGGACCCGACGGGCCCGGCACCAGCGTGCTCGGCGGCTCCAACCTCGCCGTCAGCAGCGACTCGCGGCACCCGGCGTCGGCAGCCAATCTGATCTCCTACCTCACCAGTGAACGGGTCCAGCGGCAGGTGCTCACCGAGGGCTCGCTGCCACCAGTGCGCGCCGCCCTGTACGAGGACCCCGAGCTGATCCGCGCGCATCCGTACCTGCCCACGCTCCGCCAGAGCGTCCTGTCGGCGGTCCCGCGCCCCAAGAGTCCGCGCTACGACCAGGTGAGCCTCGCCGTGCAGGCCGTGGCGCAGGACGTGACGGCGCTGCGCCAGACACCCGAGCAGGCAGCGGCGCGGCTCGCGCGCGAACTTCGGGCCATCTCCCGCAAGGGCTGATCGCACTTCTCCGCCTCCCCTGAGGGTCTCTACTTACATGTTAGGTAGCGACCCTCAGTCGTGCATGCGGATATTCAGCACAAAACACCCCAACTTTCGGATGCTTCTGGACACATCGTTGACATCGTCCATTCGGTCCTACCTAACATGCATGCATAACAGCGCGCGGGTCGCATGCGATCCAGAGCGCTCTCGCATTCAGCAGAAACAGGTCGACGCGAGATGCTCAGCACCCTTCCGGCCGACACCGGCCACCCCTCCCGCACCGCCACCCCACCGGTCTCCTGGTGGCGCGACGCGGTGATCTACCAGGTCTACGTCCGCAGCTTCCTCGACAGCACCGGGGACGGCGTCGGCGACCTGGCCGGCGTACGGGCCGGGCTTCCCTACCTCAGGAAGCTCGGTGTCGACGGCATCTGGCTCAGCCCCTTCTATCCGTCGCCGCAGCACGACCACGGCTACGACGTCGCCGACTACTGCCGTGTCGACCCCGTCTACGGCGACCTCGCCGAGTTCGACCGGCTGGTGGCCGACGCCCGCAGACTCGGGCTCAAGCTGCTGCTCGACATCGTCCCCAACCACTGCTCCAGCGAGCACCCGTGGTTCCGCGAGGCGCTCGCCGCCGCGCCCGGCAGCCCGCCGCGCTCCCGCTTCCACTTCGCGCCCGGCCGCGGCCCGGACGGGGCGCAACCGCCCAACAACTGGCGCGCCATGTTCGGCGGGCCCGCCTGGAGCCGGACCACCGGTCCCGACGGCGCCCCCGGAGAGTGGTACCTGCACCTCTTCACGCCCGAGCAGCCCGACCTGAACTGGCGCGACCCTGTCGTGGGCGATGACTTCGAGCGGGTGCTGCGCTTCTGGCTGGACCGCGGTGTCGACGGTTTCCGCATCGACGTCGCCGCCGGACTGTTCAAACACCCCGAGCTGCCCGACTCCGACGACCCCGGAGCCGACGAACGGGCCCGCGACGCCGTCAACCAGCTGGCCTGGAACCAGCCCGAGGTCCACGGCGTGTGGCGCCGATGGCGCTCGGTGTGCGAGGAGTACACCGCCCGGGACGGCCAGGAGCGCCTGCTGGTGGGCGAGGTGTCCGTGCCGACCGCACGCCAGCACGCCGAGTACGTCCGCCCCGACGAACTGCACCAGGCGTTCTTCTTCGACCTGCTCAGCGCCCCCTGGGACGCCCGCGCCTTCCGCGCGACGATCACCGAGGCGATGCGCGACATCGCCGGCACCGGATCCACCGTCACCTGGGTGCTCAACAACCACGATCAGGTCCGCACGGTCACCCGCTACGCGGGCGAACCCGGGGTGGAAGGCAGCGGACTGGGTCCCTCCCGCGCCCGCGCCGCCGCGCTCCTGATGCTCGCCCTGCCCGGCGCCGCCTACGTCTACCAGGGCGAGGAGCTCGGCCTCCCCGAGGTACTCGACCTGCCGGACGAGGCCCTCACCGACCCGATCTTCCGCCGCACCGGCAGCCGCAAGCACGTAAGGGACGGCTGCCGCGTGCCCCTGCCCTGGTCCGGGCACGCCTCACCGTTCGGCTTCAGCCAGGCGGCGGCCGGCGCCAAGCCGTGGCTGCCGCAGCCCGAGTGGTTCGCCGAGCACGCCACCGACCGCGCCCTGGCGGACACCCGCTCCTTCTGGCACCTCTACCGCGACGGACTCCAGCTGCGGCGCACCCTCCCGCAGCTCGGCGACGGCACCCTGCGCTGGCTGGACGCGCCCGCGCACGTGCTGGCGATCGCCCGCGGCGAGGGCCTGGTCTGCGCGGTGAACTTCGGCACGCAGCCGGTGCCCGCTCCGGTCCCCGGGACTCCGCTGCTCGCCAGCGGCCCCTGCCCCGACGGCGTACTCCCCCCGGCAACGGCCGCCTGGTGGACGGGCGAGTGCCCTGCCCCGTGACCCCCGGAACCCCGGCGCCGACCCGGCCTTCCCGCCCCCTCTCCCCTCTGCCCCCTCTCCCCTCTGCCCACCTCCGCTCGGCCCATCTCCGCGCCCATCTCCGCGCCCAGCTCCTCCCGGTGACGCTGGGACCCGCCCAGCCCGCAGCCCCGGACTTCCGCGAAAAGGACCTCATCATGCGACGCCCCGGCAAGAAGACCCGACGTACCGCGGCCACCGCCGCGGCGGCCCTGGCCCTCACCCTCGGTGCCACCGCCTGCGGCGGCACCACCGGACCCGCGAGCGGGGGTGAACTGGCCGGCCAGACC
This sequence comes from Streptomyces sp. NPDC003038, assembly GCF_040611115.1. NCBI lineage: Bacteria > Bacillati > Actinomycetota > Actinomycetes > Kitasatosporales > Streptomycetaceae > Streptomyces > Streptomyces sp. NPDC003038. Next base: position 7,592 of record NZ_JBEXNN010000049.1, read on the forward strand.
GTGACCGTGGCGGGCGTCTGGACCGGCACCGAGCAGAAGAACTTCAAGAAGGTCCTGGACGCCTTCTCCAAGAAGACCGGCGCCACGACGGTCTTCGTCCCCTCCGGCGACAACGTCTCCACGTTCGTCGGGAGCAAGATCGAGGGCGGCAACGCGCCCGACGTGGTGATGGTCCCCCAGGTGGGCGTGCTCCAGCAGTTCGCCAAGGAGGGCTGGCTCCAGCCCCTGTCCGAGCAGACCGCCAGGACGGCCGACTCCACCCTCGCCCCCGTGTGGAAGAACTACGGCACCGTCGCAGGCACGTACTACGGCCTCTACTTCAAGGCCGCCCACAAGTCCACCATCTGGTACGCCCCCGAGACCTTCACCCAGGCGGGCGTGAGCGAGCCCAAGAGCTACGCCGACCTGCTCAAGACCGGCCGCACCCTCGCCGACTCCGGCCGCCCGGCCTTCGCCATAGCCGGCGAGGACGGCTGGACCCTCACCGACTGGTTCGAGAACATCTACCTCTCCCAGGCCGGGCCGGAGAAGTACGACCAGCTCGCGCAGCACACGCTCAAGTGGACCGACGACAGCGTCGTCACAGCGCTGACCACCCTCGGGGAACTCTTCAAGGACGACCGGCTCGTCGCCGGCGGCGCCCAGAGCGCGCTGGGTACCGACTTCCCCACGTCGGTCGAGCAGGTCTTCGGCCCCGAGCCCAAGGCGGCCATGGTCTACGAGGGGGACTTCGTCGGCGGCGTCGCCAAGGACCAGTTCGGCAAGCAGCCCGGCAAGGACGCCAAGTTCCTTCCGTTCCCTGCGGTCGACGGCGGCAAGGCGCCCGTCGTCAGCGGGGGTGACGCGGCCGTCGTCCTCAAGCAGGGAAAGAACGGCGCGGCCGGCATGAAGCTCGTCGAGTACCTGGCCGGCCCCGAGGCGGCCGAGATCTGGGCCGGCGCCGGCGGCTTCCTGTCCCCGAGCATCCGGGTCGACATGGCCGCGTACGGCGACCCCGTCACCCGCGGCACCGCCGAGTCGCTCATCGCGGCGGGCGACTCGATCCGCTTCGACATGTCGGACCAGGCCCCGGCCGCGTTCGGCGGTACCAAGGGCGCGGGCGAGTGGAAGCTCCTCCAGGACTTCCTGCGCGACCCGTCGGACCCCCGGGGCACGGCCGCGAAGCTCGAGGCCGAGGCCGTCAAGGCCTACAGGAACTGAGGCGGCTCCCATGGCTGACACCCTGGCCGCCCGCGCCCGCGCCCGCGCCAGCGCCGACGGGCGGCGCCGGGCCCAGCGAAGGAAGCGCCGCCTCGCGGTCGTCTTCGTCCTGCCGGCCCTGCTGCTGCTCGGCGCGCTGGTCGTCTACCCCGTCCTCTTCTCCTTCGGCCGCAGCCTCTTCGACGCCAGCGGTGACCGCTTCGTCGGAGCCGGGAACTACGCGGCGATCATCCACGACCCGGCCACCCTCAAGGCGATCCGCAACAGCACCGTCTGGGTCGTCGTCGCCCCGGCCCTGCTGACCGGACTCGGACTGCTCCTCGCCGTGCTCACCGAAAAGGTGCGCTGGGCGACCGCCTTCAAGCTGGTGCTGTTCCTGCCGATGGCCGTGTCGTTCCTCGCCGCGGGCATCATCTTCCGGCTCGCCTACGAACAGGACCCCGGCCGGGGCGTGCTCAACGCAACCGTCGTCGGGGTCCACGACACCTTCGACGACGCCGCCGCCTATCCGACGGCCCGCGCCCGAGAGGGTCAGGGCCTGACCGGCAGCGCGGGCGGCCCGTACAGCACGGAGGAGACCGTACGCCCCGGCCGACCGGTCAGCCTCGGCTTCGTAGGAGTGGCGGCCGACGCGATGCCCGCCGGCGCGAAGGCCGCTGCCGCGGCGGCCCCCGACGCACCGGGAATCGGGGGAGTCGTCTACCTCGACTTCGCCCCCGGCGGCGCCGGCACGCCCGGCAAGGTCGACCCGGGCGAGAAGGGACTGCCCGGCATGACGGTCGAGGCCGTACGCGACGGCCGGGTGGCCGCGACCGCCACCACGGCCGAAGACGGATCCTTCCGCTTCACCGCGCTGCCCCACGGCGAGTACACCGTCACGCTGCCCGCGGCCAACTTCGAGGCCCCTTACAAGGGGGTGAACTGGCTCGGTCCGGCGCTGGTGACGCCGGCCATCATCGGCGCCTACCTGTGGGTGTGGACCGGCTTCGCGATGGTCCTGATCGGCGCCGGCCTCGCGGCCGTCCCGCGCGACGCGTTGGAGGCCGCGCGGATGGACGGAGCCACCGAGGGGCAGATCTTCCGCAAGATCACCGTGCCGCTGCTGGCACCGGTGCTCACCGTCGTCTTCGTGACCCTGGTGATCAACGTGATGAAGGTCTTCGACCTCGTCTACATCATCGCGCCCGGACCCGTCCAGGAAGAGGCGAACGTGCTGGCCACCCGCATGTGGCTGGTCTCCTTCGGCGGCGGCAACGACCAGGGCCTCGGCAGCGCGCTCAGCGTGGTGCTCCTCCTGCTGGTCGTCCCGGCGATGGCCTTCAACATCCGGCGATTCCGAAGGAGTGGCGCATGAGCGGCCACAGCACCATCGAGCGCCCCCCGGCCCGCCAGGCGGCAGCGGTCCGCCCCCTCCCCGCCCCGTCCGGGCCGGGGCCGCAACGCGGGAGCCGGCTGTCGCGCCTGCTGGGCAGCTCCCTCGTCCAGGGCGTGCTGATCCTCGCCGCCCTCGTATGGATCACCCCCCTGGCAGGCCTGTTCCTGTCCTCGCTGCGCTCCGAACGGGACAATGCCTCCGACGGCTGGTGGACCGCGCTCGCCGACCCGTCCCAGCTCTCCCTGGACAACTACGGCGCCCTGCTGAAGGATGCCGGCATCGCGGAGGCCTTCGGCAACACCCTGCTGATATCCGTACCCACCACCGCCCTGGTGGTCGCCCTCGCGTCACTCGCCGGATACGCCTTCGCGTGGCTGGACTTCCCCGGCCGGGACGGCATCTTCCTGGTGGTCGTCGGACTGCTGGTCGTCCCCGTGCAGATCGGGCTGCTGCCCGTGGCCAAACTCTTCGGAGCCGTGGGGCTGTTCGGCACGATCGCGGGCGTCGTCCTCTTCCACGTCGCCTACGGTCTCCCGTTCGCGATCTTCTTGCTGCGCAACTACTTCGCCGAGATACCGCGCGAAATGCTCGAAGCCGCACGGATGGACGGAGGCAGCGAGTGGCGGATCTTCTCCCGCCTCGTACTGCCGCTGGGCCGTCCGGCCATCGCGAGCCTGGCGATCTTTCAGTTCCTGTGGGTGTGGAACGACATGCTCGTGGCGCTGCTCTTCGCGGACAGCGAGTCCCAGCCGCTCACGGTCGCCCTGCAGTCCCAGATGCGGCAGTTCGGAAGCAACATCGGCGTCCTCGCGCCGGGGGCGTTCCTTTCCCTGGTGGTCCCGCTGATCGTCTTCTTCGCCTTCCAGCGGCACTTCGTCCAGGGCGTGATGGCGGGCTCGGTGAAGTAGCCGTGGTTGACGAGGTGCGCCGTGGCCACCGTCGGGGCCCGCGCGTGCCCTTACCCGGCCGGGACGCAGGTGCGCAGGGCCGCGGCCGCGTGCAGGGCGGCCCCGGCGGCCAGGGCCGCCTCGTCGAAGACGACGCGGTTGGAGTGGCAGCCGGGGGCCTGCTCGGGCGGCATGCCGGGCGGGCGCGTCCCGAGATCATATTGACGTATCGCGATTCGTCAATCAGATGGAGTTGATCGACCGTGCCACCTGCGCCAGCCGTTCCTCATCGCGCCGATAGTGGGTCCACTTGCCCACCCGGGTGGAACGCACGAGTCCCGCCCGTTCGAGCGTGCTCATGTAGCTGGAGACGGTCGACTGTGCGAGCCCCGACTTTGCCTGGATGTGCGTGACGCATACACCAACCGACTGGCGGTCCGCGATCGGCTCGTACTCGCCGAAGTGCATATCGGGATCTTTCAGCCACTGCATGATCTGCAAACGGGCAGGGTTGCCGAGGGCGTTGAACACCTCGATCAGATCACCCGACTCTGACCCCGTCGTCGCGGTCATGAGGCAGACATTCCGACACACCACCATATCTCGATACCTGGCGCGTAACCGTCGGAGACTCAGAGCCGCCCCGTCAACAACGTCGTGTCCCGCAACAACTAGCGGGCGCCGTGGTGGCGATGGCGGGGGTCGCCGTCCAGTTCCGTCACCTCCAGGAGATCAGGCACCACGCCGTGTACGGGGTACTGGCGAGGACCCGTCGCGCCAACGACGTCCTGGCCTCGGTCGGCGCGCACTACCCCCTCGGCCTGGCCCCCCTCGCGGTACGGCGCCGCCGCCACGTCCGCGACCACCACCCCGCCGCCACCCTGGCCACCGACCCCAACCTCGCCGAGCTCGCCCAGGCCGGCCTGCACCCGGGTGTCGATCGCCGCCGCTTCGCCGCCGCCCTGCTCTTCCCCCTCACCCCGCGCGGCATCACCGCCACGGTCTCCACCCTGGCCGCCAACCTGCGGCCGCAGCCCGGCCGGTACGCCGCGGGCGCCGCCGTGGCCGCCACCGCGTACACGGCCGGCGGATGGGCAGCCGTCCTCGCTGGGGTGCTCATCCCGCGCGTGCTGCTCTACCCCCTGCTGGCCTGGTTCTCCCTGCTCGCCGAACACACCTGGTTCGACCCCGACCACCGCACCGGCACCCCCGCCGAAAACGAGGCCGGCCGCTGCCTGCGCCTATACCGGAACAATCGCGCCCTCGCCGCGCTCGCCGCGACCACCTGGCTCCCCTACGGCGACCTCCACCACTACGCACACTCCGCCCACTCCGGCGTGCGATGGAACTACCTCCCCGCCTTGGAACGACACCTGCCCCCACCACACTTCATGCCGCCCGCGCTGTTCGCCGGGCAGGCATCGGTCATACGGCGCCACCGCAAAGCACTGGCCTGACGGAGCCGAGCAGCACCCCGTCAGCGGACCGGAGACCGCGGGCCCCCGAACCAGCACTCTGGCTGGTTCGGGGGCCCGCCCCCTGAACTCGGAGGAGCAGGGATGCAGGGCAGCGCGAGGCCAGGGCATACTCGGTGCCATGTCTGTCCCCGATGCCGGTTTTGACGATGCGGTCCTGTACAGGGTGAAGTTCGCCCGGCGGCTGCCGGCCGGTCTGTCCGAGCTGACCGGGCCCGTGCACGGAGTCGTCGAGCTCCCGCTGCACGTGGTGTGGTCCGGGCTGCGCGCCTTCGACCTGGACCAGCCCAGGCAGCGCATGGGGCTCTATCGGACGGTGCTCGCCGAGGGCACCCGCGAGGACCTGTGCCGGTTTCTGAACGCCGAGCTGCTCTCCAGCCTGTGGCCGGTGCTGCGCACCCTTACGGGCCCGAGCGTGCGGGACGTGTGGGAGGAAGCCTTCCCCCAGCTGCGGGAGCGGGCCGCGGCGTGAAGATGCCCGACCTGCACGCACGGCTGCTCGCCGACGTGCTCGCGCTCGGCTCTCCGTTCCCTCTCGTGCTGACCGGCGGCTATGCCGTGCAGGCCCACCGGCTCCTGGAGCGGGTCAGCCAGGACCTGGACGTCGCCACCGAGTCCGCGACCCCCATGGAAGAGATCGCCCAGGCTGTGCGCGACGGGCTCACGGAGCGGGGCGGGCAGGTGGCCGAGGTCGAGATCGCCCCGCTGTCCGCTCGCTTCCGGGTCACCGACCCGCTCACCGGCGGCGCGTGCGAGGTCGATGTTCTCAAGGAAGTGTTCTGGCGCCTCTCGCCCACAACGAGGCAGGGCTGCGACGCTGCACGGGCAGGGTGTAGTCCGTGTGGGCGTGCTCCCATTCGTCGCGCAAGAGAACTCCTGGGGTGGAGGGTCGGGGCCGGTCAGGGGGAGGGGAGTGCTAGAGGACCTCGACGTTCGCTCCGGACATGCGGTTTCGGCAGTCGAGAACCCAGGCCGCGTGCCGCTGGATCATCGCGAGGTCGAATCGTGCGTGGTCCATGAGGAGCACCACGGCGTCGGCGGCCGCGACCTCCTCCGCGGTCGCGTCCACCCGGCGAACGGTCAGCTCGGTGCCGGCGCCGTTCGGGATGTTGGGTTCGGCACCGCGGACCTCGGCGCCGAGGTCGGTCAGGAGTTCGGCGACACGTGCCGACGGTGAGTTGCGGAGGTCGGTGGCGTTGATCTTGTAGGTCAGGCCGAGCAGCAGGATCCGAGCTCCGGCCACGGGCACGCCGCGGTTGTCGAGTGCTGCCACGACACGCTGGACGACGTAGGCGGGCATGTAGCGGTTCACGTCGGCGGCGAGTTCCACGAACCGGAAGGGGACGCCGAGGTCTTCCCGGATCTTCCACGCGAGGAACAGCGGGTCGACGGGCAGGCAGTGCCCGCCGACTCCCGGCCCCGGGGTGAACCGCGCGAAGCCGAAGGGCTTGGTGCCGGCGGCGTCGATCGCCTCCCAGATGTTCACACCGAGGCGGTCGGTCAGCGTCGCCAGCTCGTTGATCATGGAGATGTTGACGAGCCGGAAGGTGTTCTCGATCAGCTTGGCCAGCTCGGCAACCTTGGGCCCGGACACCGGCACCGTGGTGTGAAAGATGCCGTCGTAGAACTCCTTGATCACTTCGAGTGATGTGGCGTCGATTCCGGACACCAGCTTCGGTGTCCCCTCGAACGACCACCGCTTGTTGCCCGGGGCGATGCGTTCGGGGCTGAATCCGACCCGGAAGTCCGCCCCGCCCTTGAGGCCCGAGGTCTCCTCCAGGATCGGCAGCACCAGTTCCTCCGTGGTGCCGGGATACGTCGTGGACTCCAGGACCACGGTCGCGCCGGGGCGCAGGTGCTTACCCAGGGTCCGGGCGCAGGTCTCGACGTAGGTCAGGTCGGGCACGCCGTCCCCCAGTGGGGTCGGCACCGTGATCACCGCGATGTCGTAGTCGGCCAGCGCGCCGGCGTCGGCGGGCGCGGAGTACGCGCCGGTGTCCAGCACCGCGCGGAGCCGCGAGGAGGCCACGTCCTCCACGTACGAATCACCGGCGGCGAGCTGCTGGACGCGGAGCGGATCCACGTCGTAGCCGACGACACGGTGACCCACCTCTGCGGTACGTACGGCCAGCGGAAGCCCTACGTAGCCCTGACCAGCGACAACTATGTGCATGGCAGCTCCTACTCGATTGCGGTGCTTGAATGGACCGTCGTTCCTGGTCTGGCAAGGAGATCGCTGTGCCTCTGGTGTCTGTCGTGATGCCCGTGTACAACTCGGCAGCGACGTTGAGCGCAGCGGTCCGGTCGGTGCTCACGCAGACCCACAGCGACCTGGAGCTGCTGATCACCGACGATCGGTCCTCCGACGGCTCCATGGACCTGCTCCGCGAGTTCGCCAAGCGGGACGAACGCGTCCTGCCGGAGTCGGCTCCCGAACGGGGTGGTGCTGGCCGGGCCCGCAACCTCGCGATGGAGCGGGCCCGCGGGGATTACATCGCCTTGCTCGACAGCGACGACATGTGGCTGCCGGAGAAGACCGAAGAGCAGCTCGCCTTCGCCGTGGAAGGCGCTGCGCCTTTGACCTTCACCTCGTACTTCAAGATGGACGCCGACTACGACGGCGAGAGCACCGACTGGGTCCCGAACGGCCGGGTGGTCCGCGCGCGGGAGCACGTGGACTACCGCGCGATGCTGCTCCAAGACCACATCGGTGCTCTCACCGCCATGTACGACCGCAACGCCTTGGGCACGAGGCTGATGCCGGAAATGCGCAAACGGCAGGACTACGCCCTGTGGCTCTCGATCATGCGGGACGGCTTCAACGCCCGGGGCCTGGCCGAGCCGCTCGCGGTGTACCGAGCCCACCAGGCGGGATCGCTGTCCTCCAGCAAGCTGTCTCTCGTCCCGTACAACTGGAACTTGTACCGCGAGCACGAGCATCTGTCGGTCCCGCGGGCGACGCGGGCACTGGCCGGCGCTGTGTGGCAGTCGCTGCGCAACTCGCGCATCTAGACCTGTGCACGGGCCCGGCCCGGTGCGCGACCGTTCCCGGGGGTGCCCGACCGGGCCCGGCCCCGTGGCCGTGCCGCGTGCTCGGCGGCTGGACCCGAAGGGCGGGAGTCGGCGGGTCACTGGTGCCGTCGGCCGGCTACGCGGCCGAGCCCGCGTCGGCCGGCGCGCGCAGGAACAACTGGAGGAGCAGCCGTCGGTCGGCGACCGGGACGGTCTCCTGGCCGCTGTGGAGCGCCTCCCGGCCGTGCAGGAAGCGGCGCTGGTTCACGATGAGGTAGTCCCCGGGCTGGAGCATGAAGGAGACCTGCCCCCAGACGAGCTCCTCGGCGAGCTCCCTGGCGGCGTCGGCGTGCGCCTGGCCGAGCTGGGACCTCTCCAGCATCTTGGCAGTGAACCGGACGAACCCCGCGCCCTGGTCGGGGCCGTCCAGGATCGGAAACGGCTTGTACTCCTCGCCCACGCCGAACAGATCGAAGAAGGTCCCGTAGTGGTAGGCCGACTCGGCCAGCAGGGCGCGGCTGTCCTCCGACAGCCGCGCCACCGCCGCGTGGGCATCGGAGAGGATGCTGGAGCCGCCGCCGAGCGGGTCGGGGCGGATGCACAGGAGCGTGGTGTAGTCCGGGGGCAGGGTCGCGTTCACCAGGTCCATATGGAAGGCGTTGTACCCGATGCCGCTGGACTTGCCGGGGTCCTTGTCGACCTTGACCCCGATGTCCTTCCACAGTGGCCACCGCGGGAAGGGCGAGAAGGGGACGGCCACCTCGGCCGCGAAAGCCGTCGCCAGGCGCAGGAACCGGTCGTCGTCGGTCTCCAGCGCCTTGGCGAGGTTCCCCAGGCGCAGCACGGCGTATCCGCCGCCCTCCCCGGTCAGCGCGTGGCGCAGCGTCGCGGCGGTCTCCTCGAACCGCGGGGTGGCCGTCAGCTCGGTGCGGTACCGCTCCATGGTGGACTTCGCCAGGAACGAGCCGTCCAGCTTCCACGTCGGGAGAGGAAGGCCGATAAGAGCGGCTTCGAGTTCGCATGGGATGTCGACGAACACGCGGAGCTTCCTGTCTCTTGGGGTTTTCGGAGTGTCGTTCGGGTGCTGCTGTCGTCCGGCGCCGAAGGCGGTCCGACATGCAGATCGTGATCCGCGCGGCGCGTGCCTCCAGGGCCCGGACGCGGGCGTCTACCCTGTATCCGTAGTCCTGGTAGGAGTCGGCGGTGGGGCGGCCAGGCCAGCGGGTCCTCCACGGCAGGCGTGTTCTCCGGCTTCTCCACAGCTCCCACCTCTTCCCGGTAGCTGGTCCGTGACCGCCTCACCGCGCCCGCGTCCATTCGCGAGGCGCCCGTCGCCGCAAGGCGAGTCGTCCGCTCAGGACGCGCGCCTTGGGGGAGGGCCGCGGCTCGTGCTCCAGGCTGACGACCACGAGCACGCCGCCGGCGCCCCGGGCCACGTAGGGCCACACCGGCCCCGGTTCGAACCGCAGGCAGTCCCGGGGGTGGCCGTAGTCCAGCGCCCACACCCCTTCGATGTCGTAGACATGCTGACCGGTCCTTGGGAAGTGGCGGCCGTATCGCAGCCCGAGCCGGGACGCGATAGCCAGCATCGCGTTCTCCGTGACGGTGTTCCGGGAGTGGGCGTGCGGGTGGTAGAGGGTCACGACCGGGGACCCGCCTTCGGTGTAGCGGGTGTCGACGCAGATGCCAGAGAGGAATTCGGGGTCCGGCGGCGACAGCCTGCTCATCGAGCACCCACAGAACTGCCCGCGGCTGGCACGGCGGCGTGCGGGGCGCGCGCCGCGCGGTGCGGCTCGACCACCCGGCCGTCGGGCAGCAACTCGCCGGTGTCCTCGAAGAGCAGGACGCCGTTGCACAGCAGGCTCCTTCTCTGCACTTCACTCGAAGGTGATGAGTTGCGGATCACGAAGGCTCCTGGGTGCGCGGGGCCGGGAGTCCGAGGTCGACGACGGGTCGGGTGGAGAGGCGGGCGGCTTCGGCTTGTTTGGCGTGCAGGAAGGTCAGCGTTGCGTTGATGCCTTCGACCTCGCCGAGCCACTGTTCTTCCTCAGCTCGTTGGCGCCGGAGGAGGAGGTCCTTTTCCAGCTCGGCGAGTCGGGGCAGCAGCTTCGGGTTGACCTGGAGCATGGGGCAGCGGATGCAGGCGTGCTCGTGGGTGCAGGGGGTGCCGTAGGGGCGAGCGCAGTTGCCGAGTTCGACCTTGCGCTTGTCGAAGTGCTCCTCGAAGTCGGCCCACTCTTCCGGGCTGACCGTGGGGTACTCGTATTCCGGCCTCAGGGTCCTGCGGTGGTTGAGGAACTGCTGGTAGTGGACGACGACGTCCTCGGCGAAGACTGCGACGTATCCCTGGAGCGTCTGGAGGTTGAGGTGGCCCAGCAGGGCCGCGCCGATGTGGATGGGAAGCCCGCCGTTGACCACCTCGGTCGCGAACAGCCGGCGGAAGTCGTGGGGCGTGAAGGTGAGGTCGCTGAACGCCGGGTTGGTGTCGGCCAGCTCTTCGCAGCTGCGGGCGAGCATGTGGAGCACTGTGTTGGGTGCCATGACTCCGTGGGTGGTGCCCGTCTGCCGTTGGAAGAGGAACGGCATGGGTTCTGACCAGGTCTTTTCGTGAGGGTCGTAGCGGCTCAGGACCCTCACGGTCCGGCCTCCGGAGGTGTGCCGGCGGATGATCTGAGCGATGACGTGGAAGAGGTCCGCGGACATCGGGATCACGCGTTCGCGTTCGCTCTTTGACGGAGCCACGACCAGGAGGGCGATGACCTCGCCGTTCGGCCGCTGATACTGCCGGATGCTGAGGTGGGTGAGCTCGACGAGTTCCTCGACCCGGATCCCGCTGTGCCGCAGGACCTCGACCTGGGCCCATTCCCAGAACGCACTCTCCTCGGCGGCGGTGACATCGATGGCCTCCCCGCTCGGATCGATCACCCTGACCGTCGGGTTCTGTTCCCGCCGGTTTCGGGTCCGGTCGCGTTCGGAGTCCGTGCGCCGGTAGCGCAGGCCCTGGTAGTCGAAGCCCTGTCCGAGGGGAACAGGTTCGGCTGCTGCAAGCAGGCCGGTCAGGTACTCGTGACGGCTCTCGATGTGGGCGGACAGAGTTGGCAGCAGGGGCTGGCGGACTCGGACGCGTTCGGCCATGCGGTGGTGGACCTCGCGCTTGCGTGTCGCGAAGCCCTTGAGGTCCCGGCGTCGGACCGGGCAGGGTGCGACCCAGTGGGCCCACCTTTCCGGCTCGCCGATCGCCCAGCTGTGGAGGTCCATGTAGAGAGCGCGGACCGCGAGAAGGATGCCGGAGGCGTCCTTGCGGGTCTTGGTCCGGTCCCGGTCCCAGAGCTGGATCTCCGCCCGCCACTGGTCGTAGAGGTCTGGAGGCAGGACAAGGTCTGGGTGTCCCGGGCTGAGTGCTTCGATCTTGGCCCAGAACTGGCTCGCGAGACGACGCGCGAGACCTTCGACGGTGACGTAGTCGGTCTCGGTCTGCCGGCGGGTGAGGTAGTCGATCAGCAGCTGTCGGACGCCCTGGTGACGGATGGGGTAGCGGTCGACGAGTTCGGTGACCGTCCGCTGGCCCGCGTAGATGAAGGCGCGAAGCGTCGGCGGTGTCCCGGGCGGGAAGTGGTCCATGGCGTGCAGCACCTGCCAGGCGCCGAGCGCGGTGAACCTCTGGTGGTCGCCCGTAGCGCCAGGAGCGACGCCGAGTCGGCGGCACTCCACCGAGTAGTGGAGCAGGGCGGCGGGGGTCAGCCCGTCCAGCTGGATGCCCTGAGTGGTCAGGGCGGCCGCGATGTCCGCCTTCGCCCTGAACTTGTGGATGTTCGGGAAGTGCTCGGTGGAGTCGACGGCCGCGAAGTACCGGTTGAGCTCGCGGTGGTCCTGGATTTGGCGGAATGCCTCGGGATAGTTGCCGAACCGGTTGGCCCGGAAGCCCGAGAGAGACGGCTGGACGACCCGTAAGCAGAAGATCCATTTCAGGGCGGCGATAAGGAAAGGCTGGTCGTAGCGGTCGTTCTTGTCCGCCAGCACGATGACGGACGGAGCCCCTTCCGCGTCGAAGCCAGCCGCTTCCCACCGCTCCTGCCAGGTCCGGCCGGTGTGCTCCGCGAGGTGGTCCAGGAGCTTCTCAAGGCCCCGCAAGTGCCGTCCGCGGTTCGCCGGCCGGACGTCATGCTCCACCAGTCGGCAGATCTCCTTGGCCGGCGCCCTCGAAAGGTCCCCGAAAACTCCGGGATGTTCCAGCGGCCTGGGGGCCGGGGCTGCCTTGAGCGATGTGTTGAACCGTGAGGCGGGAGCCGGGATGAACGGCTCATCGCGGTAGTTCACTCGCCGATTGCGAACGGTGTAGTCCTGAGTGATCGTGCCGTCAGCCACCGAACACCGCCTTGAAGTCCTCGGGGTCGTAGCCGGGCGCAATGGAGGGCTGGACCTTGGGGCGGTTGTAGTGGGCCTGCAAGGCGTCGAAAAGGTCTTCGACGCGTGCCCGCAGGTAGCGGCCGGTGGTCGCGAGGTCTGCGTGGCGAAGGACGGCCCGGACTTCGACCAGGGTCAGGTTCGGATCGTTGGCATGCGCTCGGCCGCGGTGTGCCGCAGATCGTGCAGGGTCCAGTTCGTGGCGAGTCTCATGTTGGCCCGCTGGATGACACGACGCATCGCCCAGTAGCTGAGCGGCTTGTCCGGACCACGCCGGGTCCTGAAGACCGGCTCATGAGCCGCGGGCAGCCCGGCCGCGTCGATGTAGGCGGCGAGCACCACCAGGGCCTGGGGGCTGACCGGGACGGGTTCGCGCAGGCGGGTGCCCTTCGAGATGACGTGGACGATCTGACCAGGCCAGTCGATGTCAGCGGGCGCGACCCCGAGCAGTTCTCCGGCGCGGGCCCCGCTCGAGACGTAGAGCAGGACGGCGGCTCGGTCCCGGTCGTGGTTCATCGCCTCGAAGAACTCGTCCCACATCGCGTCCGGCATCGCGCGGGGCTCGGTCCTGGGCATCCGCTGCCTCAGCCGTGCCCGACGGAAGGGCTTCATCGGCTCGTCCGGACTGCGGTGGGCCAGGGCTTGACGGCGGGCCTGCGAGACCGGGACCGGGTTGATCACCGGCCCACGTCCCTGTTCCTGGTGAAAGTCGTAGAAGCTGCCGACCACCGTCAGGCAGTGGTTGATGGTGCTGGGTGAGTAGCCGGCCTTGAGGTATCGCTTTCCGGTTCGCGGATTCACCGAGCCGGGCGCGGGCGAGCTCGGGTTCCTCCGACGCCTCTGCGGGTTCGGCGCCGTCCGCAGCCATCCCACTATGGCCGCGACCTCAGCCTCCGTCGCCTTCTCCCAGGCGACGTTCAGCACCCACAAGACCCGAAACCATCGCAGCAAGTCGTAGGCGTAGCTTCGGCCCGTCGCCGGACTGTTGTCGCTGAGCGAGAGGTCCCGCAGGTACGGCACCACCGGCGAAACGGGCTTCCCATCTGCTCCCATAACGACGTACGGGGGGTGCTGCGTCTCCAACTGGATCACCGAACCGATCCGAGGGAGCGGGACACGCCCCTCGATCAGCTGGTGGTACACGGTCCCCGTCACACGAACCTCCTTGAGCAGGCGGACATCTCCCGGCTCAACGAGGACACGAAGGTGCAGTTAACAAACCAGCCCTGTTCCGGACGGTAGGCCATCGGGTGTGCGGCTTCCCGGTCGGCGGCGTCTGCCGACGGGCACGGTGGCTGATGCTGGCACATGGCGCTCCTTCGGGTGTGGCCCTCCGCCGGATGTTGGGGGAGGTGTACGGAACGTCCGGCGGAGGGCAGTTGGAGCCCGCGCCCGGCCGCCTACGGGGTTCGCCGGCGGGGAGGCGCGGGACGATCACGGGGTGGGCGGTGTGAAGGGGGCGAAGTGTTCGAGGAGGTCCTCACAGGCCCGGGCCATCTCGCGCAGGTATGCGGGCACGAGGCCCGGTTCGCGGGGGATGTTCTCCCTGAGGAGCCGGCGTCCGGGGGCCGCCAGGAGCTCGACGGCGGTCGGGGAGGACTCCACGCTGGGGATGGCTACCAGGAGCCGCTCCAGGTGGGTGCGCAGCCGGTCTGCAAGGCCGTACGACTGGTACTCGTCGAACGCGCCGTCTGAGACCTGGTTGAGGTCCTCGCAGATCCCGTCCAGGACGAGCGCCTGAACCGGCAGCTTCAAGGCCTGCAGAACCCACGACAGCGTCTCGGAGCTGGCGTCGCAGCCAGGTAAGGCCGACAGGGTGTCCGTCGTCATCGCGCGTTTTCCGCCCTGTTGATGGGGAGGGTGCACCACATACCGGCGTGGTCTCTGCTCACCGCCCAGTCGCCTGCGATCAGGGACACAAGGAACAGGCCACGACCGCTTTCGTCGAAGTCCGCGGCGACCTTGGGCCGCGCAGCGCCCGCACCACCGCTCTGCACCTCGAAGCAGACGTACTTCTCGGTCAGGTAGAGGCGGACACGCACCTCCTCACCGGCTCCGTGCTGGAAGGCGTTCGTGACCAGCTCGGACATCAGGAGTGCGGCGTCGTCCACGTAGTCGCGGAGGCGCCACGCCCCCATGCAGGCGATCATGATGCGCCGTGCCTGCCGCGGGCGGCGCGCGTCCTGGTCGGGCTGTCCGGTCCGCTCGAAGCTGGCTTCCGCCCGGTCAAGGACGGGCAACGGGTTGGGCAACCCGATGAGGCTCAACACGTCGGACTCAAGCGATGGTGCGGCGATCGACATGGCGCAGTCCTCCGTACGGACGGGGAGCGGGCAGGCGCAGCAGCGATGGTGTCGTTCCCCGCGCGCCGCTGGAGAGTTGACTGAGAGTCACAGGCGATCTTGAAATGACACTCCGTCAATGGTTGCCATGCGAGGATGCACTGTTGAAACCTGGGTACGCAACCATGTCACCCCAGATTGCATATTCCGAATCTTCGTTCCCGTCGACGGGTGCAACCAGGGAGGGCACAATGCAACCCGCGGGGCACAACTGCGCACCCGCAGGTGCCAGATCGTCACCCGAAGGGAGAATGAGCGGATGCCAAACCAGAGGGCAAAGCCGACACTCCGCAGACGTCGGCTCGGCGGCCTCCTTGCCGACTGTCGTGACAAGGCGGGGCTCACGGGAGAAGAGGCGGCAGCCCGGCTTGGCTGGCATCACACCAAGCTCTCGAAGGTGGAAAACGCCCGCGCCGGCGTCACCCCCAAGGACATCGACCTCTTGATGCGTACGTACGGGGTCACGGACGCGGACCTGATCTCAGCGCTCCAGGGACTCGCCAGGGACGCGGGCAAGCAGGGATGGTGGGCGACCTACGGCGATGTCGTTGCCAATCCCTACCGGGACTACCTGTCTCTGGAGAGCGACGCCGTCGGCATCCGCTTCTACGGCGGTCACCTGGTGCCTGGCTTGCTACAGCGGCCGGGGTACGCCAAGGCCATCATCACCGGCACCGCCATGCCACCTCGGACACCCCAGCAGGTGCAGGCTCTGGTCGATGTGCGCATGGCCCGCCAGGCCGTCCTCTCCCGCTCGGACCGGCCGCCCCTCAAGCTGCGGGCAGTCATCCACCAGTCCGTGCTTGAGCAAAGCAAGGATGAGCCATCGATCATGCTCGACCAGCTCAATCACCTGCTCTACATGTCCGAACGCATGAACGTCACGATCCAGGTCATGCCGATGTCCGCTGGTGCCCACCCCGGCTTGCTCGGCCTGTTCAGCGTGGTTGATTTCGAGAAGCCGTGGCCCACCGTCGTGCATCTGGAGAACATGCTCGGCGGCACGTTCGTAGAGGGCACCGCGGACGTCCAGCAATTCGATGACGCCTTCGAGGCGATCGTCGCAGATGCCCTTTCCGTGGATGCCTCCCGGAAAGCGATCATGAACCGCATAGAGGAGATTCGGCGATGAGCCCCAGCCCGACCCGCACCACGACCTTCAACGGCTTGGCACTGCCCCCCGCCCAGTGGCGGAAGTCGTCCCGCAGCGGCGGCAACGACAACTGCGTGGAGGTCGCCGACTTCCGCGGCACGAAGCACATCGGCGTCGCCATCAGGGACTCGAAGGTCATGGAGGGTCCGGCACTGCTGTTGTCGCCGGCCGCGTTCCTGACCTTCGTGCACCATGCTGCCGAGGATGCGACCTCGGTCTGAGTATCAGATGACGTGCCTGGCTCCCCCAGCCCGTAGCAGGGGAAGCCAGGCTTTTCCGTACACCCGTACCCAGGCAGGGCGCCTAATACCCGCATACCTCAACGGCCTTAGCCACCGCCCTCCCGGGTGTCCACTCCTTGATCACGGTTCCGGGGTTCGTCGTGTCGTCCACGAGCCGGATGACGACGGTCGCGTGGCTGCCGTACAAGCCGATCCAGTTCAGGTAGGTACGCTCGGCAGGCTCAAGCGAGTCCCACTCGCCGAAGACCCACGGTCCGGCGGCGGTGAAGCGGAGCAGGACGGAGTATTTCGTCACCCGTTGCCGCCTGGATTGTTGTGTCGGTGCTCACCGGCTGTAGGCCAGGTTGTTGCTGGCCGCCAGGGTGTACGGGTGACGCTCACCCGGCACCTGCCAGTTCGACACACAGAGGGTCGCCGCACGTCGCCTCCGCCCCCACGTACTCGCCAAAGGGCCATGCGCGGCGAGCCCACAGGGATAATCGCCGTGCTGGCGGACGCCGCCGTCGAGCACTACGCCCTCACCTACCCCAAGCACCCCGCCTACCTCCTCTTCGAGGAAGTCCGAGCCGCCTGCGGCCTACTCACCGACTGCCTGGTCACCGGCCACGTCCCCGACCAGGTCGCAGGCGGCCTCCACCGCAACGTCGGCTGGCTCTCCGCCCTGATGGGCAACCTCGCCTTCCACCTCGACGACCACACCGGCGCCCGCGCCCACCTGGCCACTGCCACCGCCTACGGCACCCGCACCGACGACGCCCGCCTCACCGCCTGGGCCCTTAGCGCGCAAAGCATGGTCGCCCGCGCCGAGAACCGCTACGAGACCGCGCTCTCCTACGCTGAACGGGCCGTCGCCCACGCTTCCGCCGGTCTACCGAAGGCCCAGGCACACGCCCGGGCACAGCTACTGAGGTTGTAGGCGTGGTGTCGTGAGTGTGAGGCCGGTCGCGGTGAGGCATCCGTCGATGACGTCGCTGCGGTACTGGATCTGGCGGAGGCC
>NZ_JBEXNN010000050.1:0-24004 GCF_040611115.1 Streptomyces sp. NPDC003038
GATCACGGGCGGAGCCAGAGTCGGACCGAGGTGACGGTGCCGTGGAAGATGTAGCCGCGCTTGCCGAATCTCGTGGCCACGGCCCACTTTTTGATCACGACAACGGAGAACCCCCATGTTCACGATTTCCTGGCAGCGTCCGCTCGTCCTGGCGGCGGCCTCCCTGGCTCTCGTCACCGGCACGGCGTGCGCCGCGCAAGCGTCGGGGTCCCACACCCCGGCCGGCATCAGCTCCTCGGCCGCCGTTGACCACCCGGAACCCTGCGCCATGATCGGCAAGGGCGGAGAGGGCGGTAAGGGCGGTAAGGGCGGAGAGGGCGGCAAGCCCGGTCAGCCGGGTGAACCCGGCAAGTCCGGCCGCCCGGGGTGCCTCCGGTTCGATGACCTGCCCGACAAGTCGAAGTCGGAGCTGACGGTGGTGGACAAGGTGTACATCGTCATGGTGATGCTGGCCGACGACTCGGACGCGACGAAGGAGAAGATCGCCAAGAAGTACGACATCTCTCAGGACCAGCTCGACACCTGGAAGAAGGACTACCTCGACGGCAACTGGTTCGCCCTGATGGAAGGTGATTTCCGCTCCTGAAACCGTGCAGGCGAGGGCGGTCAAGCAGGGGCGGAAAGGCTCCAGGAAGAAACGGGACCGGCGGGTCGAACCGCCGGCCTCCAGCTGACAGAAGGCGCGGAAAGCGAGCGAGCGGAACCGTGTCACGGAAAAGCGATTTCTCGGCAAGGGTGAATGTCATGCGTGTGCGTTCTTGGAAGTTCCGTCTCGGTCTCGTCGTCTCTTCGACCTTGCTCGGTGCCGGTGCGATGGCGCCGGCCGCCACGGCGGCGCCGGCGCAGCCGAACCAGTCGGCCGCGGCACCCGCCGGCCCCTACCTCGGCTCCCCGTTCGGCAACGGTGACAGCCGTTCGGGCGGCGGCAAGTCCGGCGGCGGCGTGAAGGTCGGCAAGGTCAAGGTGGCCAAGGTCAAGGTGGGCAAGGGAAGTGTCCGCGTCGGTGATGGGGTGTGCGCGGGCAACTGCACCGGATCGGTCAACGGCACCAACGGCGGCAACGGCGGGGTCTGTGCCGGGCTGTGCAACGGCAGCGCCAACGGCGGCAACGGCGTCGATGGCCGGCAGGGCGGCGACGGCACGAACGGCGGCAACGGCGGGGTCTGTGCCGGTGTCTGCCACGGCAGCGTCAACGGAGGCAACGGAGGCAACGGCGGGGCCGCGCCGGCCGGCGGTGACGGCGGCAACGGCGGCCGGGGCGGCAACGGCGGTACCTGCGTCGGCGTCGGCTGCCAGAGCAGCGGTCAAGGCGGCCGCGGCGGCAACGGCGGCGCCGGCTGACCCCCACCGGCTCCGCACCCCGACGGCGCCTTCACAGCCCGGCCTCCCGCCTCGCGACTGCCGCACCGGATGATCACACCGTGACCGGTCACCTCGGGATCGGCCTCGGTGCGGGAGGGCGGGCTGGGCGCCACGGCCGAAGGCCGGCGGCGAACCGCGCGCGGCGGTGACCGACCCGCTGGCGCCCAAGAAGGAGCGCCGCACGCACCACCGGCCGCAAACGGCCGGACGAGCAGCCGGTACTCCAGGGGCCCCCGTTCATCCTGCGCACCGGGGTCCCCCGGGCACATCCGCCCCGAGAACACACGGCACGTACCGCAAAGCCGGTACGTGCCGTCGGCATCCGGCCGCGGATCGCACGCGAACGCCCGTACACGGCCCATGCGGCCTGGACGACTGCCGGGTCCCGCCGCTGTCCCGGCCGGCGCCACCGCTCGTCCGTCCACACCTGCATCATCTGCATCATCGTGAACGGGCACTCCTGTGGATCACTGGATAGACTTTCGGGTAGGGATGAGCGGCCTGTCGCCCCCGGACACCGCAGCGGCGCCGAGCCGTCGTCGGACCGGGCAGGGTGAGGGAGGCGCCTGATGAGCACGGCATCGGACCCGGGCCTGTACACGGGCCGGGCCTCCGGTCTGATCGGGAAGCAGATCGCGGGCTACCGGGTCGAGCGCATGATCGGCCGCGGTGGCATGGCGGTGGTCTACTGTGCGAAGGACCTGCGCCTGGACCGTACGGTCGCGCTCAAGCTGATCGCCCCGGAGCGCGCCCGCGACGACACCTTCCGGCGCCGCTTCACCCACGAGTCGCGGGTGGCCGCGATGATCGACCACCCTCACATCGTGCCGATCTTCGAAGCCGGTGAGACCGACGGCGTCCTGTACATCGCCATGCGTTACGTCTCGGGTCCGGACTTGCGGGCCTTGCTGGACCGGGAGGGCCCGCTCCCCGTCGCGACCGCCCTGCGCATCGCCGCCCAGGTGGCATCCGCACTCGACGCGGCCCATGAGCACGATCTGGTGCACCGGGACGTCAAGCCCGGCAACATCCTGGTCGCCGCGGGCACCGACAGCGACCATCCCGAACACGTCTATCTCACGGACTTCGGACTGACGAAGAAGTCGCTGGCGCTCTCCGGGCTGACCGCCGCGGGCGAGTTCGTCGGCACGCTCGACTACATGGCGCCGGAACAGATCTCCGGCCGGCCGGTGGACGGCAGGTGCGATCTCTACAGCCTCGCCTGCGTCGTCTACGAAACACTCGCCGGCGGGCCGCCCTTCCAGCGCGACGAGGACGTGGCGCTGCTGTGGGCGCACCAGTACGACCAGCCTCCCGCCCTGTCCGAGAGGCGGCCGGGGATCGCGCCCGCCGCCGACGAGGTCCTGGCGAAGGCCCTGGCGAAGGTCCCCGAGGACCGTTACGACTCGTGCCTGGAATTCGTGGCGGCCCTGCGGTTGGCCACCGGGGGCGTCAGGGTGGATCCGCGGCCTCCCGGGACGTCGGGGAACGCCGTGCCGCCCCCGCAGCCTCCGGCCTGGGCGCTGCCGGTCTTCGGCGGCCCGCCCGGCGGGCGGTAGAGCGCTCCGCTCTGTACGCGGGGGCGCCGGTGACCGGGGCGTGGGTGGGCGGGGACGGGGGCGGGGGTGGGGGCGTGCGCGGGCGCCGGATCGCTTCCCTGGCGGTTTCCGCTGGGGTGGCCGGGCGTCACAGCCCCAGGGAGATGGCCAGGCGGGTCAGTTCCGCCGTGCTGTTGATGCCCAGCTTGGCCCGGATGCGGCGGAGGTAGGCGTCGACCGTGTGCTTGGAGAGCCCCATGTGGCGGGCCGTCTGCAGGTAGGTGCGCCCTGCGGCGATGTGTCCCAGTGCCTCCTGCTCACGCGGGGCCAGCGCAGGTGCAGGGGCTTCGGCGTGCGGCATGGTGAGTGTGAGGCTCATGGGATTTCCTCCGACGAATCGGTTCGGTCATCGCTGCTCTGCTCACGCCCTCGGAAGCAGGGGACATATGCCTGAATGTGGCTTTTTGTCCGTGTTGAAAAGCCTGCTCGCGCCACTTCATGACGGTGTCCGCCGACTGTCACAGGCGTGTCACAGGGCACGCCGCCCTCCGGGTGCTCGCCGTCCTCAGTACCCGACGAGGCCTCAGTACCCGACGAGGGACTGCTCGGCCCAGATGGTCTTGCCGATGGGGGCGTGCCGGGTGCCCCAGCGCTGGGCGAGCTGGGCGACCAGCAGCAGGCCCCGCCCTCCCTCGTCGAAGATCCGGGCCCGCCGCATGTGCGGGGCGGTACTGCTCGCGTCGGAGACTTCGCAGATCAGGGTGGTGTTCTCGTGGATCAGCCGCAGCTGGATGGGCGGCTCGCCGTAGCGGATGGCGTTGGTGACCAGTTCGCTGACCAGGAGCTCGGTGACGAAGGAGGCCTCCTCCAGCCCCCAGGCCGTCAGCTGGTCGGTGGTGTGGCGACGGGCGTGGGCGACGACGGAGGGGTCGGAGGACAGGTCCAGGACGACGACCTGGTCGGCATGCAGGGCCCGGGTCCGGGCGACGAGCAGGGCGACGTCGTCATCGGGAGGGTGAGTCAGCAAAGCCGTCAGTACGCGGTCGCAGACCGTCTCCAGCGTGGAGGCGGGACGGATGAGGGCTGCGAACATGCTGTCCAGGGCGTCGTCGAGGTCGTGGTCGCGGGCTTGAAGCAGACCATCGGTGTAAAGGGCGAGGATGCTGCCCTCGGGGAGCTCGACCTCGAGGGACTCGAAGGGCAGGCCGCCCAGGCCCAGCGGCGGGCCGTCCGGGACATCGAGGAGGTACACGGAGCCTTCCGGGGAGACCACGGCGGGCGGGGGGTGGCCGGCCCGGGCGACCGTGCAGTTGCGGGTGACCGGGTCGTAGACCACGTACAGGCAGGTGGTGCCGATGCCCCCGGCGGCTTCCCCGCCGGATTCCCGGTCGGCCTCGTCGGCGGACAGGTGGATGATCAGGTCGTCGAGGTGGGTGAGCAGCTCGTCGGGCGGCAGGTCGACGTCGGCCAGGGTGCGTACGGCGGTGCGCAGTCGGCCCATGGTGGCGGCGGCACGGATGCCGTGGCCGACGACGTCGCCCACGACCAGGGCCACCCGTGCGCCGGACAGCGGGATCACGTCGAACCAGTCGCCGCCCACGCCGGCCCCGGTAGCGGCGGGCAGGTAGCGGGAGGCGATCTCCAGTGCCGTCTGCTTGGGCATCGTGTGCGGGAGCAGGCTGCGCTGCAGCGTCATGGTGGTGGTGTGCTCCCGGGTGTACCGGCGCGCGTTGTGGATGCTGACGGCCGCTCGGGTCGTGAGTTCCTCGGCCAGCCACAGGTCTTCCGGCTGGAAGGGCTCGCGGCGCTGGTGACGGCTGAAGATGGCCAAGCCGAGAGTGATACTGCCGGCCCGCAGCGGCACCACCATCATCGAGTGGGTCCCGTACTCGCTGATCCAGGCGGCCCCTGGGTCCTGGGAGACCCATTGGGCGATGGCCGGGTCGGCTGTCCCGTACACGGCGCCACGGCCCGCGGCCAGACACTCGACGGGAGGTGACAGCGGCGGATAGACGGTCGTCTCTCCGACCGCGACCGGGGACTCCGGGCTTCCTTCGAGGATCGACCGCACAGCGGTACGGGCCACGGTGACCGGCCCTGCCACCGGGCCGGAGGACGGCTCGTCGCCGCGCGGGGGAGGTTCCAGCAGGTCGACGACTGCGAAGTCGGCGAGCCGGGGGACGGCGACGTCGGCCAGCTCCTGTGCGGTGCGGGCGCTGTCCAGGGTGGTGCCGATGTGGGCGTCGGCGACGTTCAGCAGGAGCATCTGCTGCCGGTCACCCTCGATCCCGGTCCTGTCGTGCGCGGCCAGGCACACGGCGCGCACCCGGCCGTCCTGGTCCCGCAAAGGGGCCAGCGAGGTCGCCCAGCCGTGGTCCGTGCTGGCGCCTGTGGGGCGGATGAAGGCATCCGCGTCCTGCGGCTCACCGGTCTCCAACGCCAGGCGCATCCTGCGCTCGGTCTCGTCGCTCACGGGATCCGGCGCGATTTCCGGCAGGCGCAGCCCGCGCATCTCGGCCTCGGTGAGGGAAAGCGTGCGCTCCATGCCGGCATTCGCCCGCACCAGCCGCAGGTCGGCGTCGAAGATCGCCAGGAAGCAGGGGGACTGGGTGAACGCCCATTCCTTCAGCGGTTCGTCCCAGGGCGTGCGGGGCGTGCCCGCCACGGCGGACACCACGAACCACTTGGTGCTCCCGCCGGTGGACGTCCAGCGGTGTGCGAGCAGTCCCAGTTCCAGCCGGTGGCCGTCCCGGTGCCGCAGTGCCACGGTGCCGCTCCACCGCTCCTGCCCGGGCGGGATCCGCCGCGCCGTATCGCCGTCGTCATCGGCGAGCAGGTGGGTGGCAGGCAGCCCCACGACCTCGGAGGGCACGTAGCCGAGCAGTCGATGGGCACCCTCACTCCACTCGGTCACGGTGCCCTGCTCGTTGATGCTGGCCGTGGCCGTGTATGCCGGCTCAGGGGAGGCGCCCGTCTCCTCCGGCCGCTCACCAGGAGAGGTGGGAAGTCGCTCCATCGCCGCTCATCTCGCCCTCGCTAGTTTCCTGCCCGCTGTCCCCACGGGAACCTGCACGGCAGGGGCTCCACTGACAAGCATGATCCAGCGGGGCAAGGAGCACCAACGCAGTACGGTCGCGGCCTGGGGAGGTGTCCTACTTCGCGGGGCGCCTGTCCGCCACCCGGTAGGGCTGGGTGTCGGGCCTCGCCACCGGCAGGTCCAGCAGAAGGCGGTCTTCCTTGGGAACCAGGGCGCGCGGGTCGACCGGGGCGCCCAGGACCGCGAGCTGGGCGAGGGCCCGGATGAAGTCACGTCCGCTGTCCGGCGCCACCCCTTCGGCGGGGACGACGTGAACGTCGCCGTGGCCGGTGAGGTTGCGGCGGACCGAGGTGAGGAGCGAGCTGCCGCCGGTCACCTGGAGGAAGACGCGGGCCCCCTGGTCGTAGGCGGTGCGGACGGCATCGCCGAAGCGGACCGGCGCGGACGCGTGACGGGCCCACAGCTCGCGCAGTCGGCCGGGGTCGGTGCAGACGGCCGCGTTCACGGACGAGACGAACGGCAGGGCGGGGCTGCTGACGGGGCGGTCGGCGAGGTCCGCGCGCATGGTCTCCTCGGTGGAGGCCATGCGCGGCGAGTGGAAGGCGTTGGACACCTCGAGCGTCATCGTGACGACCCCGGCTTCGGCGCAGGCCTGGCGCGTGGCGGCGAGCCCTCGCGGCGTGCCGCTGACCACGACCTGCTGCGGCTGGTTGTAGCAGGCGAGCCACACGTCGTCGATGCCGTTGATGAGCCGGCGGCAGGTCTCCTTGTCGCTCTGCACGACGAGCATCCCGCCCCGCGGGCCGGTCTCGGCCTGCCGGAGGGCCGCGCCGCGGTGGACCAGCAGCCGGATGGTGTCCTGGTCGGTGAGCGCTCCGGCCGCCGCGGCGGCGGCGAACTCTCCGGCGCTGTGGCCGAGGGCGAGGTCGGGAGTGATGCCGCAGTCGGCGAGGAGACGGGTGGCGGCCATCTGGACGGTACCGAGCAGGGGCTGGCACACATCGGTGGTGGCGGCGAGCCGCTGCCTGAGCTCCTCGGCGTCGCCGTGGGTGGTCGCGGCCTCGCCGTACAGCAGATCGGTGAGGTCGAAGCCGGTGTCCCGTCGGGCCACGGCGCTGAGGCCGTCGGCAGCCGCCCGGAAGCCGGTGAACCTCTCGTAGAGGTCCTGCATCATGCCCGGCCGCTGGCTGCCCTGGCCGGGGAAGAGGAAGGCGATGCGGCGCTGCGCGGCCGGCAGGGGTGCGTCGGCGACGAAGGCGCCGTCGCCGAGGTCGCCCCGGGCGCCGTCGGCGAGCTGCCGGCGGGCGTGGCGCAGCTGCCGGGTGAATCCGTCCGTGTCGGCGGCCACGATCGCGAGCCGGGCCGTCAGCGGCTCACGCGCGCCCAGGGTGTGGGCCAGTGCCGCGATCGGCGGGCGGGGTGTGCGGTCCAGCGTGTCGAGTACGTCGCCGATGTGCCGGTCCAGCAGCGCGCGGTTGCCGGCGGAGAGCAGGAGGAGGTGGGGTCCGGTGTCTTCGGCGCGCACCGAGAGGCGGCCGGGGGCTGGGGCGGGCTGCTCCTCCACAACCGCATGGACGTTCGTGCCGCCGAAGCCGGACGAGCTGACGGCGGTACGCCGCGGGGCGCCGACACCGCTCGGCCGGGGCCGCGCGGTGTCGGCGAAGCGCAGGCCCGCGGCGGAGATGCCCAGGTCCGGATGAGGGGTGGTCTGCGGCTGCGGCACGATCGTGCGGTGGTGGACGACCAGGGCCGTCTTGATCAGTCCCGCGATGCCTGCCGCGGACAGGGAGTGCCCGATGAGGGCCTTGCCCGAGGCGA
Source organism: Streptomyces sp. NPDC003038 (assembly GCF_040611115.1). NCBI lineage: Bacteria > Bacillati > Actinomycetota > Actinomycetes > Kitasatosporales > Streptomycetaceae > Streptomyces > Streptomyces sp. NPDC003038. Next base: position 7,756 of record NZ_JBEXNN010000050.1, read on the forward strand.
GGTAGCACAGAGCGGGGTCGTCGTCGGGGTGCTCGGTGCGCAGCCGGCGCAGCGCTTCCGCCTCGGCACGGTCGCCGGCGGCGGTGCCGCCGCCGGTGACCGTGCCGAGGGCTTCGAGGAAGCCCACGGAAGAGGGCGGAACACCCGCGTCCTCATAGGCCCGGCGCATGGCGCGGAGCCGGCCTTCGGCGGTGGGGGCCAGCGGTCCGGGAGACGCGCCGTCAATGGCCGGTCCGATGCCCTTGATCACTGCGTAGACGCGGTCGCCGTGGGCGAGCGCGTCTACGATCGGCCGTATGACGACGGCGCCGGCACCTTCACCGAGGACGAAGCCGTCGGCCCCCTCGCCGAACGGGCGGCACACCCCGGTGGCGGACAGTGCGCGGAGCCCGGAGGAGCCGACCAGGCTGTCGGGGGTGAGGCTGAGGTAGACGCCGCCGACGACGGCGATCCGGCAGGTGCCTTGGCATACGTGGGCAATCGCCTGGTCGAGGGTGAGCAGTGAGCCGGAACAGGCGGCGGCGACGGCGAAGCCGGGGCCGCCGATGACGAACTGCCGGCTGACGGTGCCGGCCGCCATGTCGAGAAAGCTCCCCCGCAGGGTGAAGCGACTGTGTCCGTCGGCGAGCTCCTCTGCACCACGGAACATGGAGGCCCCCGATCCGGACGGCGTTTCGCTCCTGCTCTTGGCGACGCAGGACGGTCGGTTTCCACCGTGCCCGGATGAGGGATGAGGCCGTAGCCCCGGCTGTTCGTTACTTGACAGGAGCCGGCAAGGCAGTGGCGGCGCGGCGCGGCTCGAACCGGTACGTGGTCTCTGCGAGGCCCTGGCCGCCGGCCAGGCGGGCCTTGCACATCCCGCGGCGCGTCGTCAGCCGCACGCCGTACCGCAGAACGGTCTTGGGCGGGTTCCTCTACCGGCATGCGGCTGTGCCCACGTACCCCTGCGGGCAGGCGCCGGCGACCGCCCCTGGAGGGGCTGCGCTACGCAAGACGTCGGGCACCGGCTTGACCAGCAGTCACACGTTCCGTCATCCCTGCGGTCTGCCAGGGGAGTTGACCGCACGGCACGCGGATGCCCGGAGCGGTGGGGCCTCGTCGACGAGGAACGGGAAAGCGCCTGGCCGGTCACGCGCTCTGGTCGCTGTACCCGCAGACCCAGCCGAGGGCATCGTGTACCCCACGGGTGAAGTCACGCAGGTCGGCAGGGGTGGTGGGGTCCTCCAGCTGGACGACAGCCGCATCCACTTCGGCCGTCAGCAGCGGCAGATCCGGCACGCCCCGGCCATCGGCGCTTGTGACCGGGGCACGGGCCCTGCGTCCCAGAGCCCACTGGTAGGCGACGGCCGCGCCGATGGTGAACTGCTCCGGCCCCTGGGGTGGCGACGCCAGGCTCTTCAGCGCCAGGTCTACCGCGGCCAGGGGCCTGACCCCAGCGAGTGGCGCCGCGCTGTCGGCGCTCTTCCTCTTCTCGGGAATGGCCACGTCGCTCACCTCTCCATGCAACGGTCCTGTGCCGCGAACCTTCCAGTGCCCGGCTACCCAGTCTGGCGCGCTGAACGCGCCGAGTGCTCGTGGCAGGCAGATCCCGGGGCCTTCCGGTCGGTCTGGATCACAGTCGCCGGCCGGCGGAGCAGTGGTCCGACAGATGAAGCGGGGTTCATCTGTCGAGTGGTGGTCCTTGGGATCGGCCTCGGGCTGCCGCTCCCCGTCCGTGTGCACAAAAGATTATGAGAACAGGCAAAAAGCCTCGGATTATTTCCGAGGCAGATTCCATAGGGCCAATGGCCAGGGTGCGGCTGCTTTCTCCGCACCGCTCCGGCCGCCGCGCGTGAGGCGGCCCGCACGTTTCGCTTCCCTGCCGGTATTCGGCAGTCCGGCTGGGTGGCGTGACCGCCGGTTTTACCACCCAGTCGGACTGCGGACCGCAGTCGGCACCGTCCCACGGCAATCAGCTCCAGATCGCGGGAGCGCCGTGCCGTCGCCTGTCGTGCTTGTCAGTGGTGGTCGTGCTTGTCGTGGTGGTCGTGCTTGTTGTGGTGGTCGTGGTGCTTGTCGTGCTTGTTGTGCTTGTCGTGGTGCTTGTCGTACTTGTTGTGCTTGTCGTGGTGCTTGTCGTGCTTGTTGTTGTGCTTGTCATGCTTGTTGTGCTTGTCGTGCTTGTGCTTGTTGTGCTTGTGCTTGTCGTGGTGGTCGTGCTTGTCGTTGCCCTCGACGACGCTCACGACCGGCGCGGCGGGCATCGGAGACGCCGTCGCGGCGGAGACCGGCAGGATGACGGCACCGGAGAGCAGGGCACCCGAGGCGAGAGCCGTCGCGAGGCGGAAGCCCCGCCGCGTGGGACGGACGTCGTTGCGGGTGTCAATATTGCGGGTCATGAGTTTCTCCTACCGATAGAGAGGTTTGCTGGCATTCCCCGGAAATCCGGGGCGAAAATTGGCGGACCGTTTTCCGACCGGCGACGCCGCGCCGGCATAACCGGCGATGTGGTGAGAAAGGAGCATTCTCTGGGGGAGAATTCCGTCTTACCGTGCTGCCTCGTTGCCTTCCGGTGAGGCCCGCACTTCAAGTAAGCCCCACCGGCCCGGCAGGATCACGTTCCGAGGATTCGGGACTTGACGCGACCGGAAGCGTCAGGTAAACGCAGCGTGGAAACGCCACCGGGCGGGGGCGGGCGGGCTGCGGCGGGCGCACCGCGAGGGACCGCCACCATGCGGTGTGCGGTCACGTACCGCACGCATCCGGGCCGGCCCGCCCGGCGGGTCCCGTTCCGCTGTCCGACGGCGGTGCCTGCGCCTGGCCGAGTCCGTGCCGGGCGGGAGAAGACCGCCCTGGCACCCTGGGAACGGTTCGGATCGCCGGGCCGGGCCGGGCCGGCCGCCGGCGGCTCGTGACCTTGATGCGTCCATAGGCGCCGCGGATGGCCGGGCGAGTGGTCGAGGACGTCTTCACCGTGCTGGACGGACAGACCGTCGTCGTCCCGGCCACGGACGCGGCCGCTGATCGCCCCCCCCGTCATCGCCACCCGGAGGGCGGCCGTAGCGGTGGATGTCGAGCCGAAGCTCTGGAGTTCCTCAAGATGCGCTTGGCACGCCGACCGTGCGGGGCATCACCCTCACACAGATGAGAACGGGCAGGGGGGTGGAGGAAATGGAGTACGTGGTGGGCGTGGGGATCGTCCTCATCGTGCTGTTCATCGCGGCGGTAGTAGGAAGCGGAATCCATGGGTCCGGGCGAGGCCCGTCCCCGCGAGGCGGGTCGGGGGCAGGCCCGTCCCCGCGCGGCGGGTCGGGGGCAGGACCGTCCCCGCGCGGCGGGTCGGGGGGCGGCCGGTCGCGGGGAGGCGGGTCGGGGGGCGGCCGGTCGCGGGGAGGCGGGGGCGGTCACGCCTGCGGTGGCGGCTCGTCCTGCGGTGGCGACTGACGCGGCGCCGCAAGGCGGCCGGGCCCTCCGGGCGCCGGCCGCCTTGCGGGGAATGTCTCGGCAGTGACGTCCAGGTGCAGGCGAGCATGCGGGGCAGCGGGTGGGACAAGACGCCGGTGCGGTCCATCGCGGGCCCGGGGCCCCGCATCGAAACGACATCGTGCGTTCGATGGCCCGTCTGCGGCGGCCGAGCCGTTCGCCGGACGCCCCGGTCATCCGCGCTGGTTCACCGCGGAGCCGTTCACCAGCCTGCCCCGGGGGCCGGTGGCGGGTGGGCCTTCGATGCCTGGGCCGTGAGCATCAGGGCCGGCGATCAGGCTCGCGAGCAGCATGCAGCCGGCGGCCCACCAGAGGGCGGCGGTGTGGCCGTGCAGCACCATTGCGGCGATCTGCGGCGCCCGCGGCAAAGAGGACCAGGCCGACGGTCAGCATCCGTCGGCGGCCCATGAGGTCGGCGAGGTGCGGGTCCGGGGATGTACTGGGTCGCCACCCACGGCACGGCGGCGTCGGTGTCGGCGTCGAGCACGGCCGCCGTCCAACTCCCGCCCACCCGCCGGGCAGCGGCCACTTCACGGGCGAAGCGCCTGCGGAACTCGGGGTGCCCGGCGTACTGCGCCTGCCCTGCACCACCTTCACGGCCACGTGCGTCCGCCTTCGGAGCGGCCCAGACAGACCAGGCCCGTACCGCCCGCGCCCAGCCGGGCGATCAGGCGGTACGGGCCTATGCGGGTTCGGGTCTTCGGCGATCAGCTGGTCCACGGGGGGAGATGGTTCAACCATCCAACGTGGTGGGCCCATGGGGCGAAGCAGTGCCCCGCCCGCCCCGTGTCTCCGCGGCGGGCGGTCTGTCGGGCAGTCCGCCGGCGGGCGGCCCGATGGGGCGTGCTGTCCGCGCTCCGCCCGGCCGGTCGGTGACCGCTCACCGCGTCGCTCGGTCAGCGTCCTCTTGGCTTGGGTGCACCGCCTCGACCAGGGTGGAGAGCATGTCCACGGCGCTGCCGTCGTGGTCGCTGCCGGCGGTGCCGCTGCCGCTCTGGAGGTTGGCGGCCCGGTCGACCTCCACCACGGAGTCCGCGTGTGAGTTGTCGATCACGGTGATCAGGCTCTCGCTCGCCGCGGCGGGCGCCGCGACTCCTGCCATCAGGGCCACGGCGACGGCGGCGGCGGCCCGGAGCCGCGCTCCGGTCACACGCCTACCCTTTCGCGTGCGGCGGGCACGCTCCGGTGCCGCGCGATGTTCTTCGTCAGCAGCCTGGTGGACTCACCGACCCCGACCTCACCGCTCTCGTCCGTCGCCGGCAGCCGCCCGTCGGCGACCCGAAGCTCGGTGAGTGCCGTGTCCATCGCCCGGTGTGCCGCGAAGAGGCAGGGTGTGCTGTAGATCGCCACGTCGATGCCGAGCTCGGTCAGCTCGCTGAGCGAGAGGCGCGGCGACTTTCCGCCGGCGATCTGGTTGAACAGCAGCGGCTTGCCGCCGACCACCTCACGGATCCGCCGGATCCACTCCACACTGCGGACCCCGTCGACCAGGACGACGTCGGCGTCCGTGGCCGCGAGGGCCTCCGCCCGGTGGAGGATGTCGGCCTCCTCGGTGGCGTCCGTGCGCGCGACGACGACCATGTCCCTGCGGGTCGCCAGCACCATGTCCAGTTTCTCCAGGTACTCCGCGAGCGGCAGCACTTGCTTGCCGTCGGCGTGGCCGCACCTGCGGGGACGCTTCTGGTCTTCCAGGATGACCCCGGAGGCGCCGATGCGCTCCAGCCCCTCCACCACGTGGCAGGCCACCTCGGGATCGACGTAACCGTCATCGATGTCCACGAGCAGGTGGTGCTGGGGGAATGCTCCGCGCAGCCGCTGGACGAAGGCCACCATGTCCGGCCAGGCGATGAAGCCGATGTCGGGCAGCCCGTAGTACGAGGCGGCGAAGCCGAAGCCGGAGACGAACATCCCGTTGTAGTGCCCGGCGGCGACCGACGCCGAGTACATGTCGTAGACACCGATGAGGGGGGTCGTGCCCGGCTCGGCGATCGCTTCTCGCAGCTTGTTCCCGTAAGTCATCGTCCGGATCCTCCGAAGGGGTGCGTCATTGCATAGGGGCAAGGGTGAGTGGCCGCGACACGGCGGCTCTTTACCCAAAGCTGATCATTTCCTGGCCATTCGGAGAATCTCTCCCTACGCAGGCTTTGCTCACCCCAACGGCGTAGCCCGTTCACCACAGAAACGTCACTGGTACACGCCCAAATGCCCCTGCCGCGAAGCGGTTTGGTTTCGGCCGGGCGGGCCCGGGGCCTTCGGTGGAGCGCTCACCGTCGCGGCGGCCCTTGCCCACCGCGCGTGGGGGCGGTGCTGCGCGCGGCACCGCCCCCGCGCTGCGCTGGCTGCGACACGCCTGGCTGGACCCGGCGCGAGCCGGTGGTGAAGCGGATTATGGGACGAAGCTGGAAACGTGGGGCGCCTGCCCGTGCACCAGCAGCTCACCGAGTGGGGTGGAGTGATGGAGGACCCCGTACGTGATGCCGGCGCCGGCCTGCTGGCCGAGCCGGGCGACGAGGCGTACGCCGTCGTGGACGACCACGGCGCGCTCATCGCCTGGAGTCCCGGGGCGGAGCGCCTGCTCGGCTACACGGCGCAGGAGGTCCGGGGAAGGCGGGGGGCCGATCTGCTGGAGGGCGGGCCGGCCGCCGCCGGGCCGGCCGCGCGGTGTGGGGCCGGGGGCGCTGAGGTGGTGCGGTTGGGTGCGGTGGTGCTGCGTCACCGCAGTGGTCACTCGGTGGAGGCCGTGCTCCAGGTGCGTCGCCTGGTGTCGACGGCCGGTGACGGCCGGTGGCTGGTCCAGGCGTCGGACGCGGGCAGCGCCCGGCGCCGGGAGCTGGGTGCCGCACTGGTGAGGGGCTTGTTCACGGAGTCTCCGTTCGATATCGACGTCTTCGACACGGAGCTGCGGTTCCTGGCGCAGAATGCCGGGCGGCGCCGTGCGGGGTGGTTCGCGGGCAAGGATTTCACCGGGCACACGATGGCCGAGGTCGCGCCGCCGGGCCTGCTGGACACCGGTGCCTTCGAGGCGCGGCAGCGGCAGGTCCTGGAGAGCGGCGAGGCTCTGGTCCAGAGCGAGGTGCGCGGCCGGCTGCCCGCTGACCCGGACCGTGAGTACGTGTGGCTGGAGACGATCCTTCCGCTGCGTGATTCTTCCGGGGAGGTGATCGCGCTGGCCCATGCGGTGGCAGATGTGACCGAGCAGGCCAGGGCGCGGGAGCGGCTGGCGCTGGTGAACGCGGCGAGTACGCGGATCGGGAGCACGTTGGATGTGCTGCCGACCGCGCAGGAGCTGTGCAACGTGACCGTTCCGCGGTTCGCCGACCACGCCTACGTCAACCTGCTGACTCCCGTGTTCGGCGGCCAGGAGCCGGTGACCGGTCCGGTGGGTGAGGCCATGCCCCTGCGCCGCACGGCCATGGCCGCCATGCCGGGCACCCCGGCTGCGACGGTGGCCCGGGTGGGCGAGGTCGATCCCTTCATCTCGAGCGCGGCACCGCTGTTCACCGGTGCCATGACCGAGGGCAAGCCGCTGCTGATGACGGGTGAGGAGCTGGCCGGGGTACTCGCACCGATCGATCCCCGGGCGGCCGCGGAGACCTTGGAGGAGGCCATCTGCTCGTGGCTGCTGGTGCCGATGTCCGCGCGGGGCGCGGCTCTGGGTGCGGTGGAATTCGTACGCTTCAGGCCCAGCCGCCCGTTCGAGCAGGACGATGTGCTGCTCGCCCAGCAGCTCGTGGCGCGTGCCGCCGTCTGCATCGACAACGCCCGCCGCTACCAGCAGGAACGCAAGACGGCTCTGGCACTCCAGCGCAGTCTTCTCCCGCAGGAGCTTCCCGTCCTGGCCGCGGTGGAAGCGGTGTCCCGCTATCTTCCCGCCAGCGGGCACGCCGGGCTGGGAGGTGCCTGGTTCGACGTGATCCCGCTGTCGGGGGCCCGCGTCGCGCTGGTGGTGGGCGACGTGCCGGGGCAGGGCCTGCACGCGGCGGTGACCATGGGGCGCATGCGCACCGCGGTACGGACCCTCGCCGATCTGGACCTGCCCCCCGAGGAACTGCTCACCCGGCTCAATGATCAGGTCAACCGGTTCCAGGACGAGCACGGCGAGAACCTCGCCGGCAGGGCGGCCGGCACGACATGCGTGTACGCCGTGTTCGATCCGGTCTCACGGTCCTGCGCGGTGGCACGAGCCGGCCATCCGCCCCCCGCGAAGGTGTCGGCCGACGGAAGGGTCGACGTACTCGATCTGCCGGGCGGTCCCGCGCTCGGCCCGGCCGGTGCGCCGTTCGAGAGCGGCGAACTCACCCTCGATGACGGGGATCTCCTCGTTCTGTACACCGCGGGCCTGGTGAAGCCGGCGGGCCGGGACATCGACCCGGGGAGCCCGGGCACCGGTCCGGACACCGGCCTGCTGTACGAGGCCCTGGCGCAGGCGGGACCGATGGCGCCCGGTCCGTCCCGCCCCGCGTCCGGGCTCGATGACATCTGTGACCGGCTGGTGGGCCGGCTGGTGCCGGACCGGCCCGACGACGATGTGGCACTGCTGGCGGTACGCGTACGCGAACTCGACCCGGACCGCCACGTCACCTGGGACCTGGAAGCCGTACCGGAGATCGTCGGCCGGGCCCGGGCCCTCGCGAGGGGGAAGCTGGCGCAATGGGGACTGCAGGAGCTGGACTTCTCCACGGAACTGGTGGTCAGCGAACTCGTCACCAACGCCATCCGCTACGGCACCCCACCGCTCCAGCTGCGGCTGATCCGCGACCGCACTCTGATCTGCGAGGTCACCGACGCCAGCAGCACCTCGCCCCACATCCGGCGCGCCCTGGAGACCGACGAGGGCGGACGCGGGCTGTTCATGGTCGCCCAACTCGCCCAGCTCTGGGGCACCCGCTACCACGCCCGCGGCAAAACCATCTGGGCCGAACAGCCCCTGCCCGACGGCAACGGCGCCCACTCCCCCGCCGCTTGAGCGGTTGCGGTGAAGCAGCGCCGAGACTGATCACGGACGATCCCGGGGCTGCTCCGTTCGGACCACCGTCAGTGGGTTGGACGGGCGTGGCGGTTGCGGTCGTGTTCGACTGGTTGGGCTCCAATCCCCGTGTCCCCGTTGTGCAGGAGGTGGGTATGTCCCCCGCAGTGGTCGAGCTCATGGAAGAACTGGTCACCGATCCGCGCCGACAGCAGGCGTTTCACCGTTCGCCGCAGGAGTACGTCGCCGGCCGTGGGCTGAGCCCGGCTGAAGAGGCCGCGCTCACCTCCGGCGACGCGGACCGGGTCCGCGCTCTGCTGGCCGAGCACAGCCCCATCAAGGAGACCCCTCACGCGCTTGTCCTCTACGTCGCCGTCGACGAGAACTGATTCGCCGCAGGTGGGAACGCACGTGACACAGGCACCCGACGGTCCGGCGCAGACGCTCACCGCCAACGCGCAGCTGGTCGTGGTGGGCACCGGATACCGGGCCGTCGGGGATCTGACCATGGAGGCCAAGGCCAGCATCGAACGGGCTGACAAGGTGTTGTGCCTGATCGGGGACCCGCTGGTCACCCGGCACATCCAGCAGCTGAACCCCACGGTGGAGACTCTCGACGGCCACTACGCCGCGGGCAAACGCCGGCAGGTCTCCTATGAGGAGATGGTCCAGCGCATCCTCGCCGAGGTGCGCCGCGACCAGTTCGTGTGCGTCGCCCTGTACGGGCACCCCGGGGTGTTCGCCTACGTGGGGCACGAGGCGATCCGCCGAGCCCAGTCGGGCGGCATCCCGGCGAGGATGCTGCCGGCCAGCTCCGCGGAGGACTGGCTCTTCGCCGACCTGGGTCTGGACCCCGCGACCCGCGGCTGCCAGAGCTTCGAAGCCAGCGACTTCATCGTCCGCCGCCGCGTCTTCGACCCCACCAGCCTGCTGATCCTGTGGCAGGTGGGCGTCATCGGCATGGTGGACCGGGTCGCGGATTTCGACCCGCGCCCCGGCGCCGCGCTGCTGGTCGAACTCCTGGCCGCGCACTACCCCCGGGACCATCCCGTCACCGCGTACGAGGCTTCGCCCTACGTCGCCGCGCCGCCGCGGGCGGCCACCATCCCGCTGGCCAAGCTCCCCGACACCCCGATGAGCGCCGCCACCACCCTGGTGGTGCCGCCGCTGCCGCAGCGGCCGCTGGACCGGGAACTGCTGGCACGCCTGCGCGGCCGGGGCTGAACCGGACGCGCAGGCGTACCTTGACGGCCCGGCCGCGGCGGAGGCCACCGCGACCGGGCCGTCAGGCTGTCATGCGGGCTGTCCCGCGTCGGCCGCCTGCGGCGGGAGGTCCCCGCGCAGGTAGGCGTACACCGCCGCGTCCCGCCACCGGCCGGCACGCCAGTGCGCGCCGCGAGCGACCCCCTCGAGCGTCATCCCGATCTTCTCGCACACCACACGGGTGGCCGTGTTGTCCACGTCCACATGCGCCTCGATCCGGTTCGCCTGCGTGTGGGCGAACAGGTAGTCCCGCAGCTCCAGCCCCGCCGCCACCGCCCCGCCGGTGCCGCGCTCCTCCGGCAGCAGGCAGATCCCCGTGTTCCAGCACCGTGACACGGCGTTGTACCTCACGGCCCGCCACGTCACCGCCCCCACCGCGGCATCACCGCGGACCACCGCCAACACGCCCTCGTCATCCGTCAGCAACCGGTTCTGCTCCCAGCGTTTGCGCAGCCCCGCGCGCGCTTCACTCCATCCCGTCCACGCGAGTGGCCCCAACATCTGCGGGTCGTACGCCAACCGCTCGAGAACACCGAGATCACCCTCCTGAAAAGGGCGCAAACGCATCATGTCACTCATGACCGGCACACTACCCATTTCGGATATTCGCCCGATCCGCAACACCCGGCCCACCACTTCCCCGCGTACACCGAAGAAGGCACTCGCCTACGGCCTGGCCGCCGCCACCCTCACCGCCTGGTACGGCCTGGAGGCCCACTGGATGCTGCGCCGCCGCCGCCAGATCCGGACCCATCCGGTCCAGCCGCTGGCCGCGGAACGGCACAGCGGCCGCGTGCTCCTCGCCGCCGGGTTCCTCGGCCAGGCCGCCGCCGGCGCCCTGCTGTGTTACGCGCCCGGCCGCCGCCTGCTCGGCGACCGCGCCACCACCATCCTCATCGCCCTTCCCGGCGTCTGGACCGGACTGGCCCTGCGCCACCGGGCCGTGGCCACCCTCGGCGAACACCACCGCGTCACCGTCGACGTCCACCCCGGACAACCGCTGACCCGCACCGGCCTCTACCGCCACCTGCGCCACCCCTCCTACGCCGGCGGCCTCCTGGCCATCGGCTGCGCCGCCTTCAGCCTCGACCACCCCCCGGCAGCAGCCGTCCTCACCGGCTGCTCCCTCGCCGGCCAGCTCTACCGCATCCACGCCGAAGAAACCGTGCTCACCAAGGCCTTCGGCACCGCCTACACCGACTACTCGGCAACCACCGCACGCCTGATCCCCGGAGTCTGGTAAACCCCGCCCCACCCGTCGGGGACGGCGCCCGCCGGGGACGGGTCAGCCGGCGCTGACACGGATTTTGGACTGGCCGTGGCCGAGTTCCTCCCAGTCCTCCATGAACCGTGCTGTCAGCCCGTGCTGGGCGGCGAGGTCGACCAGGGTCTGGGTGCGGTAGTAGAAGTCCTCGCGCAAGACCTGGTGTTCGGCGCCGGTGGTGCGGTCGAAGGTGAAGTCGAAGTAGCCGCCGGGGGCCAGGACCCGGCCGACGTGGGCGAAACACTCCTCGATGACCTCGATCGGTGAGTGCGAGAACACGCTGTGGGCGTGGACGACGTCGAAGTAGCCGTCGGGCAGGAAGTCCAGCGTCAGGTTCCTGGTGATGGTCAGGTGCGGGACCTTGGCCTGAAGCCCCCGCGCGGTCAGCGTCCGCTTCGCGGCGATCAGGATGTCGGGCGATATGTCGATGCCGTAGTAGTGGCCCGCTTCGAGGTAGTCGATGAAGCGCCAGCCCGCGCGGAGGTTGCCGCAGCCGATGTCCAGCATGCGCGCCTCGGGCTTCAGCCCGTGGCGCAGGAGGTAGTCGAACTGCATCTGCCCCAGCGCCAGCCAGCGTTCGTGCGTCTGGCTGCCGACGGCGGCCTCGGGGTTGCGGCGGGTGTCGGAGGCCATCACGGCCCGGTAGTAGTTCACGTGGTCGGGGTGTTTGAAGGCCAGCCAGCGGTCGCGGGCGGCCCGCTTCAGATACGGGGCGATGCGGTCCGGGCGGCTCGCGGCGTAGCGGACCTTGTGGACGAGGGATTCGCGGTTGGCGACGAGGTTCTTCTTGGTGGCCATGCCTACTCCATCTCCGGTCTCCCGCATCGGGGCGGATCTTCACGCGCCACTAGAGGTCGGTCACCGGCACATACAGACCAGATGCCCATGCCGGTGATCGCGGGGCCCCGCACGGTGAGCCCCTTGAAACCCAGCGTCACACCACCCCCGGCAGGCGGCCCGCCAGACGCCTCCACCCGGGCGCACGGCCGCTCACGCGGGGCCGCTTCCCCTCCCCGCACCGCCCAGAGATTCGAAAATGTGTGTGAATAAATGGGTGGAGCTGCGCAGGGCGGCCACGGCCGGGCCGGGCGCGGGACCGGGAGCACGGAGCGCTCAAGGGGTGGTCGAGGGCGGCTCGAATTCGGCGCGGCGAGGGCTCAGCGGCCCTATGATCGCGGTGACTTGACGATTCGATGACCCGTCCCCGAAGAATCGATGACCGACAAGCTCCGAGGACGGGCGAGCAGGGGGACACACGATGGAGACCGCACGTTTGGCCTCGCTGATCGCCGCAACGGTCACGATGGGGTTGGTCAGTGGCCTGTTCTACGGGTTCTCCGTCTCCGTGATGCCCGGTCTGAAGCGGACCGACGACCGTACGGTCATCGAGGTCATGCAGCGCATCAACGTGGCCATCCTCAACGGCTGGTTCGTCCTCGGCTACATCGGCGCGTTGCTCTTCACCGCGCTGGCCGTGGCCCTGCACATTCCGTCCGACGGGCGTGAGGTGCTGCCCCCGCTGGTCGCGGCGCTGGTGTGCTACGTCGTGTCGATGGGTGTCACCAACAAGGTGAACATCCCGCTGAACAACGCTCTGGAGAAGGCCGGACCGGTCGGGCGCATCGGCGATCCGGCTGCCGTGCGCCGGGCTTTCGAGGGTCCCTGGGCCCGCGCGAACGTGTGGCGCACGCTGCTGTGCACGGCTGCGGTCGGTTTTCTCGCCTGGGCGCTGTACCTGCACGGCCAGACCCGCTGACCGCCTTCGCCCCCGGTACGTGTGAAGTCCCCCGGCCGGTGGCCGGGGGACTTCGTGCGTGCGCGGGGTCAGCGGGTGGCGCGGCCGTAGAGGATCAGGGCCCGGGAGAGGGCGGTGAGGGCCACCGTGCACAGCAGCGTGCGGATGATGTTGGTGGCGGCCCAGGTGCCCTTGAACGTGTCGACGATGGAGAAGTCCGTCATCCTCGCCGCGTCGCCGGCCTCGGCCAGCTCGTTGTTGAGCGGGATGTTCACGCAGAAGGTGATCACCAGGACGATGAAGTAGGCCAGGGCGGCCGCCGCGACCCAGATCGCCACGCCCCGGCGGCCCTTGCGGAACTCGACGATCGCCGAGGCGGCGGATGCCAGCAGGGCGAGGACGAAGGCCATGCCGAAGAGCCCGTTGCCGTCGATGGCCGCGTTGAAGGACTGCATCGCGGTGACGTAGGTGCGCTCGTCTCCGGTGGCCAGGCCCGGCATCACCGAGACGTCGAAGGCGAAGAAGAGGCCCGCCATCAGGCCGACGAGGATCGTCGAGACCAGGAGGAGGGCTGTGGCCGCCTTGCCGCGCTCGGTGGTCGCCGGCCCGGGCGGCGCGGTGGAGTGGGGCGGGGCCGCATACGGGCTCGGGCCGCCGGCGGGGTACTGCGGGGGGCCACCGGCCGGATTGGGGTTCATGGGACATCCTCATCTGGGGTCGTGGGAATACTGCTCGCCCTCGGCACGGACATCCGATCGTGGCACTCCCCCGGGTACCCGGCCATGGGGATTCCACCGGCCCTCGAGCGGGGTTCGAGGGCCGGTGGCGGAAACCGTTCGGCGGTGATGGGGTCAGTAGCGGTAGTGGTCGGGCTTGTAGGGGCCGTCCGCGTCGATGCCGATGTAGGCGGCCTGCTCGGGGCGCAGGCGGGTGAGTTTGACGCCGAGGGCGTCGAGGTGGAGGCGGGCGACCTTCTCGTCGAGGTGCTTGGGCAGCACGTACACGCCGGTGGGATAGTCGGTCGGCTTGGTGAAGAGCTCGATCTGGGCCAGGGTCTGGTCGGCGAAGCTGTTCGACATGACGAAGGACGGGTGGCCGGTGGCGTTGCCCAGGTTCAGCAGGCGGCCCTCCGACAGGACGATGAGGACCTTGCCGTCGGGGAACGTCCAGGTGTGGACCTGCGGTTTGACCTCGTCCTTGACGATGCCGGGAATCTGCGCGAGACCGGCCATGTCGATCTCGTTGTCGAAGTGGCCGATGTTGCCCACGATCGCCTGGTGCTTCATCCGGGCCATGTCGGCGGCCATGATGATGTCCTTGTTGCCGGTGGTCGTGATGAAGAGGTCCGCCGTCTCCACCACCTCGTCCAGGGTGGTCACCTGGTAGCCGTCCATCGCCGCCTGGAGCGCGCAGATGGGGTCGATCTCGGTGACGATGACGCGGGCGCCCTGGCCGCGCAGCGACTCCGCGCAGCCCTTGCCGACATCTCCGTAGCCGAAGACCACCGCGGTCTTCCCGCCGATCAGGACGTCGGTGGCCCGGTTGATGCCGTCGATCAGGGAGTGCCGGCAGCCGTACTTGTTGTCGAACTTCGACTTCGTCACCGCGTCGTTCACATTGATCGCCGGGAAGAGCAGGGCCCCGTCACGGTGCATCTCGTACAGACGGTGCACCCCGGTGGTGGTCTCCTCCGTCACACCGCGGATCTCCGCCGCCAGCGCCGTCCAGTCGATACGACTGCCGCGCAGAAGGCTGAGGACCAGCGCCATCTCCTCGTTCTCAGCGGTGGAAGGGTCCGGAACCGCGCCCGCCTTGGCGTACTCGACGCCCTTGTGGACCAGCAGCGTCGCGTCACCCCCGTCATCCAGGATCATGTTCGGGCCCGCGTGCCCGGGCCAGGTCAACGCCTGCTCCGTGCACCACCAGTACTCCTCCAGCGTCTCGCCCTTCCACGCGAAGACCGGAATACCGGCAGCGGCCATCGCCGCCGCCGCATGGTCCTGCGTCGAGTAGATGTTGCACGACACCCACCGGACCTGCGCACCCAGCGCCACCAGCGTCTCGATCAACACCGCCGTCTGCACCGTCATGTGCAGCGACCCCGTGATCCGCGCCCCGGCCAGCGGCCGCGCAGCGGCGTACTCCCTGCGGATCGACATCAGACCCGGCATCTCATGCTCGGCGAGGGTGATCTCCTTACGGCCGAAGTCCGCGAGTGAGAGATCTGCGACCTTGAAGTCCATGGGGTCTACTCCGTGATGGTGGTGGTGGCTGAGTTCTGGCTGACGTTCAGGTTCTGATGGATCTCTAGAGTCGCGGTGGACTTGTTGAGGGTGATGTAGTGCAGGCCGGGTGCACCCTCGGCGAGGAGGCGCTCGGACATGGCGGTCGCGTACTCGACACCGATGCGGTGGCCGGCCGCCGGGTTGTCCTTCGCCGCTTCGAGTTTCTGCGCGAGTGCGTGAGGGAAGCGGGCGTCGCTGAGTTCGGCGAAGCGCCGGATCTGGCGGAAGTCGGTCGCCGGCATGATCTCGGGGATGACCGGGGTCAGGCAGCCCACGGAGGCGAGCCGGTCACGCAGGCGCAGGTAGTCCTCGGCGTGGAAGAACATCTGGGTGATGGCGTAGTCCGCGCCGGCCCGGCACTTGGCGGCGAAGTGCCCGATGTCCTCGGCCCAGGACGGCGAGCGGGGGTGGCGCTCGGGGAAGGCCGCCACGCCTACCGAGAAGTCCCCCAACTGCCGGATGAGGGTGACCAGTTCGTGGGCGTGGGTGAGGCCGTCGGGGTGGGGTGTCCACTGCCCCTTGGGGTCGCCGGGCGGGTCTCCGCGCAGGGCGAGGACGTCGCGGATGCCCGCGTCGGCGTACTGGCCGATGATGTGGCGCAGTTCGGCGATCGAGTGGCCGACGGCGGTCAGGTGGGCGACCGGGCGCAGGGTGGTCTGTGCGGCGATGCGTTGGGTGACCTCGACGGTGCGGTCGCGGGAGGATCCGCCGGCGCCGTAGGTGACGGAGACGAAGGAGGGTGCGAGCGGCTCGATACGGCGGATCGCGGCCCACAGGGTTCGCTCGCCGGCGTCGCTCTTCGGGGGGAAGAACTCGAAGGAGAAGCTCCGCCGGCCCTGGGCCAGCAGCTCGCGGACGCCGAGGGTGGTGGCGGGGGCGGACGTGCGGGGGCGTTCGCTGGTGACGGCCACAGCAGCCGGCATGTCGGGCTCCTTTCCGGCTCATTGGGGCTCAGCGTGCGTTGAAGTACTTGGCTTCTGGGTGGTGGATGACGATGGCGTCGGTGGACTGCTCGGGGTGGAGCTGGAACTCCTCGGAGAGGTGGACGCCGATCCGCTCAGGCTGGAGGAGGCCGGCGATCTTGACGCGGTCCTCCAGGTCGGGGCAGGCGCCGTAGCCGAGGGAGAAGCGGGCGCCGCGGTACTTGAGGTCGAACAGGTCGTTCAAAAATGGTGCGGTCTCGACCTTGGCGGGGTCCTCGCCGCCGAATCCGAGCTCGGCGCGGACGCGGGCGTGCCAGTACTCGGCCATGGCCTCGGCCAGCTGGACGGAGA
>NZ_JBEXNN010000051.1:0-22912 GCF_040611115.1 Streptomyces sp. NPDC003038
CGCCCCGAGTCCTGGCCAGGACTCGGGGCGACCGGCGGTTGAGGGATGTCCCGATGGCGGGACGGGAGTGGTCAGTGGCTGCGGCCGGCTCGTCGGCGCCGGACCATGTAGGCCGTGCCGCCCGCGGCGGCGAGGAGGAGGCCGGCGCCCGCGCCGAGCTCCAGGGGATTCATCCGGGCCACGCTGCCGCCGAGGCCCCCGCGTACGCCGAGGGTGGTGGCGGTGGCGGTGGCGGTCGCGCCGGTCGTGGAACTCGTGGTGGGCGTCCTGGCCGTGCCACCGGCGATCGTCAGGTCGGCCGATCCGGTCTCCCCGTTACAGGTGAAGGAGACCGAGTACAGGGCTCCGGGCCGGGCGTCCCGGTCCACCCTGACCTGCACGGTCTGGCCGCGGGCGATGCTCACGGTGTCGAAGACCCCGGAGGAGGCGGTGGCGTAGGCGGCGTCGCAGCCGGTCACGGACAGCACCACCTGGCCGCCGGGGGCGACGGTCGAGGGGGTGATGGCGAAGCCGAACGAGGTGATGCGTTTGGCCCCCGCTCCGGCCCCGGCCCCGGTCGCGGAGGTCACGCCGGTTGCGGTGGTGGCGGCGGTCGTAGTCGTGGCGGCGGTCGCGGTGGACGCGCCGAGGATGCCGAGCGCGAGTACGGCGCCCGTGGCGCCGGCGCTCAGCAGGGCTGTGGCGGAGGTACGTATCGCACCCATGGTCGATTCTCCGGATCTCGAGGAGCAGCCGCGGAATGGTTTCCGCACATGGGGGGTCGTGCGCCTCGACGTCCGCCACGCTAAAGGCGGGCTCGGTGACCCGCGATCAGGACCGGGCGAATGGGGCATGGCTGTAGGCCGAACCGGGGACAGGAGGCCCGTCCCCGGTTTACCGCCGTGCGGTTCGGTTCCGGTCGTACGTACGGCCGGCCGGGGGCCGGCCGGTAGCCCGGCCGGTTCAGTCGTCCGGGCCCAGTCCCAGGGCCAGGCGTGGGAACTGGGCGATGAACGGCTCGGCGGTCGCGGAGACGCCCCGCCCGAACGGTGCGTCGAACGCCCAGATCAGGAACAGCAGGAACGCGATGAGCGCGCTGAACAGGCCCGCGAGCAGCAGCTCCCGGAACGACCGCCGGATCTGCAGGGTGAAGATCAGCCCCACCGTCACCAGCGCTCCGGTGATCAGGCCGAACCAGACCACGCCGGGCATGGTGGCTCCGGCGCTCTGGCCCCGCGCACTGCGGGCGTCGTCCGCCACCGCCACCTGGTCGACCAGCGGCTGGTACGCCTGCCCTTCGTGGTCGGTGCGGGGCTCGTAGTCCGTGACGTCCCGGCGGATCCGTTCCAGCAGCTCCCCGCCGCGGTCCGTGAGCCGGCCGTGGTCCGCCATCTCCTTCCACTCCGTGTTCACCACGTGCGTCACGTACGCGTCGACATCGGAGCGGATCGTCCTGCGCACGTCGGCCGGGTACACCTCGGAGCGGACGCTGATCTCGTGCAGGGCCTGCGCCTCCTGGCGTACGTAGTCCTGGGCGGCCCCGCGGGCCTCCCAGACGCCGGCGATCGCCAGGCCCAGCACGATCGCGTAGATCACCCCGATCATCATCGTCATGTACTCGATGACGTCGGGCGTTTCGTTCGGATCGTCGTCCTCGCCGATCCTGCGGTGGTTCAAGACGGCGATGGACACCACCACGGCACAGGCCGCGGCCATCGCGAGGGACAGGACGAGCCATTCCGACAAGATGACTCCCAATCGGTTACAGGTGGGGCGGCAGGGCTACCGGGGGCGCAGTGCGGCGAGCGCGAGCACCGCGGGCACCGAGGTCAGCAGGGTGAAGGTCACCGGCGAGAGGTGACGCTTCGCGGGTTTGCGGTGCGGAGCGTGGTACGCCGGGCGGGCCACCGGTTGCGAAGGCGTCACCGCAGGGCTGGGCGACGGTGGGGGAGGCGGCGCCGTGTATTCCCTTGAGGGAGTGGGCGCCGGTGGCCTCGGCGGGGGCGGCTGGGACGGGACGGGCTTCGGCACCGGCACCGGCGCGGGCTTCGGCGGCGCTGGAGCCGGCCTGGGGGGCGTCGGTTCGGGGGCCGGCGCCGGCGGCGGGGTGGGCTTGGGCGGAGGGGTGGGGGAAGGGGTCGGCGCAGGCGTGGGTGTGGGAGTGGGGGTGGGTGAGGGCGTCGGCTTCGGCGGGCACGGCGGGGGCGGGGGCGGTGGCGGGCAGCGGTGCCCGCGGTGATGTCCCTTTCCGTGGTGGCCGCCGCGGGAGCCGTGTCCGTGGCCGTGTCCGTGGCCGCCGCCGCGGTGTCCGCCACCGGGGCCGCTTGCGCGAGCGCTGCTTCCGGCGACCGCGACGACTCCGGCGGCGGTCGCGCCGTCGCGGGCGCCGATCGTCGCGTAGGCGCAGCTATCAGCCACGGCCGGCGTGGCGGACAAGGCCACCCACAGCAGGACCGGGACCGCCAGCAGGCGCCTGGTACGAGCTTTGTTCACCCGGGGAGCATGGGCTCGCGCGCGGCAGCGCACGCGGGGCTCGGCTCCGGTTCGCCTGAACGGATGGGATGGCCACCAGAGAGGTTTAAGCCATTCGCGGCCGGGCCATGCGGGGTGTCCGGTGGGCCACCGCCCAATTCCCAAAGGGGGTGCGGTATCGATCATTCCGCGGGTCACGTGCGGCAGGTGCCTTTGGTGTGTGACGAAGAACGGATCGCCAATTTCCGCTTTCACTCGCCCCGTTGGGCGATGATCAGTACATTCGGCTCGGACAGGAGTCCGACCCCGGACGGACCGCAGCAGGAACAAGGCTTGGAGACCCCGATGGAGCGCCCCTCCTGGGCCCCGCCAGGCATCGACATATCGGTGCCGAGCGTGTCCCGCATCTACGATTACTACCTGGGCGGCTCCCACAATTTCGAGGTCGACCGCCAGGCCGCCCGCCGGGCCATGGAATTCATGCCGGGCCTGCCCAAGATCATGCAGGCCAACCGGGCATTCATGCGCCGCGCCGTCCGGCACGCCGTCGCCGAGGGCGTCACGCAGTTCCTCGACATCGGCTCCGGCATCCCCACCTTCGGCAATGTCCACGAGATCGCCCGGGCCGCGAGCCCCGAGGCCCGCGTGGTCTACGTCGATCACGACCCGGTGGCCGTCGCACACAGCCGGGCCGTCCTCGGGGACGACGACCGAACCGGCGTCGTCGCAGCCGACCTGCGCAAGCCGCAGGGCATCCTGGCCGATCCCGAGGTCGGCCGACTGCTGGACTTCGACCGGCCGGTCGCCCTGCTGCTCGTCGCCGTCCTGCACTTCCTGGAGGACGCGGACGACCCGTACGCCGCCGTCGCCGAGCTGCGTGACGCTCTGGCCCCCGGCAGCCTGCTGGTCCTCACGCACGCCTCGTTCGAGGGCATCCCGCTGACGGAGGAGGTAGCGGGCGGAACCGTCCAGGTCTACCGGGACATCCGCAACCCCCTCGTCATGCGCAGCGGGGAGGAGATCAGCCGTTTCTTCGACGGGTTCGAGATGGTGGAGCCGGGCCTTGTGTCCATGCCCGACTGGCGGCCGGACCGTCCGGAAGCCGGGGCGGACGCGGAGGCGCAGGAGGATCCGTACGCCTTCTCCGGCTTCGGCGGAGTGGGACGCAAGGCGTGAGACTCCCGGCACAGACGGCGGGTGCGCCGGACGTCGCCGCGGCGCCCGCAGGCGCACCGGCAGCTGAGTCCCCGGCGGCACCGCAGGGTGGTCTCGAGGACCGGATCGCCCGCTTCGCGACCATCTGGGGGCGGGCGATCTTCCCCGTCACGGCGACCTCGCTGACCCGCGTCGAATTCGAGCGGCACCTCGTACCGCTCACCCGGATCCTCGCCGAGGCCCTGCACGCCCGGCCCTTCGACGCCACCGTCGCCCAGCGGGTCGGGGCCGAACTCGTCGCCGTGCACTGCACCGACCCCGAAGCGCTGGCCGGCACCCTCGGCGTGATCGAGTCGTACCTGGTCCTCTACTGCGGCTCGGGTGGCCGCGACGGCGCCCGCGGGGAGGGCGCCGAGGAGTACCGGGCCCGCTGCGCCCGGCTCCAGCACGGGATCGCGGCGGGATACGCCCGCGCCCTGCGCGAGCGCACCCTCAGGGAGCAGGAGGCCATCGCCCGCTCCGCGCTGACCGCCCGCAACGACGCCCAGCAGGCCCTGCACGCGAGCGAGGAGCGCTTCCGGGCGGTGTTCGAGGGCGCGGCGATCGGCATCGGCATCGCCGACCTGGACGGGAACATCCTGGAGGTCAACGACGCGCTGCTGCAGATGTTCGGCGGCCTGGAGGGGCACGTCCGGGGCCGAAAGGTCAGCGACTGGGGACACCCCGACGACACCCCGCACGTCTGGAGCATGTACGGGGAACTGGTGCGCGGCGAGCGCGAGCACTTCCGTGTGGAGAAGCCGTACTACCGGCACGACGGCACCGTCCTGTGGACCAACCTGACGGTGTCGCTGCTGCGCGACGCCGACGGGAAGCCGCAGTACCAGCTGGCCCTGATGGAGGACACCACCGAACGCCGGCTGCTGAACCTGCGCCTGCGCTACGAGGCCACGCACGACGCCCTGACCGGGCTGCCCAACCGGACGCTGTTCTTCGAACGGCTGGAGAAGGCCCTGAGCGGGGCCGGCGGCAGCCGCTTCGGCCTGTGCTACCTGGACCTCGACGGGTTCAAGACGGTCAACGACAGCCTCGGCCACTCGGCGGGCGACCGGCTGCTGGTGGAGGTCGCCGACCGGCTCCAGAGCTGCGCGACCGGCCCGGGCGAGGTGGTCGCGCGGCTCGGCGGCGACGAGTTCGTCGCGCTCACCACCGGCTCGGACACCGAGGAGAAGGTCACCGACCTCGCGGTCCGCATCCTGTCCGCCCTGTCCGCGCCGATCCGGCTGGAGGGCCGGGAGCTGACGGTCCGCGGCAGCATCGGCATCGTCGAGGGCCGGGCCAGGGAACGCACCCCGGCGGAGGTCCTGCGCAGCGCCGACATCACGATGTACCGGGCCAAGGCGGCGGGCGGCAACCGCTTCGAATTCGCCGACGCCGAGGCCGACGCCCGTGCCATCACCCGGCACGGCCTGACCAACGCCCTGCCGGCGGCGCTGGAGCGCGGCGAGTTCTTCATCGAATACCAGCCGCTGGTGCACATGCACGACGGCAGCGTGCACGGCGCCGAGGCGCTGGTGCGCTGGTCGCACCCGCAGCACGGCGTGCTCGGCCCGGACCGCTTCATCCCCCTCGCCGAACGGACCGGGCTCATCGTGCCGCTCGGCCGCTGGGTCCTGGAGGAGGCCGTCCGCCAGGCCCGCAACTGGCAGCGCCAGCTCGGCGGAGCCTCCCTGCGGATCAACGTCAACCTCTCGCCGACCCAGCTGCACCACCCCGGCCTGGTCGCCGACACCGTGGCGGTGCTGGAGAAGTCGGGCCTCGCCCCGGGCGCGCTGTGCCTGGAGGTCACCGAGTCGGCCCTCATCGGCGCCGACGACGAACTCCTGGAACCGCTGCGCCGGCTCGCCGCCCTGGGCGTGGACATCGCGCTCGACGACTTCGGCACGGGCTACTCGAACCTCGCCAATCTGCGCCGCCTCCCGGTCAGCGTCCTGAAGCTGGACCGCTCCTTCACCAAGGGGATGCAGCACCACCCCGCCAACCCGGTCGACGTCAAGATCGTGGAGGGCATCGTGGCCCTGGCCCACAGCCTGGAACTCGCCGTCACGGTCGAAGGCGTGGAGACCGGCGCCCAAGCGGCCCAACTGCGCGCCCTCGGCTGCGATACGGCCCAGGGGTGGTACTACGCCCGCCCCGGCGCCCCCGACCGCATCCACACCCTCTCCCTCTCGGACGCCGTGCCCACCTCCTCCTGAGGCGCCCCGCGCGCCCGCGAACCACCCGGCAGCCCGGCGGCCCTGACCTTGCACGGCCCCGCCCCGGGGTCCGATGCCCGCCGAGGCCCGGCTGCCCCGTCGGCCGTGACCCTCCGGCCGCCGCTGGGCTCCCGCTCGGCCGGCGGTGTTCCGTCAGGACACCAGGATGCGCTTCAGTTCGCGGGCCGCGCGTGGGGGAGCGACGTCCGTGCGGTGGGCCAGGGCGATCGTCCGGCGCAGGGGAGAGCCCGCCAGGGGGGTGGCCCGTAGGCCGGGGCCCGCGTGTTCCACCACCATCGCCGGGACCACCGCGATGCCGAGTCCCGCCCGGACGAAGCCCAGCACCGCGTCCATCTCGCCGCCCTCCACGGTGAACACCGGCTCGAAGCCCTCCGCACGGCAGGCCGCCACGGTCAGCTCCCGCAGGTCGTAGCCGTGGCGGAACATCACCATCGGCTCTTCCCGGAGGCCGGAGATGGTCAGCTCCTCGCCCCCGCCGGGCGCCGGCAGCTCCGCCGAGGACACCACCACCAGGTCCTCCGTCAACAGCTCCACCGTCGTCAGCGCCGGGGCCGAGGGTGGGAGGGGCAGCGCGATCAGGGCCAGGTCCAGGGCTCCTCGCGCCAGTTCCCGCACGAGGTCGAGGGAACCGCTCTCCTCGATCAGCAGCTCGATCCCCGGATGCGCGGTGTGGAAGGCGCGCAGCACATTCGGCAGCAGGCCCGTGCACAGGCTCGGCGTGGCGCCCAGCCGGACCCGGCCACGCCGCAGCTGCGCCAGTTCCTGCACCTCCAGCCGCGCGGTGTCCGCGTCCGCCAGAATCCGCCGGGCCAGCGGCAGCAGCGCCTCACCCGCATCGGTGAGTGCGATGTTCCCCCGCGCCCGGCTGAACAGTTCGGCGCCCAGTTCCCGTTCGAGAGCCTTGATCTGCTGGGAGAGCGAGGGCTGGGCCACATGCACCCGCTCCGCGGCGCGGGTGAAATGGCGGGTCTCGGCGACGGCCACGAAGTACAAGAGCTGCTGGAACTGCATCGGCCCAGGATACGACCGATAGGTCTTCGCTATCGATATCAGCTCCATCATGTCTTGGACCTTTCGGGGCCTCCGTCCTTACGGTCTGGGACATGGCTTTGGCAACGCGGACGGGTCGACGGCCGTCCACCACGCGCACGCTCTGGGACTCCTCCGTCGGCAAGAAGGCCGTCATGGCCGTCTCCGGCTTGATCATGCTCGGCTACCTCGTCGTGCACATGCTCGGCAACCTCAAGATCTTCTTCGGGTCGGAGGAGTTCAACGGCTACGCCCACTGGCTGCGCACCCTCGGCTCGCCCTTTCTGCACCACGAGTGGGCCCTGTGGATCGTCCGCGTGGTGCTGCTCGCCGCGGTCGTCGCGCACGGTGTGTCCGCGTACCAGCTCAGCCGGCGGGACATCAGGGCCCGCCCGGTGAAGTACGTCCACAAGCGCCGCCGGGCCGGCTATGCCACCCGCACCATGCGCTGGGGCGGCGTCATCCTCGCCCTCTTCATCGTCTGGCACCTGCTCGACCTCACCACCCTCACCGTGAACGAGCGCGCGTGGGCGGGCCACCCCTACGAGAACGTCCTCGCCACCTTCTCCACCTGGTACGGGAACACCCTCTACATCGTGGCGATGGCCGCACTCGGCCTGCACGTCCGGCACGGCTTCTGGAGCGCCGCCCAGACCCTGGGCGCGGCCAGCGCCCGACGCGACCGGACGCTGAAGTTCCTGGCCGACGCCCTGGCCGTGGTCCTCTTCGCGGGCTTCGTCTCCGTCCCCGTAGCCGTGATGACCGGAGTGGTGAACTGACCATGAGCGAGCCCATGAACCCCACGAACGACTACGCCCGCTACACCACCGGCGACCCCATCGCCGACACCAAGGCCCCCGGAGGTCCGATCGCGGACCGCTGGGACCGCCGCCGCTTCGAGGCCAGGCTCGTCAACCCGGCCAACCGCCGCAAGCACACCGTCATCGTCGTCGGCACCGGCCTGGCGGGCGGAGCGGCGGGCGCCACCCTCGCCGAACAGGGCTACCACGTCGTTCAGTTCTGTTTCTCCGACTCCCCGCGGCGTGCCCACTCCATCGCCGCCCAGGGGGGCATCAACGCCGCCAAGAACTACCGCAACGACGGCGACTCGGTGCACCGCCTCTTCTACGACACCGTCAAGGGCGGCGACTTCCGCGCCCGCGAGTCCAACGTGCACCGCCTCGCCCAGATCTCCGTCGAGATCATCGACCAGTGCGTGGCGCAGGGCGTGCCCTTCGCCCGCGAGTACGGCGGCCTCCTCGACACGCGCTCCTTCGGCGGCGTCCAGGTCTCCCGCACCTTCTACGCCCGCGGCCAGACGGGCCAGCAGCTCCTGCTCGGCGCCTACCAGGCACTCTCCCGCCAGATAGCCGCCGGAAACATCGAGATGCACGCCCGCACCGAAATGCTGGACCTGATCGTGGCCGGCGGCGTGGCCCGCGGCATCGTGGCCCGCGACCTGGTCACCGGCGAGATCTCCACGTACTACGCCGACGCCGTGGTCCTGGCGAGCGGCGGCTACGGCAACGTCTTCTACCTCTCCACCAACGCCATGAACTCCAACGCGACCGCCGTCTGGCGGGCGCACCGGCGCGGCGCGTACTTCGCCAACCCGTGCTTCACCCAGATCCACCCCACCTGCATCCCGCGCACCGGCGACCACCAGTCCAAGCTCACCCTCATGAGCGAGTCCCTGCGCAACGACGGCCGCATCTGGGTCCCCAAGGCCAAGGGCGACACCCGTCCCGCGGCCGACATCCCCGAGGCGGAGCGCGACTACTACCTGGAGCGGATCTACCCCTCCTTCGGCAACCTCGTGCCCCGTGACATCGCCTCCCGCGCCGCCAAGAACGTCTGCGACGAGGGCCGCGGCGTCGGCCCCGGCGGCCAGGGCGTCTACCTGGACTTCGCCGACGCCATCCGCCGCATGGGCCGGCAGAAGGTCGCGGAGAAGTACGGCAACCTCTTCGAGATGTACGAGCGGATCACCGCGGAGAACCCGTACGAGGTCCCCATGCGGATCTATCCCGCCGTGCACTACACGATGGGCGGCCTGTGGGTCGACTACGACTTGCAGACCACCGTCCCCGGCCTCTTCGCGATCGGCGAGGCCAACTTCTCCGACCACGGCGCCAACCGCCTCGGCGCCTCCGCGCTGATGCAGGGCCTCGCCGACGGCTACTTCGTGCTCCCGTCCACCATCAACGACTACCTCGCCCGCCACCCCCACCGGGACGGTGTGGACGACACCCACCCCGAGGCCGCGGCCGCCGTACGCGAGACCCGCGAGCGGATCGCGCGGCTGCTCGCCGTCGACGGTGACCGCACGCCCGACTCCTTCCACCGCGAGATCGGCGAACTCATGTGGGAGTACTGCGGAATGGCCCGCACCGAGGAGGGCCTGCGCAAGGCACTCGACCGCATCCCGGAGATCCGCGAGGAGTTCTGGCGGCGGGTGAAGGTCCCGGGAAGCGGCGAGGAGTTCAACCAGTCGCTGGAGAAGGCCAACCGCATCGTCGACTACCTCGAACTCGCCGAGCTGATGTGCCTCGACGCCCTCCACCGCGCCGAGTCCTGCGGCGGCCACTTCCGCGAGGAGTCACAGACCCCGGACGGCGAGGCCGCGCGGCGCGACGAGGAGTTCTCCTATGCCGCCGCCTGGGAGTACCGCGGGTCCGCCGGCCGGCCCCCGGGTGAGCACCGCACCGCCGCCCCCGTCCTGCACAAGGAAGACCTCGTCTTCGAGTACGTCCACCCCACCCAGCGGAGCTACGCATGAAGCTCACCCTGCGCGTCTGGCGTCAGCGCAACCCCGACGCCCCCGGCGCCATGGCCTCATACGAGGTCGACGGAATCTCCAAGGACATGTCCTTCCTGGAGATGCTCGACACGCTCAACGAGGACCTCATCCTGCGCGGCGAGGACCCGGTGGCCTTCGACCACGACTGCCGCGAGGGCATCTGCGGCGCCTGCAGCCTCGTCATCAACGGCGATGCCCACGGCCCGGAGCGCACCACCACCTGCCAGCTCCACATGCGGTCCTTCGCCGACGGCGACACCATCGACGTCGAGCCCTGGCGGGCGGCCGCCTTCCCGGTCGTCAAGGACCTCGTCGTCGACCGGGGCGCCTTCGACCGGATCATCCAGGCCGGCGGCTACATCACCGCCCCCACCGGCGCCGCCCCCGAGGCGCACGCCACCGCCGTGCCCAAGGAGGACGCCGACCGGGCCTTCGAGCACGCCGAGTGCATCGGCTGCGGCGCGTGCGTGGCGGCCTGCCCCAACGGGTCCGCGATGCTCTTCACCTCCGCCAAGGTCAACCACCTCAACGTGCTGCCGCAGGGCTCGCCGGAGCGGGAGACGCGCGTGCTCGACATGGTGGCCCGGATGGACGAGGAGGGCTTCGGCGGCTGCACGCTGACCGGCGAGTGCGCGACGGCCTGCCCGAAGGGCATTCCGCTGCCGTCGATCGCCGCGATGAACAAGGAGTGGCTGAGGGCGGTGCGCAAGGGCTGAGCCCCCCGTCCGGGCGGCCCCCCCCGCAGGACCGGGGCCGATCGGCTGTTCGGATGATCGGATGGGCCGAGCGGGCGTTCGTCGGGCGGTACGCCGCGCCGCGCCCCGGCGGCGCCCCGGCCGTGCGGGACAGTGGGCCCCATGCCACCAGCCCCCGCCGGGTCCGGACCGCGCCGCCGCAGCGTGCTGGCCGCAGCCCTCGCCCCGCTGGCGGTGGCCGGCTGCGGCGCGCAGGAGCGCCCGCGCAAGACGGCCCCCGGCCCGCCGGGAGCCCCCGTGGACGCCCTGGTCATGGTGATCCGGCACGCGGAGAAACCGTACGCCGGTGACACCGGCGAGGACGACGAGGGCAACGAGGACCCCGGGTTCCTCGCCGGCCGTGGCCGTCGCCGGGCCGCGGAGCTGCCGCGGCTGTTCACCCCGCCCGGCCGCGCCCCGCTGCCCCGCCCCGCCGTGCTCTTCGCGGCCGGCGGCAAGGCCGGGGCGCCCGCGCGCTGCAAGCAGACCGTGGCGGCCCTGGCCACCGCCCTGCGGACCCCGGTCCGCGCCGAGTTCGCCGTCGGGGCCGAACCGGCCCTGGCCCACGCCGTACTGGCCGCCCCGATGCCCGTACTCGTCTGCTGGGAGCACACCGGCGTCCCCCGCCTGGTCCAGGCCCTCGGCTCCGACCAGGTCCTCGGCGTTCCCGCGGCCTGGCCCGACCGCTATGACCTCGTCTGGATGTTCACCCGCCGCCAGGGGCAGTGGAGCTTCCGCGAGCTGTCGCAGCAGCTGCTTCCCGGCGACGCGTAGGGCCCGCCGCAGAGGCACACCCCTGTCGGTGGGCCCGCGGTCCTCGCGGCTGGAGTCAGCTCAGAGACGCGAGCGTGAAGTGCCGCACCTGAAGTGCCGCGACGAGGTACTCGTCCTCGCCCGGCAGAACCACGGGCCGGTCACGCCAGTGCTCGCCGGCGTAGCCGGCCAAGTCCTCCTCGCTGCGCCAGCGACTGACATACAGCAGTGAGTCGGGTGGTGCGAGCAGCACCTCGTGGTCCACCAGCCCTGGGTAGCGGCCGGGAAACTCGCGCACCGCGGAGACGATCATGTCGCGGAATGCTTCGAAGCGTTCAGGACGTACGCGTGCCTCACTCACCCTGATGATCACGGCCGTCAGAGTGTCACACCAGCGGACGCGGCGTCACCTCCTTTGGCCGCGTGCTCTCGCGGCCTTCCTCTGGTCCGTCCTCCGAACCCAACGAGACTGCCTAAGTCAGACCCGCCATCCGGGCCAGCCTGCCGAACGAGTCCAGCAGCGCCGCCCGGTCGTAGGTGGAGGTGGTCACCAGCAGCTCGTCCGCGCCCGTCAGCCGGGCGACCTCGGACAGCTCCGCCGCGACCTGTTCCTCGGTGCCGTGGATATGCCCGGCGAGGGCGCTCTCGTACAGTTCGCGCTCCTTCGCGGTCATCTCCATGGCCTCGATCTCCTCGGCGGGCCGCAGCGGAGGGAAGCTGCCCCGGGTGCGGGAGTACGCGAGGGACCACGCCTCCGGCACCAGGATCCGCCGGGCGTCCCGCGCGGTGGCCGCGACCGCCACGGTCCCGGAGATCACGACGTACGGCTGCGCGCCCCGGGAAGAGGGCCGGAACCCCTCGCGGTAGGTCTCGATGACCTCCGCGACGCGGTCGCGGGCGCGCAGATCGCCCACCACCAGCGGCAGCCCGGCCCGGGCCGCGATCCCGGCACCCTCCCCCGTGGCCAGGACGTAGGCCGGTATCCGCAGCCCCTCGGCAGGCCGGGCGTGCACTTCGGGATGGGTCCGCTGGGTACCGTCGAGCCAGCCCAGCAGCTCGGTCAGCTGCTCCTCGAACCGGTCGGCGTCCCCGGCGTCCCGGCCCAGCGCCCGCCGGATCCCGTTGGTGAAGCCGACGGAGCGGCCGAGCCCCATGTCGATCCGGCCGGGGAAGAGCGATTCCAGGACCCCGAACTGCTCCGCGACCACGAGCGGCTGGTGGTTGGGCAGCATGACCCCGCCGGTGCCGACCCGGATCCGCCGGGTCGCCGCGGCCACGGCGGCGGCCAGCACGGCCGGTGCGGAACCCGCGACTCCGGGCACGCTGTGGTGCTCCGAGACCCAGAATCGGTGGTATCCGAGCTCCTCGGCCGCGCGCGCCAGCTCCACGGTGTCGCGCAGGGCCTGCGGGGCGTCGTACCCCTCACGGGTGCGCGACCGGTCGAGTATCGAGAGTTTTCGGATCACACAGGTCTCAACGTCCGGGGCGGCTGAGGATTCCCCCCGCCTAGGCTGACGCCATGACAGACCACGACACCCACCGGCCGCTGGCCGTCTTCGACATCGACAACACCCTGGCCGACACCGGGCACCGCCAGCACTTCCTGGAGAGCCGCCCCAGGGACTGGAAGGGCTTCTTCGGCGCGGCGCCGGCCGACCCGCCGCTCGTCCGCGGGGTGGAGATGGTGCTGAAGAGCGCGGCCGACTGCGAGGTGGTGTACCTGACCGGGCGCCCGGAGCGCTGTCGGCGGGACACGACGGACTGGCTCGCCCGCCACGGCCTGCCCGAGGGGCGGCTGTGGATGCGCGGCGACCAGGACCGGCGGCCGGCCCGGATGACCAAGATCGATGTGCTGAAGCGGATCTCCCGGGGCCGGGAGGTGCGCATGCTCGTGGACGACGACGAGCTGGTGTGCCAGGCCGCGCGAGCCGTCGGCTTCCGCGTGGTGCTGGCGAACTGGGCGGCGCAGGCGCCGGAACTCAAGTCCGCCCAGGAGGGCGAGGGGCGGACCTGAGCCGAGGACTCGGGGCCGGTACCCGGCTGGGCTCGCTCAGTCCTCGCCCTCGAGGCGGAAGCCGACCTTGAGCCCGACCTGGTAGTGCGCGATCTCCCCGTTCTCGATGTGTCCGCGTACCTGGACCACCTCGAACCAGTCGAGGTTCCGGACGGTCTGGCCCGCCCGGGCGATTCCGTTGCGGATGGCCTGATCGATGCCCTCGTGGGAGGTGCCGACGATCTCGGTCACCCGGTACGTGTGGTTGGACATGGGGTCTCCCGGCAGTGCGTGGCTTTTGCCTGGTTCCACCGTGCCCCACTAACTCCCGGTTCGCGAACTTTGTGCGAACAGTCCCGAGCGAAAGGCCCTTGACCCGCCCATTGGTCTATGCCAATTTCAAGCCATCTGAGATCGAACTCCAGAAGGTGACCTTCGTGAAGATGCGCTTCCTCGCCGTGTGCACCGCCCTCGCGGCCGCGACCGCCCTCACCGGCTGCGGCGAGCCGGCCGGCCCGGATGGCGGGTCGCGGAAGGTGACGCTCTGGCTGATGAAGGGCAGCGCTTCCGAGGACTTCATCGGCAAGTTCACCGCATCCTTCGAGAAGGAACACCCCGGCGTCGACCTGGAGGTGAAGATCCAGGAGTGGACGGGCATCGGCGCCAAGGTCAACGCCGTTCTCGACGGAACGAGCAAGGAGAACGCCGACGTCATCGAGGTCGGCAACACCCAGGTCGCCCAGTACGTCGAGACGGGCGGCGTCTCCGAAGTCACGCTGGAGGGCCTGCGCGCGTGGGGCGGCAAGGACTGGCTGAAGGGCCTGTCCGATCCGGGAAGTGTCAACGGAGCCCAGTACGGCGTTCCTTGGTACGCCGCCAACCGCGTGGTGATCTACCACAAGGACCTCTTCGCCGACGCCGGGATCAAGGCTCTCCCCAAGAACCGCCAGGAGTGGACGCAGGCCACCCAGAAGCTCGACAAGGGCGACCAGCAGGGCATCTACCTCGCAGGCCAGAACTGGTACGTCCTGGCGGGCTTCATCTGGGACGAGGGCGGCGAACTCGCCATCGAGACCGGCGGGCGGTGGATCGGCACCCTCGATGATGAAAAGGCCCTGGCCGGCATGGAGTTCTACAAGCAGCTGCAGTCCCTCGGCGACGGCCCCAAGGACGCCGACGAGGAAACCCCGCCGCAGTCCCAGGTCTTCGCCCGCGGCCACGTCGCCCAGATCATCGCCCCACCCGGCCAGGCCGCCGAGATCGAGGCGGCCAACCCGGCGCTGAAGGGGAAGCTCGGCTTCTTCCCGGTCCCCGGCAAGACCTCGGACAAGCCGGGCGCCGTGTTCACCGGCGGCTCCGACCTGATCATCCCGGAGAAGACCGCGCAGCGGCGCGGCGCGGTGGACGTGATCACGGCCCTGGTCAGCGAGAAGTGGCAGACCGAGCTCGCCCGCACGATGAGCTACGTACCCAACAAGACCACCCTCGCGCACGTCGTCGAGGGCAACGAGGGCGCCGTCGCCATGGCGCCGGGCGCCGCCCAGGGCCGGGCCACCCCGAAGTCCCCCCGCTGGGCCGAGGTCGAGGCCGCGAACCCGGTCAAGCCCTTCATGACGGCCGTGCTCACCGGCAAGGACCCCAAGCAGGCGGCCAGGACGGCGTCGGACGCGATCAGTCAGGTGCTCAGCTCCGACCGCTGAGTTCAGCGTCCGCACATCCAGGGGCCGCTGAGCGGTCATGTCGAATCCAGCCGGTCACGGAAGAAGTAAAGGAGCCAGGCCGCACACCTGCCGGCCTGGCTCCCGTGCCCGGATCAGGAGCCGCCATGACCATCGCCCCCCTGTCCCCGTCCACTCTTCCCCCTGCCCCTGCCCCTGCCCCTGCCCCTGCCCCTGCCCCTGCCCCCGCCCCCCTTCCCGCTCCCGCTCCCCTCCCCGTCGGCGCCCCGGTCCCCGCTTCGGCTTCCGCTTCGGTCCCCTCGCCCCGCTACGCCGTACGCCTCGCCCGCGACGAGGACGAGGTGCGCGCCGCCCAGCGGCTGCGCCACCAGGTCTTCGCCGGAGAGCTCGGCGCCCGCCTGGACGGGCCCGAGCCGGGCCTCGACGCCGACTCCTTCGACGCGTACTGCGACCACCTCCTCGTCGTCGAGGAGGGGACCGGGCAGGTCGTCGGCACCTATCGGCTGTTGCCCCCGGAACGCGCGGCCGTCGCCGGGCGCCTCTACTCCGAAGGGGAATTCGACCTCTCCGCCCTCGCGCCCATCCGCCCCGACCTGGTCGAGGTCGGCCGCTCCTGCGTCCACCCCGACCACCGCAACGGCGCCGTCATCGCCCTGATCTGGGCCGGCCTCGCCCGCTACATGGACGGCTCCGGGCACAACTGGCTCGCCGGCTGCTGCTCGATACCGCTCGCCGACGGCGGGGTCCTGGCCGCCGCCGCCCGCGAGACCGTCCTGACCCGCAACCTCGCCCCCGAGGAGTACCGGGTGGCACCCCACCTCCCCTGGAACCCCGAAGGCATCACCGTCCCCCCGCGGACGGAGCTGCCGCCGCTGCTGCGCGGATACCTGCGGCTGGGCGCCTGGGTCTGCGGCGAGCCGGCTCTCGATGCCGGATTCGGCTGCGCCGACCTGTACGTGCTGCTCTCCCTGCGCCGCACCAACCCGCGCTACCTGAAGCACTTCCTCTCGCTCGCCCCGGGCGCATGAGCGTCTGGCTGCCCACCTCGCCCTGCACCCCCGAGGCCTGTGCCGGCCACGAGGGGAGCACCGTGTGCGTTCCCCGCGCGGTGCTCCGGCTCACCTTCGCCCTCGTGGTGATCCTGGCCGGGATCGTGGGTGCCCAGCCGGTCCGGCTGCTGCCGGCCCGGCCCCGGCACGCGGTGGTCCGGGGCTGGTCGGCCGCGTTGGTACGGTCCTTCGGCCTACGGATCACCGTGCGGGGAAGCCCCGGTCCGCAGGGCGGCCGCCTCGTCGTCGCCAACCACATCTCCTGGCTCGACATCCCGCTCGTCGCCGCCGTCCTGCCCGGCCGCATGCTGGCCAAGAGCGACATCCGCACCTGGCCGGTCCTGGGCCGCCTCGCCGGACAGGCCGGGACGCTGTTCATCGAGCGCGACCGGATCCGCGCCCTGCCGTCCACCGTCGACGCCATCAGCCGCGCGCTGCTGGCCGACGACCGCGTCACCGTCTTCCCCGAGGGTTCCACGTGGTGCGGGCGCGCCCGGGGGCCCTTCCGGAGAGCCGTCTTCCAGTCGGCTCTGGACGCGCGGGTACCCGTACAGCCGGTGCGGCTCGCGTACCGGCTGCACGAGCCGTCGGGGCCGCCCGGCTGCCACGAGCGGCAGGAGTCCGCCGCGTCCTCCGAGTCCTCCGCGTCCCCTGGGGATCACGTGGCCGGCGCGCCCGCCTTCGTGGGAGACGACCCGCTGACCGCCTCGCTGTGGCGGATCGCCCGGGCCCGCGGCGTGCGGGCCGAGGTCACCCTGCTCCCGCGGATCCCGCCGGGCCGGTACGCGGACCGGCGGGACCTCGCGAGCGCGGCTCAGGCGGCGGTGGGCGGCGTAGTGCCCGCGACGGCCAAGGACAGCGCGAAGCGGCCCGCGGCGTCCGTCCACCAGTGGGTCAACTCCAAGTCTGCGGCGGCCAGTTCCTTCCGTACGCCGTCCTGACGGAACTTCGCGGACACCTCCGTCAGGATCTCCTCACCCGCCGCGAACGGCACCACCAGATCCAGGGCCCGGATCTTGACCAGCACCGCGGACCGGGCCCGCAGCCGCATCTCGATCCACTCCTGCTCCCGGTTCCACACCGCCACGTGCGCGAAGTCGGCGGTGTGGAAGTCCGCACCCAGCTCCCGGTCGATGACGGCCAGTACGTTCTTGTTGAACTCGGCCGTCACCCCCTGCGCGTCGTCGTACGCCGCGACCAGCACGGCCTCGTCCTTCACCAGGTCCGTGCCCATCAGCAGCGCGTCGCCGGGCGACAGCATCGCCCGTACGGACGCGAGGAACACGGCACGCTCCGGCGGCAGCAGATTGCCGATCGTGCCGCCCAGGAACACCACCAGCCGGGGCCCGGGAGAGTCGGGCAGATGCAGCGCCCGGGTGAAGTCGGCCAGGAGCGCGTGCACCCGCAGCCCCGGATGCTCCGCCAGCAGCGCCTCGGCCGCCCCGGTCAGGGCGCTCTCGCTCACGTCCACCGGTACGTACGTGTCCAGGGCGGGCAGTGCCTCGATCAGGTGCCGGGTCTTCTCCGAGGATCCGGAGCCCAGCTCCACCAGGGTGCGCGCCCCGGTCACCGAGGCGATCTCCCGGGCCCGCTCCAGAAGGATCTCCCGCTCGGCGCGCGTCGGGTAGTACTCGGGCAACCGGGTGATCTCCTCGAAGAGTTCACTGCCCCGCGCGTCGTAGAACCACTTGGGCGGCAGCACCTTGGGGGTGCGTGTCAGCCCCTGCGACACATCCGTGCGCAGCGCGCGCTCCGCGGCGTGCTCGTCGAGGGTGCGGGTCAACTGGAAGTCACTCACGGCGTTCCTTTCCCCCGAGCGGGGTCTCCCTCAGCGGAGTCAGATCGACCCGTGTGCGGTTGGCGGTCAGCAGGGTCCGGTCGGGCACCTCGCACCAGCGGGGGTCGTCGTCGTAGGGCTCGGACGCCACCACCACGCGCCCCGCCGGTACGTCCGGCAGGTACCAGAGCGAATCGCCCCAGGCCGTCGCGGCGATCGAGGCGCCGTCGGTCAGCAGCAGGTTCAGCCGGGACCCCGGCGCGGCCGCGGACAGGTCCAGGACCGGCCCGGCGAGCGCCGTGCCGAGGTCGTCCCCGGCCCGGAGGCGAGCCAGCACCAGCGCCCAGATCAACGCCGAATCCGTGCGCGCGGCCAGCTGGAGCAGGTCCACGGGCGCCAGCCCGGCCGCGAGCGGAGCCGCCGCGTCCGGCCAGTCCCGTACCGAGCCGTTGTGGCTGAACAGCCACGGCCCGTCAGCGAAGGGTGCCGCTGCCGCCTCCCCGTCGGCCCCGAGCCGCGTGCCGTCCCGTACGGCGGCCAGCGCGGCCCCGCTGCGCACCACGCGGGCGAGATCGGCGAAGGTGATGTCGCTCCAGACCGGCCCGCCCCGCCGGTAACGGGCGGGGACCGGGTCGCCCTCCGCGTACCAGCCGATGCCGAAGCCGTCCGCGTTGATCGTGCCGCTCCGCTGCCGGCGCGGCTGCCAGGCCTGCCGGATCAGCGAGTGCTCCGGCTCGCTCACGAGCCGCCCGAGCGCGACCACGGGTCCGAGATAAGCGAGATGACGACACATCAGATGCTCCTCGCTGTCCGGAAGCCGCAGAAGATCTGCCTCCGCACGGGCAGGTCCCAGTTGCGGAAGGTTCCCCGGCAGGCCACCGGGTCCACGGCGAAGGAGCCACCGCGCAGCACCTTGTGCCCGGGGCCGAAGAACACCTCCGAGTACTCGCGGTACGGGAAGGCCCGGAACCCGGGGTACGGCAGGAAGTCGGAGGCGGTCCACTCCCACACGTCGCCGATCAGCTGGCGCACCCCCAGCGGGGACGCCCCGGCGGGATAGCTGCCGGCGGGAGCCGGGCGCAGGTGGCGCTGCCCGAGATTGGCGTGCGCGGGCGTCGGGTCCGCGTCGCCCCACGGGTAGCGGGTCGAGCGGCCGGTCCCCGGGTCGTGGCGGGCGGCCTTCTCCCACTCCGCCTCCGTGGGCAGTCGGCGTCCCGCCCAGCGGGCGTAGGCGTCCGCCTCGTACCAGCTGACGTGCAGCACGGGCTCGTCACCGGGCACCGGTTCGGTCACCCCGAAGCGGCGGCGCAGCCAGGCGCCGCCGCCCTCGCGGTGCCAGAACAGCGGGGCCTCGATTCCGTGCCCGCGGATCTGCTCCCAGCCCTCATCGGCCCACCAGCGGGGCTCTTGGTAGCCGCCGTCCGCGATGAAGGCCTCGTACGCGGCATTGGTCACCGGCGTCGTGTCGATCCAGAACGGTGCCGTCTCCCGCGTGTGCGCGGGCCGTTCGTTGTCCAGGGACCACGGCTCGGTGGAGGTGCCCATCGTGAACGGGCCGCCCGGGACGAGGACCTCCGCCGCGGCCGGCGGGTCCCCGTGCGGCGGATCAGGGTCCGGGGCGGTCAGTACGGGGGCACCCCGACGCAGTTGGTGGGTGATCAGCATGGTCTCGTCGTGCTGCTGCTCGTGCTGAGCGATCATCCCGAAGGCGAATCCGGCGTCGAGCAGGGCCGTGCCCTCCAGCGGGGTGCGCTCCAACAGGTCGAAGACCCGGCCCCGCACCTCGGCCGCGTACCGGCGCGCCTCCCCGGGGCCCAGCAGCGGCAGTTTCGGCCGCTCGGCGCGCGGATGCTCGAACGCGTCGTAGAGCGGATCGATCTCGGGGTGCATGGCCTCGCGTCCGGCCACCCGGCGCAGCAGCCAGAGCTCCTCCATGTTGCCGATGTGCGCCAGGTCCCAGACCAGCGGGGACATGAGCGGGGAGTGCTGCGCGGTCAGGTCCTGGTCGGTGACGGCGTCGGTGAGCGCGGCCGTACGGGCGCGGGCGGCGGTCAGTGCGGCCAGCGCCCGCTCGCGCAGGCGCTCCGGGGACGGGGTTTCAGTGGTCACCTGAGTTCTTCCTTCCCCGGGGACCGCCGCTGCCGGAGCGGTCGTCGGACGGATGGTCGGCCGGTCGGATGGTCGGCGGCCGGTCGTCGGCCGGGCACCGGCCGCGCAGCACGTAACGCTCGATGAAGGCCGCGACCGTGTCCTGGACGTGCGCGCTCGCGCCGAGCCGGGGCAGCGCCTCGGCCGCGGCCCGGAAGCAGGCGGTGGCCGCCGTCCCCAGCTCCGGGTGGGCCGGCCCATGACGGGCGGCGGACCTCCAGAGCGGATTGCGGGGCGCGGGCCCGGTGCCGTACGCGTCGGCCAGCGCCTTCGTCACCCGGTACGCGGTCTCGGAGGCTTCCGGATCGTCGAACAGCGCGTGCACGACGGCCACCGGGACGAGCCAGCCGTCGTCGCCGGGCTGCGCGTCGATCATCCGCAGCTCGAGGTGGCCGCGCGGCCGTACCGGAGGGAAGAGGGTGGTCAGGTGGTAGTCCAGGTCCTCGGTGGTGGGCGGCCGCAGCCCCCGTCGGCCGCCGGTGCGCAGCCAGTCGCGGAAGGTCGTGCCGCGCGGCGCCTCCCACGGCCCGCCGTCGTACGACCGTACGCACATCACCTCGGTGTCCAGCGCCTGCCGGATCCACGCCGCGCGCGGCTCGGCGTCCAGCGGCGGGGCGAGGGCGCGCCGGGCGTCCAGGTCGCTCCAGACGCCCTGGCGGGCACAGCGCCAGCCGGCGTACGGGCCTTCGCGGCCGGGGGAGTTGGCGAACGCGGCGACCAGTACCGCGCCCAGCAGATGCGCCAGCCGCCAGCGCCGGCCGTGGCCGAGCACTCCGGGCTCCTCCTGGCCGGCGTCCACGCACACCTGCACGGAGGCGGAGGCGGACATCATGGCGCGCCCGGCCGGGCCGGTGCGGTCGAAGTAGGCCTCCATGGCCTCGTAGCGCGGGCTGGTCAGGAGCCGGTGGTGCGGGCGCCGCGGATCCAGGCCGAGGCCGAGCAGGGCCAGGCCTTGGGGGAGCAGGGCGGCCCGTACGGCGTCGAGGTCGGCCCGGAGGCCGTCCACGCACCCGGTGAGGGAGGCGGCGGGAGCGGAGCTCAGCTCCAGTTGGCCGCCGGGCTCGAAGGTCAGCACGGAGCGCAGGGGCAGGGCGCGGGCAGCGCCGTGCGCGGCGTGCAGCCGCTCGGGAGGCAGGGGCAGCTCGGGCCGCTCGGCGTCCACCACCAGCCATTCGAGCTCGGCGCCGATGAGGCGGGGCGGGCCGGTCTTGAAGCAGATGCCATGGATCAGGTCCTCGGCGGCCGCCTCGGTGAGGGGGGCGGGGTGGGCGTCGGCGTGGGGCGGAGCTGGTGGTGTGGTGGGCGCGCACGCGGCAGGGCCGGCCGGCGAGAACGCGGGCGGCGCGGGCGGGGCGGGCGGCGCGAGTGACGGAGGGGCGGGCGGAGCGGCTGGCAGAGCGGCGGGCGGATCATGCGGCATGACCGGGTCCTCGTCTTCTGTCGTCGGCCGTGACATCACCCGTGCCTACCCGTCCCTTGGGTACGAAATCCTTTGCCGCCAGGGGATGTGGCGCAGAAGATGGCGGTGTGAGCAGCAGATTGCGCGAGATCGCGCGGGAGAACGCGGACATCCTGGCGGCCGGTGGCTACCGAACGCGGTCGGGACGGGAGGTCTCCCTCGCCGCCGCCCTGGCGGAGTCCAAGGCGGGAACCAGGATATATGGGCCAAAACGGATCATTCCAGGCGAAGGGCTGCCCGGTGAGCGCGGTGAGCGCGGTGGGACGGTCGTCGAGGTCACCGGGGAGAGCAGCACGGTCGCGGCCCGGAGGCTCGCGACGGACGGCGCGCCGAGGTGTTCCGTGGCGGTGCTGAACTTCGCCTCGGCCCGGAATCCCGGGGGTGGTTACGTCCGGGGCGCCAAGGCGCAGGAGGAGGCTCTCTGCCGCGCCTCGGCGCTGTACGAGACCTTGCTGGAGGCGCCGGAGTACTACGAGATCCACCGCGCGGAACGCAGCACCTTCTACACCGACCGGGTGATCCACTCACCCGGGGTCCCCGTCTTCCGCGACGACCGAGGCGAGCTCCTGGAGACGCCCTTCCGGGCCGGCTTCCTCACCTCCCCGGCTCCGAACGCCGGCACGATCCGGCGGCAGGAGCCGAAGCGCGTCGCCGAGATCCCGGCAGCGCTGGTCCGTCGGGGGGAGCTCGTCCTGGAGGTGGCGGCGCTGCACGGGTACCGGCGGCTGGTGCTGGGGGCGTGGGGCTGCGGCGTGTTCCAGAATGACCCGGCGGAGGTGGCCGCGGCCTTCCGGGGACTGCTGGCGGGACGGTTCGCGGGGGTCTTCGAGCGGGTCGTGTTCGGCGTACTGGACCGGAATCCGCGGACCCGCCAGGCGTTCGAGCGGGCATTCGACGACTTCAGGACCGCCGCGGCCTGAGGCGCGGTCGCGCTCCGGTGGTCTGGTGACCTGGTGACCTGGTGCTCCGGCACTCCGGTGCTCCGGTGCTCGGGGGTGGTCCGGTGCTCCGGCGGGCGGCCGCGCCCGGAGGGTGGCTAGTGCCAGCCGTAGCGCTCGCGCAGCCGGTCGATCACCAGCTGGAATCGCCCCCGGTCCAGCGCGCAGGCCTCGCGCCGCATCCCCGATTCGTGCACCCGCAGCACCCGGTCCACATCCACCCAGGACTCCCGCCCGGCGCTGTCCCAGGGCCCGGTCCCGATCGGCACCCACTCCCGGTCGTGGTCGTGCCGCTTGCTGGACAGCTGTACGGCGAGCAGCGTGCGCAGACTCGCCTCCCTGGCCACGACCAGCACCGGGCGGTCCTTGCCGCGGCCGTCGTTCTCCTCGTACGGGACCCAGGTCCACACGATCTCGCCGGGATCCGGATCCCCGTCGTGATCCGGGGCGTACGAGGTCCGCACCACGCCGATCGCGTGCGGATCCGCCTCGGTGGTGGCGGTGGCCCCGTCCCGTCCGGGCTCCTCGATCCGACCGTTGCCGTGATGTGAAAGTGCCGTCATTTCGGGGAGCGTACTAGGTGTATTGCCCCGGGAGGTTGTGGACGGGTGATGGAGGTCTCGGCTGAGGCGTCTTGAACGGGTGAGGGCCTTCCGGGTTCGGTGTGGATT
>NZ_JBEXNN010000052.1:0-22479 GCF_040611115.1 Streptomyces sp. NPDC003038
CCCCGGAAGGGTGCGTCCGGCCTCCCGCCAGCGCTTGACGAGGGAGAGGTAGATCGTCGCGTGGTCGGTGGTGGACCCGGTCGCGTGGGCGGCCCCGTACGGAGCCGCTCCCGCGTACGGGGCCTGGTACGGGGCCCCGTACGGGCGGCCCTGGTCGTACCCGGCGGTCCTGGCCGCCGGGGGCTGTTCCGCACGGCTGGCCGGAATGCGCACCCAGCCACGGCCCTGTGCTCGCTCCGCGCTCATCGCGGACCCCTCTCACCGCGGATCTCACCGCGGATACGTCTTCGGATGCCCGGCCACAGCCCGGTCCCGCCCACGTCGTGCCGAGCCCGGCAGCGGGCCCCGGGCACCGAGGCGCTTGCGGACTCCTGCCACCAGTCTCCCCGCCTGGAAGCCCGCGCCGTGCACGAATCGCATGGAAGGGCCGAATGAGGGAGCCGTCAACCGTCCCGCGCGCGACGGCCCGGGCGTGGTCAGCGCGCCACCAGCCCGTCGGGCTGACGGGGCATCCGGAAACGGCCCGTCAGTATCGGTGCGACCCCGGACCCGGCGATCGCGCTCCGATCGTCCATGGGAAGCGGCGTCTTTCACCTGGTCGGGCCAAGCGGGGACGGTGCGCAGCTGCGAATGGCCTACGCAGCCGTCACCGGACAGGCCGTTCGTCAGATGTGATGCCTAACGTCATGGGAAAGCACACCGGTTCGGGAAAGCCCGGGAGACGCCATGCCCAGACCACGTCGCCGACTGGCGCGCACCTGCATCGGGACGGTCACGGCCGGACTGCTCGCCACCGGAGCCGCCATCGCGGTGCCCGAGGAGGACGAGGCCCCGGCCTCCGACATCGCCATGGGCGCCTACCTCCACTACGGGCCGCCCGGAGTGGCCCGTATCCCGCATCTGTCGCGCTGGCTGGGCGGCCGGGAGATCCGGGTCGGTCACACCTACCTGCCCGGTGACCAGTGGGCCGGCATCGAGGGCAATGTCGGCTTCCTGAGGGACTGGGCCCGGTGGCGCAGGGCGAAGCCCGACCGGATGTTCGTCCTCAACGTGCCCATGCAGGAGCGCAACGAGGAACGGCTGCCCGACCACGAGGTCGCCCAGCTGATCCGGGCGGGCGCGGAGGGCCAGTACGACCGGCACTTCGCCAGGCTGGCCGAACGGCTGGTGTCGCTGGGCGTTCCGGACACCGTGATCGTGCTCGGCTGGGAGATGAACGGCACCACCTACACGCATCGCTGCGGGCCGGACCCGGAGGGCTGGAAGGTCTACTGGAAGCGCGTCGTCAACACGATGCGCGCGGTGCCCGGACAGAAGTTCAAGTTCGATTTCGCCCCCAACCGGGGGACGGACGCGATCGGCTGGACCACCTGCTACCCGGGCGACGACGTGGTCGACGTCGTCGGCATGGATTCGTACGACCAGGCTCCCGGCCGCACCTTCGACGACCAGATCACCCAGCCGTACGGGCTCCAGCAGCACGTGGACTTCGCGAAAGCACACGGCAAGGAGATCTCGTACCCGGAGTGGGGGCTCTTCCGGCACGGGGACAACCCGGAGTACGTACGGCGCATGCTGAAGTGGATCGAGCAGCACAAGCCGCTCTACCACACCATCACCGACTACTGTCCGCACGGTGTCTGGCAGTGCAAGCAGAACCCGCGGTCCGCGAAGGTGTTCCGCGACGCGCTGATGCCCGAGAGGCCCGGCCCGGTGGTCCCGACGCCGGTCGTGCCCACGCCGGTCGTGCCCACGCCGGTGGTCCCGACCCCCTTGGTCCCGACGCCCCTGGTGCCCACGCCGGCGGTCCCGACGCCGACGATGCCGAGCCCCGACGTGCCGACGCCGCAGATCCCGACACCCGAGCCCGCACCGGAGCCCACACCGGAGGTCCCGGCTGCGACGCCCTCGCCCGTGGCGCCGAGCCCGGTGGCGCCGAGCCCAGTGGCGCCGAGCCCGGTGGTGCCGAAGCCGGAGCCGCAGCCGCCGAAACCCCAGCCGACCCCGCCGCCGGCCAACAGCACGCGGTGGTGCCTGCCGCTCAACTTCGGCGAGTGGCTCTCCAAGCTGGTCGGCACGCAGGCGGTCTGCGTCCAGCTCGACTGGGGCAAGGGCTCCGGCCTCTGGCCGTTCTAGTGCTGTGACCGGAAAGGTTCACGGACCCGCAGTTCGTTGAGCCGCGCCCGCCAGTCCCTGGCGGCCGGCAGCGCCTCCCGCAGCGCGTCCACGGCCCGCTCGCGTCCCGTCACCTGCGACTCGTGCAGGCGCAGCAGGGGGGCGAGCGCGGTCGTGGCCAGCAGGAAGCGCTGATTGACGACCGTCTCGGGCCGCCAGTGGTTCTTGTACGGCTCGTCGCCGCGCAGGAAGCTCACCACCGGGCGGCCCTCGGCGAGCGCCCGCCCGGCCTCGTGGCGCAGCATCAGCGTCGCCACGTCCACCTTGCGGGTCCGCAGCTCCGGGTCGGCCCCGTAGAGGTAGCCGCCGCTCAGCGCGGCCGAGAGCAGCGTGACGTTGGCCGCCACCACCTTCCCGTCGAGGCGGAACTCCGTCAGCCGTCCCTCACCGGCCCGCACCATCCGCCGGGTGGCCCGGGTCAGGTGCTCGGCGAACCGGGGCCTCAGGTGCTCGGGGGTCACCCCGCGCCCGCGCCACTGCTTCTCGTGCAGTCGCAGCAGGGTCCGTACGGCGCGCGGTACTTCCTGCTCGGTGACCTCGCGCTCCTTGATCCCGGCCGCTTCGGCCCTGCGGAGCTTGGCCCGTACCCGCTGGCCGCCGGAGGAGGGCATCCGCTTGACCAACTCGTCGAAGGGCAGCGCGGGCAGTTCCATGCAGGTGGAGTCGGTGAGCCTGCTGCGGACGCCGGGCCACTGCCCGTACAGCCCCTCGGCGGCGGCCCCGGGGCGTACCTCGCGCAGGTCGACGACCGCGCCCCGGGCGGCCCGGTGCAGGCCGCGGGCCAGCGCCGGGACGACCTCGTCGGCGTACTCCGCGGCGACGAGCACGTCGAAGTAGTCGGTGATGGCGCCGCCGAGCGGTACCAGCAGGGGCAGCGGCCGGTGTACGAGCATCAGCGCGGCGGCGCCGACCAGCGCCTCGCCGCGCCGCACGAGGACGATCCGCAGCCGGCCGTCCTTCCCGTACGACAGCCACCAGGAGTGCAGCCAGGCGTGGCTCTGGAAGGGGGTGGCGGTGGCGCAGGAGCGGACGAGCCGGTTCCATGGCCCTTCCAGCGCGGCGAACTGGCGGGAATCGCGGCACAGCGTCACCGACAGCGCGACGGGCGAGCCGGAACTCATCGCGCGGACTCCTTCTCCTCGGTCTC
Organism: Streptomyces sp. NPDC003038; assembly: GCF_040611115.1. Classification (NCBI taxonomy): domain Bacteria; kingdom Bacillati; phylum Actinomycetota; class Actinomycetes; order Kitasatosporales; family Streptomycetaceae; genus Streptomyces; species Streptomyces sp. NPDC003038. The sequence continues at coordinate 3,323 of NZ_JBEXNN010000052.1, forward strand.
GGCGTGCTCACCCTGGGCCGGGAGCGAGGGGTACTCCTCCACGACCGGCTCACCGGGCTCCTCGGAGCGCCGCGCCCGTCCTGCGGGCCGGGCCAGCAGCCACAGCCCGCCGAGCAGGCCGCCCGCGCACATCCCGACGGCTCCGCCGAGGGGGGCGGACGGCGACGCGGGATCGGTGGGCGCGACGGCCTGGTTGAACAGCAGCAGCTGGACACCGGTGTTCTTGGCCGCCCGGTTGCCGCTCAGGGCCAGGGCGTCCGCGACGGCGTTGGCGATGTCGGCGGCCCCGCCGGGGCTCTTCGAGGTGCCGGTGATGGCGATCATCGGCGACTCGGGGGAGGTTTCGGCCCGCACCTGGGTCCGCAGCTGCCGGACGCCGAGGCCCGCGCGGGGCTGGGCGAGGGCGAGGGTGGAGCCGCTCGTGGCGATGCGGGTGTAGGCCTGGGCGAAGCCGCGGGCGGTGGCCGGGTCGGTGGTGTCGTCCGGCACGGCGACGAGGTAACTGGTGGCGGCGTACTCCGGGGCCTTGAGGACTCCGTACGCCCCGCCCGCGGCCAGCCCCAGCAGGGCGCAGGCAGGCAACGGCCACCACGCGGGCGCCGGCCCGAGCCGCAGCCGAGGCGTCTTCTTCCCGGGGCGGTGCTCGGGATTCTTCTGGTCGTCGGTATCGGCCATGAGCGTGCTCGCTTCCTGGGTGGAGGAGTTCCTTCGGGTCCCGGCCGGAACCTCGTCCGGGTGGGGACAGATCAGCCGGGGCCGGGGCCGGGGCCGGGGCCGGGGCCGGGGCCGGGGCCGGGGCCGGGGCCGGACCGCTCGGCCGCGGGGCCGGTCCGGTCGGCGACCGGGACGGCCGCGGCCGGCGGCTTCTGCGCCCGCTCCGGCACGGCCGCCGGCGCGGCCAGCGCGAGGGCGTACACGTCGAGGAGCTGCTGGGCGCTGCGGGCGATGTCGTAGCGGCGGACGACCGGAGGTGCGGGCAGGCGGCGGACGCCCGCCTCCATGTGGCCGCGCAAGGCCGCGACGAGTTCCTCCGTACCCGTGCCGATGCGGCGGGCGCCCGGAGCCTGGTCGGGAGGCAGGTCGTCGATCGCCGGGCAGGTGACGTGCAGGACGGGCAGCCCGGCGGCGAGCGCCTCGACGACGGCGAGCCCGAAGGCCTCCTCCCGCGAGGGGGAGACGAAGACGTCCATGGCGGCGAGCAGGGCCGGGATCCCCGGCGTGCGGCCGTCGGCGCTGTCGCCCAGCGGGTCCCGCTCCCCCAGGAGGTGGATCCGGTTCTGCGCGCCGAGCTCGGCGGCCAGCAACCGCAGGGCGGCCCGCTCCGGCCCGTCCCCGGCGAGCAGCAGGTGTGCCCCCGGCAGCGCGGCGACGGCGCGCACGAGGACGTCGAACCGCTTGCCGGGTACCAGCCGTCCGACCCCGCCGACCACGAACGCCCGCTCGGGCAGTCCGGTCCGGGCCCGCGTGGCCCGCCGTACGCCCTCGTCGAAGCAGAAGCGGACGGCCTCGATCCCGTTCGGTACGACGTGCACGCGCGCGGCCGGCACCCCCCACTCCACCAGCCGGGCGGCCACGGTGTCCGACACGGCCACGGTCGCGGCGCCGAGCCGTTCACTGGCCAGGTAGAGCGCCCGTACTCCGCCCGACAGCGGCCGGCCCTCGATCTCGCCCTCGCCGAGGGAGTGTTCGGTGGCCACGGCCGGCCCGGCGCCCGCGAGCCGGGCCGCGAGGCGTCCGTAGACGCAGGCCCGGTACAGGTGCGTGTGCACGAGGTCGTACCGGCCGCGGCGGATGAACTTCACCAGCCGCGGCAGCGCGCCCAGGTCGCGGTTGCCCCGCATCCCCAGGTGCACGACCCGGACGCCGTCGGCCCGCAGCCCCTCGGCCACGGGCCCCGGGTTGGTCAGCGTCAGGACGTCGCACCGCATCGGCATGTGCCGCAGCAGGAGGCGCAGTTGCTGCTCGGCGCCGCCGACGCCGAGCCCGGTGATGATGTGCAGGGCCTTCACAGGTGCACCGCCCGTCGCAGCGCGCGCACCTGGTGGCGCAGCTGCTTGATCCGCAGCCGGATCCGGCCGTCCGACTGGCTGATGTGCGTGCGCGCCAGCGCGTACCGGCCGGCCAGGCGCCCGGGTTCGATGGCGCAGGCGTAGCCGTACCCGGCCGCCCGCGTGGCGTCGACGACGCGCGCGTCGAGGTACCCGTACGGGTAGCAGAACCCCTCGGGCAGGCTGCCGGTCAGCTCGCGCAGCAGATCCCGGCTGCCCCGCAGCTCCTGCTGGAGGACGTCGGCGGCGGCCGCGGTGAGGTCCTGGTGGAGCAGCCCGTGCGAGCCGATCTCCTGTCCGGCGCCGGCGATCTCGCGGATGCCCTCGGCGGTGAGCAGGGACTTGCGCGGTCCCAGCGGGTCCCACACGTTGTCCACGCCGAGCCGCCCGGGCAGGACGAAGACGGTGCAGGTGAAGTCGAGCCGGCGCAGCAGCGGCAGCGCCCGGGTCAGGAAGTCGGTGTAGCCGTCGTCGAAGGTCAGTCCGACGAGTCCGGCTCCGCGCCCGGCCGCGCGGGCGCGGAGCAGTTCGCCGACGGACACCCCGCGCAGGCCCCGGGAGCGCAGCCACAGCAGCTGCCCCTCCAGCACGCGGGGGGTGACGGTGATCCCGTACGGGTCCTCTGCGGGGTCGGTGAACTCGGCGACCGAGTGGTACATCAGGACCCACGGCGAAGCGGTCCGGCGGGCGGGGCGCACCATGGCGGCGGACGCCGCGTCGGTGTCAGCGGGCATTGCGGAACCTCTGGGTGAGCTGGGAGATCTGGGCGGGCAGGGCGGTGACTTCAAGGGCCCGTATCGCCATGCCGGTGGCCCCGAACATGGCCGGGACCAGCAGGCAGCCGAGGGCGGCGCTCAGCATCGGGTCGGGAATCATCGGCCCGGCGATCCAGCCGGTGGCGCAGGCGGCGACGGCGGCGACGGCGAGCCGGCTGATGCTGACGACGACCCGGCGGACCTGGATCGCGACGATCCGGGAGCCGAGGCCGGTGAGCAGCAGGACGGCGGTGGTGGAGATACCGGCGGCGTTGGCGGCGGCGATGCCGTAGATGCCCCACCAGCCGACGGCCAGGGCTCCGGCCACGATGTTGACGAGCAGTCCGGCGCCCATCGCGAGCGCCGGGAACCAGGTGGGCCGGGCGGTCGAGAAGAAGGGCCGGCTGAGCGCCCCGACGAGGCAGTGGCCGAGGAGTCCGAGTCCGTAGATCCGCATGACGGAGGCGGTGACGAGGGTGTCCCGGTGGGTGAAGGCGCCGCGCTCGAAGAGGACCTCGATGATCTGGGGCGCGTACCCGATGACGAGCGCGCTGCCCATCAGGACGGCGAGGGAGGCGAGGGCGAGGTCGCGCTCGACCCGCCGCCGGGCCTTGTCCCGCTCGCCGCCGGCCATGGCCTGGGCGACGACGGGGAAGGTGACGGTGCAGATCATCAGGGAGAGCACCATCGGCATCTGCGCGACCTTCTGCGCGTAGTTGAGGTGCGAGATCGCCCCGGAGGGCAGGGACGCGGCGAGGAACCTCTCCACGAGTACCTGGGACTGGCGGAAGACGGCGAAGAAGATGACGGGTGCGATGAGCCCGAAGGCGATGAGGGTGGGCCGGTCCCGGTCGCGCTGGCTGCGCGGGGCGGCCTTGGCGCGGTGCGGTCCGAAGCCCACGTTCCGGATGAAGGCGGGCAGTTGGACGAGCACCATGAGCAGCCCGCCGACGGCGACCCCGGCGGCGGCCGCCCGCACTCCCCACAGGGCGTGCAGGGCCACCATCGTGCCGATGATCCCGACGTTGTACGAGACGTAGATCGCGGCCGGGGGCACGAAGGAGCGGTGCGCGCGCAGGGCGGCGCTGAAGTACCCGGCGATCCCGAAGGAGACCACGGTCAGCGAGGTCAGCCGGGTGCACTGGACGGCCAGTTCGGGGTCGGGCAGGCCGGGCGCGAGCACGGCGACGACGAGCGGCGCGGCCACGATGAGTACGGAGGCCACCGCGGCCAGCAACACGGCGAGCCGTGGCAGGGTCGCCCCGACGAGCAGCCGTACGGGATCCTGCGCGCGGGCCTCCCTGCGGGTGAGCCCGGCCCGGCGGGCCGCCCGCCGGGCCAGGGCATGGCTGAAGGCGGGCACCATCAGCAGTGCCATGGCGTCCTCGATCAGCAGCGTCGAGGCCATCTCGGGCACGGTCCAGGCGATCAGGAAGGCGTCGCTGTCGTGCCCGGCGCCGAAGAGGTGCGCGATGGTCTGGTCCCGGACCAGCCCGAACACCGCCCCGGCGGCGGTCAGTGCGGCGGTGACGGCGGCGGCCTTCGCCAGGAACCGGCCGAGCGGTGCGCTGCCGCCCGCGGAAGCGGGTGCCGCGATGCCCGGGCGGCGGTCGCCCGGACGCGTACCCGAGCGGCCGGTGCCGGGCGCCCGCACCGAGGGTCCGGCGGCCGCAGGCCCCTCGGCGCGGGCCGCCACCCGCACGCCCCGCCGCCCCGGCGGGCCGCCGTGCCGCCCGGCCGTGGCGAAGCCGGTGTCCGGCACGGCGGTGTCCGGCCCGTCGGCCGGGCGGGCCGTCGCCGCCGGGTCCCGGCCCGGCACGGCGCCCGCCACGAAACCGGGGTCCGGCGGCGCCGGGACGGCGGCGGAACGGGTCGTCGGCCCCTCGGGCCGGCGCACCGCCGCCCGCAGCCGCCCCGGAGAGTCGCCGCGGTACCCGGCGGAGCCGAAAACGGCATCCGGTACGGCGGTGTTCCGTCCCGGCCGGGACCCGGCGACGCGTCCGGGGGCCGTCGGATCCGGGGGCCGGCCGGAGGGCTCGCCGGGCAGGACCACCCCCGGATCCGCCGGCCCTGCGGCACGGGAGCCGTCGGCCGCCGCCTCCGAGACGACCGGCGCCGGACGAACCCCGCCGCGGCCCCCGGCCACGGACGCCGGGTCCGGGTCCGGGGCGGCCGGGTCCGCCGGGCCTTCGGGGCGCGCGGGGCCCGCCCCTGCCGCAGGGCCGGAGGCGGGCCGCCGGGGCGTGGTGTCCGTCACGCGCGGGCCGCCTCAGGGCCGGTACCCGGCGTGACCCCACCGGAGCCTGCGTCCTCGGCGGCCCGGCCGCGCCCACCCCGGCCGGAGGCGGCCCCGGTAGCGCCCCGAACCGCCGCGCCCCCGACGGCGAGCGGGACGCACACGGCAACGTCGGCGGGGCCACCCGCGCCGGAGGAGGCCCGCACCGAGAGGCCGGCGGTGCCGACCCGAACCGCCGCGCCCCCGACGGCGAGCGGGACGCGCACGGCAACGTCGGCCGGGTCACCCGCGGCCCCTGGGGAGGGCAGCGCCCACCAGGCGGCCAGGCCGATGATCACCCCGGTCAGGACGGTGGACGGCCCGCCGATGTCCGCGTAGAGGAAGTCGGTCAGCTGCCACCCGAGCAGTCCGGTCGCGATCAGCCCGCAGTCCCGGGTCCCGCCGCCGCGGGCGACCCGGCGGAGCCCCGCGACCAGCAGCGCCGCCCAGCCGCCCGCGAGTGCGGTCAGCCCGATCAGGCCCTGCTCGCTGAGGATCAGCAGGTACATGTTGTGCGGGGAGAGCAGCGGCTGGCGGATGTACCCCTGCCCGGCGCCGGCGGTGTCGCTACCGGAGGACAGTCCCAGCGAGGAGTGCCCGTCGCGGTGTGCGGGGAAGCCCTTCAGCCCCACCCCGGCGGCGGGCCGTTCGCGCCACATCGACTCGGCGGCGGCCCACATCGTGTAGCGGTCGGTCACCGACTGGTCGGGCGCGCTGGAGACCTGGGTGATGGAGGTCAGCCGCTCCGCGACCATGGCGGAGCCGACCCCGAGCCCGCCCACCAGGACGACCCCGGTCGCGGCAAGCACGAGCAGCACCTTCAGGGCGCGCCGGATGCCCGCGAGCGCCATCACCAGCACCGCGGCGCCGAGGGTGGCGATCCACGCGCCCCTGCTGAAGGACAGCACCAGCGGCAGCACCAGCGCGAGCGCGGCGCCCCCGGCGATGCGCCGGACCTTCTGCGGTGCGCCCGGGGCCAGCGCGGCGGCCGTCGCGACGATCAGCCCGTAGGACACGACGGTGGCCATGCCCATGACGTCACCGGGGCCGAAGGTGCCCACGGCGCGGATGTCCTCGCCCTGGTACGAGGCCCCGGTGCCGGTCGCGAACTGCGCGACGCCCACCGCGCCCTGCACCAGCGCCAGGACCACGAAGCATCCGGCGGCCAGCCGGAACTCCCGGGCGTCCCGCACCAGCAGCACCACGGCCGCCGGGACGAGCACGAACACCTGGAGGTAGCGCACGAAGCCGGGCAGGGCGGCGTACGGATCCCCCGCGGTCGCGGTGGCAACGGCGAGCCCCACGGCGGGCAGCCCGAGCACGAGCACGCCCAGCGGGGTCAGCGCCCGCACCCGGCCGCGCAGCGCCCGCACCGCGCAGACGAGGACGAGGAGCAGCGAGGCGGCGTCGGCGGGGCCGACCTTCCCGGAGGTGGTCGCGTCACCGGCCGGCAGCGGGGCGAGGAGGAACAGCACCGTCCCGGCGAGCGGCAGCAGCGGCCAGTGCCGGCGCAGCAGGTCCGGCACATCGGACCGTACGCCGGCCAGGGACACCGCACGGCTCATCAACTGCCCCCCAGCCGGAAGCGGAAGAAGGAGGCCGCGGTGCGGGCGAGGATCCACAGGTCCTGCCACAGCGACCAGGTGTCGATGTAGTGGTTGTCGAAGCGGGCCCGGTCCTCGATGGAGGTGTCCCCGCGCAGGCCGTTGATCTGGGCGAGGCCGGTGATGCCGACGGGCATCCGGTGACGGGCCTCGTAGCCGGGGTGGACGGTGCTGAACTTGGCGACGAAGAAGGGCCGTTCGGGGCGCGGTCCGACCAGGCTCATGTCACCCCGGACGACGTTCCACAGCTGCGGCAGCTCGTCCAGCGAGGACTTGCGGAGGAAGGAGCCGACGGGGCTCATCCCGCGGTCGCCCGCGACCGTCCACCGGGTGGCGGACTCGTGCTCGTCGGCGCGCAGGGTACGGAACTTCAGCAGCGTGAAGGGGCGCCCGTACAGCCCGACCCGCTCCTGCCGGAAGATCACCCCCGGCCCGTCGCAGACCCGTACGGCCAGCGCGCAGGCGGCCATCACGGGCGCGGCGGCGATCAACGCCACCAGGGCGAGCACGGCGTCGATGACCCGCTTGGCCCAGCGCGCCAGCGGCCGCGCCGGGCGTGGCAGCAGCGGCTGTACGGCGTACCCCCACAGCTGGTCGGCGGGGTGGGTCACCCGCATCCCGGTGACCTTGGCGGTGCCGGCCGGGTCGGCGAGCCAGAGCCGGCAGCCGTGGTCGTGGAAGAGGCGGACCAGGGAGGCGGTGCGCTCGTCGGCCTCCGGCGGGCGGGTGAACACCGCGTGCCGGACCGAGTTTTGGATGACCGCGCGCCGGATGTCCTCGTGGGTGGCGAGGACCGGCAGGGCGCCGGACCGGGTCGTCGGGGCCTCGCCGCCGCCGACGACCGCGGTGTCGGCGAGCCCGACGGGGCGCAGCCCGTACTCGGGGCGCCCGTGCAGGGCGGAGGCCACCGCGCCCGCCCCGTTCCCGGGCCCGACCACCAGGGCGGAGGCCGGCCTGCGGACGGCTGCGCGACGGTGGAGCTGGTTGACGAACCCGCGTCCCGCGCACGCCAGTACGGCCTGCAGGCAGACGGCGCTGAACAGCACGCTCCAGCCCAGGACGTGGCTCGGGCCGACGGCGGCCAGGACGGCGGCGGCCCCGCACCACACGACGGCGGACCGCCCGGCCAGAGCGGGTAGTTCGCGCAGTGCGGAGGGCGCGAGCCGCGGCCGGTACAGTCCGGCCTGCGCGTGCAGCGCGGCGAGCAGGACGGCAGCCGGCACCGCCGCCTCGGGCCCCAGCGCCGGTCCGGAAAGGACCGCCGTGGTGAGTACGACGGCCAGCGCGTCGGCGGTCAGCAGCGGCAGCACCCCGTCCCGGCGGCGGACCCGCTGGGGCCGTACGGCGCTCCGCGCCTGCTCGGCGCGGGGCCGGCGCGGCGGGTGGATGGCGGTCGCGGAACGGCGGGCTTCCGCGGGTGACGCGGGCGCGAAGGCGCTGCCGCCGACGGGCCCCGTACCGCCCTGCCCTGTGTGCCGGGCGGCTGCGCTGTCCATCGTCATCGGGTGATGCGCTCCTGGGTCAAGGGCCGGGGCCGGCCCAGCAGTTCGTGGTACAGGCCGGTGACCGCGTCCGTGGTCCGCCGCACGTCGAAGTCGGTCCGGGCGTGCTGCCTGGCCTGCTCGCCGAGTTCGGCGAGCAGTCGCGGTTGGGCGAGCAGCCGCCCCAGGGCCTTGGCCAGCGCCGTCGGGTCCTCCGGCGGCACCAGGCACAGCCGGCCTTGGCCGCGCGGCAGGCTTTCCCGGGCCCCGTTGACGTCGGAGACCAGGACCGGGCGGCCACAGGCCATGGCTTCGAGCGGCGCGAGCGCCATGCCTTCCCACCGCGACGGAAGTACAACGAGATCGGCGGCTCGAAGCCACGGTCGGATGTCACGGGCGGCGCCCGCGAAGAGCACTCCGGGCGGGGCCGCGCGCCGCAGCCGTTCGGCGTCGGGGCCGTCGCCGACGAGGGCGAGGCGGGCTCCGGGTACGGTGCCCAGCAGTTCCGGCCAGGCCCGCAGCAGGACGTCCTGCCCCTTCTGCCGGCAGAGCCGGCCGACGCAGACGGCGAGCGGGCCGTCGCCCCGGAAGGCGGCGGGCAGCGGAAGTTCGGCGCGCGCCCGGGCCCTGTCGTGGTCGCGGTCGGGTCCGCCGGGGCGGAAGTATCCCAGGTCCACGCCGTTGCGGATCACCGACCAGGGGGCGGTGATGCCCTCGGATTCACCCGCGCGGCGTTCGGCCTCGCTGACGCAGAGCACCCGGTCGGCCCAGCGGGCCCCGTACCTCTCCCAGCGCAGGGCGAGCGCGGCGGTGGCTCCGCCGACGGCGTCGAAGGACCAGGCGTGCGGCTGGAAGACGGTGGGCACGGTTCCGCGCACGGCGAGTCGCCCTGCCAGCCCGGCCTTGGCGCTGTGGGCGTGCAGGAGGTCGGGCCGGACCCGGCGCATCAGCCGCGCGGCGCCGATCACCTCGGCGGGCAGCCCCGGGCCCGGAGCCCGCCCGGCACGCCAGGTGAGCACCTCGGCTCCGGCTGCCCGGGCGGCGTCGGCGAGCGGTCCGCCGCGCGGACAGCCGACGACGGTGCGGAGACCGGCGGCCGACTGTGCGCGGACGAGGTCGACGACGACCCGGGCGACACCGCCTTCGACGGGCTGGACGAGATGGAGGACGGTCATGGGCCGGGCGGCTGAGGACGGTGCGGTCAAAGGTGGTGTCGGCACGCGGAGTGGTCTCCTACGTTCAGCGGCGCGCGTCTGTGCGAACGAAGAGCACACCGAGGAAATGGCCCTGGTTTCGCCCGTGGACCTGGACTGCAGGCCGCGGGGCCTTCTGGACAGCGCGGGAGTCAGATCCGGCCGCGTCACATCCGAGGTCATTCATATGTTCGGGTTATCGCATGAATGAGCGGTGTTCGAATGTCGAGAACTCAGAATTCGCACCATCATTACCCCCCGCGATCGCCCCCCGATAACGCTGTGCGTACGCCATCCGGGGAGGAATCCATGACCCTGTCTCATTTTCGATCAAGGGAAACAAAACAGGAGTGAACTTTGTCAGAAATCAGGCCGGAAATCACGTCGGACTCGCCTGTACGGCCTTTTGGGCGATAGCGCGCATCTTCATGGCGGGCGAGTCGTTAATCCAGCACCGCCGTTCGAGCCGCCCGTGACGAACCCGGCTCGACCACTCCCGCGTGAACACCTGAACGTCAACCGTGCGAGCCGAAACGGCGGCATCCGGGTGAAGCCACGCAACCCGGACCAGGGCCGGGCCGTTGATCCGAGTGATCCGGTACCGGGCAATACCGCAAAAAAGGGACGACAATGATCAAGAAGATGATGGCCACGGCAGCGGTCGCGGCCTCGGCCGTGGGCATGGGTGCCGCCATGGCGCCGCAGGCGATGGCCATCGGAAACGACAATGGCGTCAACACCGTGAACGGCAACGGCGCCTCGCAGATCTACGGCAACCAGGCCACCTACGGCCACATGAGCCCGCAGATGGCGCTGATCCAGGGCTCCTTCAACAAGCCCTGCATCGCCCTGCCCGCCAAGGCCAACGTGCAGTCCATCCTCGCCCTGGTCAACGTCGGCATCCAGGACATCAACGTCCTGTCCAGCCCGCAGACCCAGCAGTGCACCGAGAACTCCACCCAGGCCAAGGGCGACGAGGCCCTCTCGCACATCCTGGACAACATCCCGATCCTCTCGGGCAACGCCTCCTCCGGCAGCTGACCGAAGCCGCGCCAGCGAGGCCGCCGCACCTTCGGGTCGCGGCGGCCTCGCCGCGTACGGCTCCTCGACCTGCCGGCCGGTCGGCCCTCACGCATACCGACCTGAATCCACCTGGCGCCCGAATTCCGTCCGGGCATCGGGGTGAATTATCGAAAAGCCACCGGAAACATGCGGTTTCTTTCCCCGGAGCCGCTCGTTATCAATTCTGCAGTGGATACGCCTCTGCGGGAAGGATCGAAATCAAATGAAGTACAAGAAGGCAGTGGTGCTGGCCGCCGGCGCTCTGATGGCCGCCGGTGCCGCCTCCCCCGCCATGGCCGACGCTACGGCCGAGGCCGCGGCCGTGGGTTCCCCGGGCGTCCTGTCCGGCAACCTCCTCCAGGTTCCGGTGCACGTCCCGATCAACGTCTGCGGCAACACCGTCAACGTGATCGCGCTGCTGAACCCGACGTTCGGCAACGTCTGCATCAACGACTGACGAAGCGACTGCGCCCGCGAGGGCGAACCTCCTCGGGGTGGCCTCGGAGTGCACGGCGGTGCACTCCGAGGCCGCCTTCGATTCAGCACCGGCCGCAGCGCCGGTAGACAGGGAAGGACCCATGCGACAGGTACTGGGCAAGGGGATGCTCACGGCGGCGGCCGCCTCGAGCCTCCTGTCGATCGCGACCGGTGCGGCCTACGCGCACCCCGGAGCGACGGCCGAGGCCTCGCATTCACCCGGTGTGCTGTCCGGCAACAGCATCTCGGTACCGATCACCTTCGCCCCGAACGTGTGCGGCAACAGCGTGGACGGCGGTGCGGCGCTCAACCCCTCGATGGGGAACACCTGCGTCACCACCACCGGCTCGGACGGCCACCACGATTACGAGCGCCACCTCAGCCCCGAGCACGCCGAGGCGCTCGAGCGCTATCTCGGCGAGCGCGGGCCGCGGCACGCGATGCCGGAGCGACCCCAGGAAGAACCCCGCCACGAGACCGCGCAGCACAGGTCGCCGAAGCACGCCGCACCCCGGCACGCGGCGCCGCAGCACGCGGCACCCGAGCAGGAGGCGCCGCCTCACCGGGGCGGACACGACCACCCGGGCGAGGAGGAGTGCGACGACCACCCCGAATCCACCCCGCCCCCTCCCCGGCACCACGCGCCGCCCGCGGCGGAGCACCCGGGGCCCGAGCCGCTTCCGGCGCCCGAGCCCGAGCCGGCACCGCTTCCGGCGCCCGAGCCCGAGCCTGCGCCGGCACCCCCGGTCGAGGAGGCACCGCGGCCGCTCCCCGCCCCTGTGCCCGCCCCGGCACCGGTCGAGGAGGCGCCGCGGCCCCTCCCCGCCCCGGAGCCGGCCCCGGCACCGGTCGAGGAAGCGCCGCGCCCTCTCCCGGCCCCCGCACCGCAGGTACCGGCTCCCGCGCCGGTCGCGGAGGAGGAGCCCGCGCCCCGGCCGCCGCACGGGAGTCAGCCCGTAGAGCGGCCGGCTCCGGAGGCCGTACGTCCGGCGGACCAGCCGCCGGCCGCCCCCGCCGGCGACACCCCCGTACCCCTGCCCCCGGCGGCCGCACCGGCTCCCGCACCCGCGTCGGCGCCACTGCCCGCCCCCGCGCAGGACCCCGCACCGGAGCGGGTGACCGCGCCGATGCTGGCCGAGACCGGCGCGGGTCAGCCCGCGGCCGCGGCGGCTCTCGCGTCGGCCCTGATCCTGGGCGGCGCCATTTTGTACCGGCGCTCCCGTATCGCCTGAGGGCAATAGCGTCATCAGAAGAAATACCGGCCGGAGAATCGCTTGTCGGATTCTCCGGCCGCTTCATTGTCCCCCTGCCGACCGCGTTTCCGCAGCGGCGGGCAGTCGTTACCCAGGGCGAAAGCGGCGCGACGGTCGCCGCTGGAAAAGGAATGCGATAATGAAGCTCACGAAGGTCGCCGCTGTCGTCGCCGGCTCCGTAGCCGCCCTCGGCGCCTCCGCTCCCGCCTTCGCCGCCGAGGCGCCGGTCCCGATGCCGCCCATGAGCCTGACCAGCGGGGTGACGGAGACCCTGAACGCCGCCGGCCCGATCTCGGAGGGGCTCCCGCAGACCGTCGGCAACGCCCTGGCCGAGCAGGGTGACACCGTCAACAAGGTCGTGGGTACGGCACAGCGCGTCAACAAGTTCCGCAACAACGTGCCCGGCGAGGTTCTCAGCCTGGCGAACGGCGCCACCCAGGCGAACCCGATGCTCGGTGGCGTAAAGCTCAACGGCGGGAACTGAGCCGTACGGGTCCCACGCACGCCGACATGACTGTGGGCGCCACCGGCGAGGCCGGTGGCGCCCACAGTCACATGTGGCGACTGAGGTCAGTCGTTGACGCAGACGTTGCCGAACGCGGGGTTCAGCGCGCCGATCACGTTCACGGAGTTGCCGCAGACGTTGACCGGGATGTGGACCGGGACCTGGCCCAGGTTGCCCGAGAGGACACCGGGGGAACCCACGGCCGCGGCCTCGGCCGTAGCGTCGGCGACGGCGGAGCCGGCGGCACCGGCCGCAGCGAGACCGGCGGTGGCCAGGACCAGGGCGGCCTTCTTGGCAGAGTTCATGGGAAGTGCACCTTCTGTTCGATGTTCTGCCCCTATGCCGGGGCTCACACCGAGCGAAACGGTCCACCCGCCCAGACGACACGGTTCCGCGCGCGATCAGACCTGATCAGCTCAACGGTCGTCAGCGCGTGCGACTTCCGTTCTAAGGGATGTCGGGCACCTTGGGGATCGCCGGCAGGGTCACCACCGGCGGTGTGACCGGGTTCGCGGGCAGCTCCGGCACCGTGACGACCGGCGGGACCACCGGGGTGGTGACGGGCAGCTTCGGGACCTCCACCACCGGCAGCTGGGGGACACCGGGGACGGCCGGCAGCTCCGGGAGCTTGGGCATCTGGATCGGGGGCAGCGTCACACCTGCGGGCAGCAGGCCCTGGATCGACTTGAGGAGACTCTCCAGGGTCTGGGTGAGGCTCGCGAAGAGATCCTCGATCGGACCGGCCGCCGCGCGCTGCTCGACCTTCTCGATCTGCTGCTGGACGGCCGCCATCCGTTCCGTGAGGGCGCCTGCGCTCCCGCCGTCCGCGGCGCCCGCAGGGGCTGCCGCGCCGGACAGTATGACGGCGGCGAGGACCGACGGGACAAAGAGGCGGGCGCGGGACGGCTTCGTGCGGTGCATGGATCTTCCTTCTGGGTGGTGGCACATAGAAACGGACCCGAGCGATCCGCTTCATTACCCACCGTGCGAACACCTCGCACGGACCGCAACCGGACCGCCTGCGACCGAGGGCTCCGTACGGGCTTCGCGCACGCGTCCGGAGGCGGCTCACCTGCACGGGGAAAACCTCACCCCCCGCAGGCCGTTTGAGTGAAGCAGCAGAACCAACCCCCTGTCCGGGCAGTTGATCAGGGCGCTCCACTAGCGGGCACTCGTGCGACAAAAGGATCAAGATGTTCAAGAAGTTCATGACCGCTGCCGCGGTCACCGCCGTTGCGGTCGGCGCGGGCGCTGCTGCCGCGGCTCCGGCCATGGCCATCGGCAACGACAACGGGATCAACACCGTCAACGGCAACGGCGCCTCGCAGGTCTACGGCAACCAGACGACCCACGGCGCCATGAGCCCCCAGCTCGGCCTCGTCCAGGGCACCCTGAACAAGCCCTGCGTCGGCCTGCCCTCGAAGGTCAACGTCCAGTCGCTCGTCGCCCTGGTCAACGTCGGCATCCAGGACATCAACGTCCTGTCCAACCCGCAGCACCAGCAGTGCACCGAGAACTCCACCCAGGCCAAGGGTGACGAGCCGCTCTCGCACATCCTCAGCAACATCCCGATCCTGTCGGGCAACGCCTCCGTCGGCAGCTGAATTCCGCTCCGTACGACCGTCCGGGCCCCTGACGCCCGTGAGGTGATGTGACCAGGGCCCCGGCAGCGTCCAGCTGCCGGGGCCCTCGCATGTGCTCCGCCGCCGTCAGCCGGTCCAGAAGTCCCACCACCGGGTGAGGATCAGCATGCCGATCACGCCGATGTGCAGGGCGGGCGGGGCCCAGCCGAACTCGGTGAAGAAATCGCGTACGGGGCCGGGCGCGGGGAGGGCGCCCGTACGGACGTTGTGCGCGGTGACCGCCCAGAACATCAGCAGGGTCGCCACCCAGGCCAGGCAGCACCACAGGCAGAGCGCGTTGATCTCGTAGAGCGACTGGACCATCAGCCAGGAGCAGAAGCCGACGCCGAAGACGGTGCCCGCGTTCAGGCCGAGCCAGAACCAGCCGCGGTAGCGGGCGCCGGCCAGCAGACCCGCGCCGACGCACACCACGACGGCGTACGCGACCAGCCCCAGCATGGGGTTGGGGAAGCCGAAGGCCGCCGCCTGGTCGCTCTTCATCACGCTGCCGCAGGAGACCACGGGGTTGAGGCTGCAGGCCGGCTTGAAGTCCGGGTCCTCCAGCAGGAGGAACTTGTCGAGGGTGATCACCCAGGAGGCCAGCACCCCGGCCACGCCGGTGAGCAGCAGCAGCCAGGCCGGCCCCCGGGGGGCGGCGCCCTGTTCGTCCTCGTGTCGAGTGCGGGGCTTCCCCTGCTGGCGGGGAACGCCCACTGTATTCGTTGCCATGCGGCCCATAGTCCCGCCCTCCACCACAGACCGGGCCTAACCATGCGCATCCGTAGGCAAGTTGACCTGAAGGGGTGGCGGGAACCGGAGAAGCTTCCCGGACGTTTTACCGAACCCCGGACGTGATGTCAGGGCCAGGGGCTACGTTGAGCTTCCGCGAAGTGACAAGCTGCGACGGCCTGGAGACCCACCTTGAGCGATCCGTACGAGACAACCGAGGCGCACCTCGACCGACTCCTGGGCCGCGCCCTCAACTCCTTCGACCTGCCCGACCGGTTGGTCGAGCGCCTCGGCACGGCGCTCGCTCACAGCTCTTCCCTGTACATCACCCACCACAGTCCGGCGACGGGCCTCTGGCGGGATACCCACCAGCACACCTTCCTGCTGGCCGACGGCGGTTCGGTGTCGCTGTGGGAGCTGGTGTACCGGCAGGAGGGCGACCGGACCGTCCGGCACGAGATCTTCGCGAGCAAGGCCGAGACCTGCCTGGCCGTCGCCCGGCTGTTCGGTGAGACGCCGGCCGAGGCGGTCATGGACCCGGCGCCGCTGCCGGGCGATGGGGAGCCGGAGCATGAGGGGGCGGCGTTGAGCGAGTTCTTCGCGGCCTCGGCGCCGGCGCGGCGGCACCGGGAGTACACGGTGGAGCAGTCCGCCGACCACGCCCGGCGGGTGCTGCGCCGCGCGGAGAACGCGGACCGGCCCGACGAGCGGGTGGCGGAGCTGCTGCGGTCGGCGTACGCGCACCGGATCACCCAGGCGTTCGGCGGCGGGCGGCACTGCCTGACGGACGGCCGGGACGTCGGCTTCAGTCTGTACGAGCACGGCTTCGTACTGCTGGACGGGACCGAGGTCAGCCTGTGGGAGGTCGAGCACACGGCGACGCCCGACGGGCGCCACATGTGCGAGGTGTACGAGAGCGAGGCAGCCGCGCGCGGAGCCATGGAGCTCCGCACGCGGGTGCGGTGACGTCGTTGCCGGAGCGGTCCGGCCCGGGGTCAGACCGCTGCGGCGACCTCGGGCTGCTCGACTGCCCCGGCTGACGCGGCCCGGGCCGGCTCCCCGGCCCGGCGCATCCCCTTGAGCAGGACGACCAGGCCGGCGGTGGTCGCCGTACCGGCGGCGATGGCGATCAGGTAGAGCAGCGGGTTGCCGATCAGCGGGATCACGAAGATGCCGCCGTGCGGTGCCCGCAAGGTGCACTCGAAGGCCATCGACAGCGCCCCGGTGACCGCACCACCGGCCATGGCCGCGGGGATCACCCGCACCGGGTCGGCCGCGGCGAACGGGATGGCGCCCTCGCTGATGAAGGAGGCGCCGAGGAACCACGCGGCCTTGCCGTTCTCCCGCTCGGCCTTGGAGAAGAGCCGGCCGCGCAGGGTGGTGGCCAGCGCCATCGCGAGCGGCGGCACCATACCGGCGGCCATCACGGCGGCCATCACCTTCAGGCTGCCTTCGTTGGGGGTGGCGAGACCGCCGATGGCGAAGGCGTACGCGACCTTGTTGAGGGGGCCGCCGAGGTCGAAGCACATCATCATGCCGAGGATCACGCCGAGGATGATCGCGTTGGCGCCGGAGAGGCCGGACAGCCAGTCGGTGAGGGCCTGCTGGAGCGAGGCGACGGGCTTGCCGACGACCAGGAACATCAGGAACGCGGTGACGGCCGAGCCGATGAGCGGCAGCACGACCACGGGCATGATCCCGCGCAGGGCGGACGGGATCTTCAGCCGCTGGACGGCGAGGACCGTGCCGCCCGCGATGAGGCCGGCGATCAGGCCGCCGAGGAAGCCGGCGTCGATGGTCAGGGCGACGGCGCCGCCGACGAAGCCCGGGACGAGGCCGGGCCGGTCGGCCATGCCGTAGGCGATGTAGCCGGCGAGGACCGGGACGAGGAAGCCGAAGGCGAGGCCGCCGGTCTGGAAGAGGAGCGCGGCCCAGCTGGCCGCCTCCGTCCAGACGAAGTGTTCCGCGACGGAGGGCGCGGTGTTGATCTCGTACCCGCCGATGGCGAAGGCGAGGGCGATGAGCAGACCGCCTGCGGCGACGAAGGGGACCATGTAGCTGACGCCGGACATGAGCCAGGTGCGGAGCTTGGCCCCATAGCCGTCGGTGTCCTGTCCGGACTGCTCGACGGGGGTGGGAGCGTGCGACTCCACCTCGCCGCGGGCGGCCTTGTCCCGGGCCTCGGACAGGAGTTCGGCGGGCCGGTTGATGCCCGCCTTGACGCCGACGTCGACGGTCGGCTTCCCGGCGAAGCGGGCCCGGTCGCGTACGGGGACGTCATGGGCGAAGACGACGGCGTCGGCCGTGGCGATGTCCTCTGCGGCCAGCCGGGTGAACCCTGCGGAGCCCTGCGTCTCGACGCTGAGCTCGATCCCGGCCCGGGCGGCAGCCTGTCGGAGCGCCTCGGCGGCCATGTAAGTGTGCGCGATCCCGGTGGGGCACGAAGTGACGGCGACGACCTTGAAGGGCCCGGCGGGCTCGCCCTCCCCAGAGGGGGTCCGGGGCGCGGCCCCTGACGCGGCGGAGCCGCCCATCGGTACTGCCGGAAGGGGCGGGATGGGGGACGAGCCCCGCTCAGCGGCTCCGGGGCCGGAGGCGGGATCGGATGCCGGGCCCGGCGCGGGGCCGGGCGCGGGGCCGGGCGCCGCAGCGGTTGCCGGACCCGAAGTGGCGGGGACGGGCGAGAGCAGGCCGGCGGCCTCCGCCGGGGTGGCCGCCGCCCGGAGGGCCGCCACGAAGTCCGGGCGCATCAGGCGGCGGGCCAGCGAGGACAGGATGGACAGGTGGGCGTCGTCCGCACCCGCCGGGGCCGCGATCAGGAAGATCAGGTCGGCCGGACCGTCCGGGGCGCCGAAGTCGATGCCGGCCGGGGCGCGGCCGAAGGCCAGCGTCGGGGCCGTGACATGGACGGAGCGGCAGTGCGGGATGCCTATGCCGCCCTCCAGCCCTGTCGGCATCTGGGCCTCCCGCGCCGCCACGTCCGCCAGGAAGCCGTCGAGGTCCGTGACCCGGCCCAGTGACAGCATCCGCTGCGCCAGCGCACGCGCCGCCGCTTCCTTCGAGTCGGCGGACAGGTCGAGGGCGACCAGTTCGGCAGTGATCATCTCGCTCATCGCGGGCTCCTTCGCGCGCTTCAGACCGCGGCGGGTTCGGACAGGGGACGGTCCAGGGGCATGTCCTGGACGACGTGGACCGCGTCGGGGCGCAGGTCGGCGGGCGTCGGCATGGCGCTGCCTGGCAGCTGGACCGCGGCCGCGCCGTGGGCCAGGGCCGAGGCCAGGGCCCGGGGGCCGGTGCCTCCGGCGATCAGGAATCCGGCCAGGGAGGCATCGCCCGCCCCGACGTCGCTGCGGACCGCTTCGACCGGCGCGGTGCCGTAGTAGGTGCCCTCGGCGGAGACCAGCAGCTGGCCGTCGCGGCCCAGGGAGGCCAGTACCGCGCCCGCGCCGAGCGACCGGAGCTCCTCCGCGGCTTTGACCACGTCGGCCAGGATGGACAGCGGGCGCCCTACGGCCGCGGCGAGTTCGGACGCGTTCGGCTTGATCACGTCCGGCCTGGCCGACAGCGCCGCCAGCAGGGCCGGGCCGGAGGTGTCCAGGGCGATCCGGGCACCGGCCGCGTGGGCGCGGGCCACCAGGTCGGCGTACCACTCGGGCCCGAGGCCGCGCGGGAGGCTGCCGCAGCAGGCGATCCAGGCGGCGGCGCCGGAGCAGGTACGGACCGTCTCCAGGAGGAGCGCGGATTCTTGCGGCGAGATCTCCGGCCCGGAGGCGTTGATCTTGGTCAGGGTTCCGTCGGGCTCGGCGAGCGAGATGTTCGAGCGGGTCTGTCCGGAGATCGAGACCGCGGTGACGTCCACGCCCTGTGCGCCCAGGAGTTCGGCGAGCAGTGCGCCCGGTGCGCCGCCCAGCGGGAGGACCGCCGTCGTACGGACACCCGCGGCGGCCACCGCGCGGGAGACGTTGACGCCCTTGCCCCCCGGGTCGACCCGGTCGCCGGTGGCGCGCAGCACCTCGCCGCGGTCCAGCGAGGGGACCTCGTAGGTCCGGTCGAGGGAAGGGTTGGGGGTGACGGTGAGGATCATACGAGCGCAACTTCCGTACCGGCGGCCTCGATCGCCGCCTTGTGAGCGGGGGCGAGCCCCGCGTCCGTG
>NZ_JBEXNN010000053.1:0-22053 GCF_040611115.1 Streptomyces sp. NPDC003038
CGCGCCCCCCCGGGGGGGGGGCCCCGGGGGGCCGCGCCGGCCCCCCCGCGGGTGGGTCGCTCAGGTGCGCACCTGTCGCCACCATCCGGCGAGTGCCGGCAGCGCCGGCGGCTCCGTCCCGGCGTCGCTGGGCGTATCGGTGTACCGGATCGCGAACCCCGCTCCCGGCAGGGGCAGTTCGTGGCGGTTGCGCGGACTGGCATACCGAGGTGCCCGGCTCTGCCAGGCGATGCAGCCCGCGACGTAGTGGCCCATCGCCTCCAGACGGCGGGCCAGGTGTGCGTCCGCCTCTGCCGCCAGCTGCTCCCGCAGTCTGAGGAACAAGGCCATCACCCGGTCCCGCAGGGCCACCGCGAGCCGAACCGCTTCGGCGGGCGGGCACTTCTCCTGGTGGGCGATCACGTTGACGAGATTCACCTCCCACGGCTCCAGGTGATCGTCCTTGTCGTACGAGAACAGGTCGTTGTCGGCGCTGACGACGAAGCCCGCCGCGTCGGTCAAGGCCTGCAGAGCGGGCGCGTAGAGCACGTCCGCCGGCAACCGGACCCCACGCGCGACGTCGGACCAGGTCAGGGAGAAGCGGGTGCCGTTCGCCAGCGGTCCCATGGCGGCGAAGTCGTTCAGCCCCGGCATGGTCCCGCGCTCGGCCTGGGCCGCCTGCCAGGCCGCCCCGAGCAGCCAGTCCCGCGTCCCCTCGATGAACCTGCGCAGCTCGAAGGGGGTCAGCAGGGCGTGAGTGCGGCGCACGAGGTCGGCCAGCGCGCGTGTCATGGGGCCGTCCGGCAGCACGGCCGCGCCGGGGTTCTCGATGGTCCGCAGCAGCCGTACACCGTGTTCGGCGATGGCGGCCGTCCGCACGTCACCGGACCCCGAGTCCTGCCAGTCGTCGACGGCGTTGGCCCAGTAGTTCCACTCGGTGAACAGCAGCAGGGGTTCCACCTCTCCCCGGGGGATGATGCGGCAGGAGAAGTCGGCGCTGTGGGTGGCCAGGCCCCACGCGCGTTCGACCGGATCGGGGTAGAGGCCGAACGCGTCCAGCCACTCGACCGCCCGGGCTTCCACCTCCTTCGCCTCGGGGTGTACGAGGTCGCGGTCCAGGGGGCAGTAGAAGGGGGGCAGTTCCCCGCCGAGGCGTGAGGGGCGCTCCGTCGCGGTCATCGGTCAGCCCCCGATCCGGAAGCGCAGCAGCCGTGTCTCCATCGCGTGGTCGCGCCAGATCCGGAAGAGCTTGCTGTGCACGATCGTCGACTCCCCCAGCCGCTCACGGGTCCAGGCCGCCGGTGCTCCGCCCGCCTGGAGGCGGTCGAGTTCGGCGGTGTTCCACGCCATGGACTGCACCCAGAACTCCGCCACCCGGTCGGTGACGTCCTCGTCCTGCTCCAGCTCGAAACCGGCCGCTTCGGCCGCCGCCAGGTATTCCTCCCGCGTCCCCAGCCGCGTGCGGTAGTAGTCGTCGATGGATGGGCCCACCTCGGGCCGGCACACGAAGTGTTCCTGGATCCCGAACCACCCGCCGGGCTTCAGCGCCTTGGCGACGACCTCGAAGAGCCGGGTCCGGTCGGTGTAGCCGCTGCTCTCGTTGGCGTAGGCGGCGTCGTACGCGCGCGTGGCGTCGAGGTCGTGTACGTCTCCCAGCACGGGGGTGACACGTCCGCCGACCCCGGCCTGTCGCGCGAAGCGCTCGATGACCGGCACGTGTTCCGCCGCGAGGGTGAGGCCGGTGACGCGAGCGCCGTGCTCCTGCGCCCAGTACAGGGAGGCGCCGCCCAGGCCGCAGCCGATGTCCAGCAGTCGGCGGGGCGGTTTCTCGTACGCACCCCAGGAACGGGCCGCGTGTTCGACTATCGTCTCCTGCGCGTCGACTATGCGCCGCTTGAGCGTGTCCTGGGACACGGTGGTGTGCGGATGGGACCCCTCCGCGAACAGCCCCACGTGAAAGTGCACGCGCGGGCCCGGCCCGTACTTGTGGACGATGTCCTGCGTCTTGCGGCTGTAGTAGCGCCGCACCACGTCGTCCTCGATCGCGCTTCGACCGCCGCTTAAGGACGATACGAATGGTGTCACGCTCATGTGGTGTCCGCCCTTTCGTGGCGTAGGGCTGCCGGGACGCGAAGCCGCCGACGCGCTCGCCGCGTACGGACCCGACACTGTTGAAGCACGGATCATCGTGGCACTCCGCGCGCTTCACGTCAGCCCACAGGGACAACACAGATCACTCAGGATGATGAAAAAAGCATTCTGCGGCCGTCGCGCACGAGCCGCACGGCGGAGTGCTCCACCGTGCGGCTCGCCCTCTTACCGGGCCCGTCCGGGGGCGTCGAAGCTCGTGAACGCGCTGCGCTTCGGCAGCCGGTAGGTCTCGCGGCCGGTGATCGCGTTGAGGATCGTGGCGTTGCGTACCGCGCCGATGTCCAGGTTCGGTGCGGAGACGCCGTGGGAGTGGACCTCGGCGTTGGCCACGAAGACACGGCCGGTGATGCCTTCGGCGAGCTCGATGGAGTGGTCCAGACGCACCCGGTGGCGGCCTCGTCCGTCCCGCAGCAGCAGATCCTCCACCGGGCCAAGGAACGCGGGCGTCCGGTTGCGGTAGCCGGTGGCGGCCACGACGAGGTCGGTGGTGTGCTCGAAGCTCTGACCGGTGTCGCGGTGCCGGCAGGTCAGTACGGCCCGCCCCGACTCCGGATCCACCACCGCGGATTCGACGGTGATGCCGAAACGCAGTTCCACGTCGGCCAGTCCGTGCTCCAGCTGACGGCGGTAGAGCAGTTCGTGCACCTCCTCCAGGGTGTCGGTGGAGATGCCCTTGTAAAACTGCCACTGCTCGCCGACCAGCCGGTCCCGTACGTCCTCCGGCAGGGTGTGGAAGTACTGCATGTACGCCGGAGTGGTCATCTCCAGCACCATTTTGGTGTAGTCGAGCGGCGCGAAGGACGCCGTGCGGGTCAGCCAGCTCACCGCCGGGCCGCCCTCGACGTTGCGGTTCAGCAGGTCGACGGCGACCTCGGCGCCGGACTGTCCGGAGCCGACCACCGTGACCTTGCCCGCGCCCGCCACGTCAGCGGCCCGGTACAGGTAGTCGCCGGTGTGCAGCAGCTTGTCCGCGGGGAGACCGGCCAGGGCGTCCGGGACGTACGGCGCGGTGCCGATGCCCAGGACGAGGTTGCGGGCGAGCATCCGCAGCCGGGCGCCGTCGCCCCGTACCACGTCCACGGTGAAGCGCTGCGCCGCGGCGTCCCAGTGGACCTCCTCGACGCGGTGCGAGAACCGGACCGAGGGCAGCTTCGCCGCCGCCCAGCGCAGATAGTCCTCGTACTCCCGGCGGGAGGGGAAGAAGTTCTCCCGGACGGTGAAGGTGTAGAGCCGGTCCATCTCGTGGAGGTAGGTGAGGAACGAGAGCGGGTGACCGGGCGCCACCAGGGTGACCAGGTCGGCGAGGAAGTTCACCTGCATCGAGGCGTCGCCGAACATCATGCCGCGGTGCCAGGTCAGTTCGGGCCGCTCCTCCAGCACGGCCAGGTCGAGGTCGTCCACGGTCGAGGCCAGGGCGGCCAGGCCCAGGTTGAAGGGGCCGCAGCCGATGGCGATCACGTCGTGCTCACTTGCGGCGGCGGTCATCGGGGCATGTCCTCCTCTCGGCGCGGATGGATCAGCAGGACCGCGGTCTTGTCGGGGAACGTGACCTCGCCGACGTGGCGGAATCCGGCGGCGGCGAAGGCCTTGAGCGAGGGCGCGTTGGCCACGTCCGGCTCGGCGACCACCCGGGGACACGCGGGGTCGGCGGCCAGCAGGCCTTCGGCGAGGGCGCGCAGCAGGGACCGGCCCAGGCCCTGCCCGGTGCGACCGACGTCACCGATGGCGATGTGCAGGCCCAGGTCGTGAGGGTCGTGCCGGTAGTGCCCGGCGAGCCGGTCCCGCAGCACCCGGTACACCTCGATGTACGCCAGCGGCCTTCCGTCCAGTTCGATCAGGACGGGCAGGATCGCATCGCCCGCGAGGTGCCCTGCGATCTCCTCGTTCCAGCGTTCGCGCGGCCACGCCTGGTGCCAGAAGGCATCGATGTGCGGCGCCTGCATCCAGCCGTGCACCAGCTCCAGATCGGCGCCCTGAGCCTGCGCGACCCGGGCCGACCAGGGGCCGCTCAGCAGGGGCAGCGGCGGACCGGGAACGGTGGCGGCCGAAACGTCTTCGTCCTGATGTACTGAGGTCATGCCGCGGCCTCCTGGAGCGGGTTGGGGGCGTCGAGGTACACGGACTGGGCGTCCAGGGGGGCGAGGACCTCGTCGATTCCGTGCAGCCGGGTGAGCAGGTTGCCCTTGCACGGCAGGGTGTCGGCCTCCAGCCAGCGTCGGGCCAGCCGGTCGCCGTCGGGACCGGCTTCGGCGAGATCCGGGAGGGCCGCCCGCAGCCGCTCGGTGAGTACGGCGAGCAGCTCGCGCTCGTCGGCGAGGCCGTCGACGGCGAGGCAGCCGATGACCGAGAGCGCCTGGTTGCGCAGCAGGTAGTAGGACAGGCGGTCGTCGACGAGGGCGTCGTCGACCACGGCGAGCGTGGAGGAGTCGGCGCCGAGCCGCTTCAGCAGGCCGGGCAGGTACGAGGTGGCGAGGTAGTAGCCCTGGTTGTCGCGGAACGTGCCGCCGGTCACCTGGCCCCGCGCGTCCAGCCGGACCAGGGTGTTCTGCTGGTGGGCCTCCAGGCCGATGCCGGTGGCGGCGTACAGGTGCAGCATGGGGACGAGCACCTTGTCGGTGTAGTCGGCCGTCCACTGCTCGGCCGCTCCGGTGCCGAGGCCGGCGACCAGTTCACCGAGGGCGCTGCGGCCCAGGCCCGGGCGGGGTGCCAC
This sequence comes from Streptomyces sp. NPDC003038, assembly GCF_040611115.1. Classification (NCBI taxonomy): domain Bacteria; kingdom Bacillati; phylum Actinomycetota; class Actinomycetes; order Kitasatosporales; family Streptomycetaceae; genus Streptomyces; species Streptomyces sp. NPDC003038. The sequence continues at coordinate 4,841 of NZ_JBEXNN010000053.1, forward strand.
CAGGCCCACGAGGCAGCGCAGGTCGGCGATGCCCTGCGGCACTTCCCGTACGGCGACGTCGAGGCCGGTGACGTCCGGTCCCTGCGGGCGCCCCGGTTCGTCCACCGCGAGCCAGGCGGGGTCGCGGGTGATGGCGAAACCGGGGTGGGCCTTGAAGGTGCTCTCCGCGTACCCGGCGTCGAGGAGCCGGTTGATCTCCAGGCCGCGGCGCAGCTCGGTGCGGGTGGACTCGCGGCGGGAGTTGGTCAGCCGCAGGCCCAGGGAGAGTTTCAGCATCACGTCGGCGTCAGGCCGGTACACGGTGCGCACGCTGGACGTGGGCCACCACTCGGGGCCCAGCTCGCCGAGCGGTTCCAGCGCTCCGGAGGCGATCAGGGCCTTGATGCGGGGGCGGTGCTGAAGGTCGCGGGCCTGCCAGGGGTGGGCGGGCACCAGCACCCGGCCGTCGTCCGGGCGGTGTCCGGCCAGGTCGGCGAGGAGGGCCACCGTGTCCCGCCCGGCGAGGGACGGGGCTCCGTCGACCGCGTCGTGGGAAACGACCGACTCGTCGGCGGCGAACCAGTGCAGCCGGAAGGAGCCGCGCAGTTCGGGGGAGAACGCGGCGGCGTCGTTGTCGGAGATGCCGTCGCGGCTCTTGGGCGCGGGATGGTTCAAATGGCCCAGCAACAGCGCCTGTTCGGCGTCGAGGAAGCCGTCCACCTGGGCCGGCGGGTGCGGGTGCGAGCGGCGGTCGGAGATGAACGTGGCGACGCGGCGTACGGACTCGGCGGTGCGCTCCACCAGATCGGCGACCTCACCGGCCGGGACGCCACCGGGGCGGCTGCCGCCGCGTACCGCTGCCTCGGTGGACAGCAGTGCGACTGCCGTCACGGGGTCGGCGACCGCGCCGAGCGGGCCCCCGGGGCCCTCCAGGCGGGCCGGGGCGAAGCGGTGCCAGCCGGTGGGTGAGCAGTGGGTGACCTCGGTGACCAGGGCCAGCCCGGCGGTGGGCAGCTTGACCCGGAGCGGGCCCGGTGCGACCGGTGTGCCGGTCTCCTGGAGCCAGCACCGGAGCAGCGCTTCGATGTGGGCGTGTTCGGCGGCGCCTCGTGCGTCCAGCTCGTGCAGCGGGTCGGCGGCGGTGCGTACGGGGGTCGAAGCCGCGGTGGTGGTGCTCATGCGGCGCCCTCCTCGATCAGTCGTTCACAGGTGCGGCCGGCTTCGAGGACCAGGTCCACGAGGCCGTCGATGTCTGCGGTGGTGGCGGTGGGGTTGAGCAGGGTGAACTTCAGGCACACCTGCCGGGGCGAGCCCGGTCCGGCCGTGCGGACCTCTGTACGGCCGATGAGCGCGCTGCCGGTTTCCAGCAGCCGTCGGCGCAGGGCGCCGTTCAGGTGGTCGGAGACCGACGGGTCCGGGCAGCGGTAGCGGAACACCACGGTGGTCAGTTCGGCCGGGAAGACCAGTTCGAGCTCCGGCTCGGCGAGGATGCGGTCTTCGGCGTGGCGGGCGAGGTCGTGGCAGGCGTCGACCATGCGGCCCATGCCGGCGCGGCCGTACGTCAGCAGGGTGGCGGCGGCCTTCACCGCGTCGGGCCGGCGGGTGGTCTGCAGACTGCGGCCGAGCAGGCCGTCGTATCCGGCTTCGGAGTCGTCGACCGGGTTGAGGTAGGCGACTTCGCGGTCGAGCGAGGTGAAGGCGGTGGCGTCGGACACCAGCAGCACGCTGGTGGCGGCGGGCTGCCAGCCGATCTTGTGCAGGTCGAGGGTGATCGAGTCGGCTAGTTCCAGGCCCGCCAGCCGGCCTGTCAGCCGCTCGGAGAACAGCGCGCCGAACCCGTAGGCGGCGTCGACGTGCATCCACAGGCCGTGTCCCGCGGCGATCTCGGCGATCTGCGGGAGCGGATCGATGGAGCCGAAGTCCGTGGTCCCGGCGGTGGCGACGACCGCGATCGGCGTCCGGTCGGGGCCGAGTGCGGCCAGAGCGGCGGCCAGCGCGTCCGGCCGCATGCGGCGACGGCCGTCGACCGGCACCGGGTGCACGGCGGCCTCGCCGAGTCCCAGTGCGGCGCAGGCCCGGTGGGTGGAGAAGTGGGCGAGTTCCGAGCAGAACACCACCGGCCCCGGCAGTGCCGCCACCCCGTGCTCGCGGGCGTTGATGCCACGCCGGTGGGCGGCGGCGTCCCGGGCGAGCAGCAGGCCCAGCAGGTTGGACAGGGAGCCGCCGGGGGTGAGGACTCCGTCGGCGCGCTCCCCCAGTCCCGCCAGCGAGGTGAGTACGCCGATGAGCCAGCGTTCGACGGCGATGGCGGAGGGGCCGGAGTCGTAGGTGTCCAGTGATGCGTTGCCGGCGCTCGCGAGGGTGTCCGCGGCGACCGCGACCGCCAGCGACGGCGGTTGCAGGTGGGCGGCGGCCCGGGGGTGGGAGAGGTCGATGCCGTGCTCGATCAGCACGGTGGCCAGCAGTTGGAGTGCGGCCTTGGTGCCGAGCCCGTCGGCGGGGAGCTCGGCCGGCCCCAGCGCCTCTGAGGCGGCGGCGAGCACCTCGGCCGGGGTGCCCGCCGGGACGGGACCGTGCGGGCGGCGGGCGGTGGTCGCGGCGTCGATCGCCTCGGTGAGGGTGGCGAGGACCTCGGCCAGGCCCTCAGGGGAACCGGCGAGCAGGGAGGGCGGGAAGTCGGACTGCAGGGTTCGTGCTCGGGTCAGCGGTGTCACGGCCTGTACTCCTCATCCTTCGGCGAGCGGGTTGGGGTGCGTGCCGTTCGGGTACAGCGCGTGGCGCAGGGCCCGGTCGCCGTAGCGGGTGACCACGATCCGGTCGCGGTTGAGGCCGTACCGCGGGATCTCGGGGGTGAGCAGGTCGTATTCGGTGAACCGCTCGGCGAGTTCGGGGAAGCGCTTCTGGAAGTCGAGGATCGTCTGCCGCACGAGCTGCCAGAACGTCTTCTCCGGTACGCCCAGCTGGTCGGCGCAGAGCGGCGCGAGGTAGCGGAAGTGGCCGACGAAGACCTGGTCCACGACGTGCTGCTTGATGATGGAGGGGTGCTTGCGCGGCAGGACGTGGTCGTGTCCGTCCGGTTCCGGGCCGCGCTCGGGCACGTCGGTGAAGGAGACGCACACGTCGTCGACGAAGTCCTTCAGGTACAGGCGGACCGGTACGTCGTTCTCGTCGTAGCCGATCAGCGTGTTCTGGCCGTGCGGGTTGAAGGTGACCCCGTACCGGTACAGCACGTGCAGGACCGGCACGAGCAGCGTGTCGAAGAGGCGCCGCAGCCACTCCTGCGGGTCCAGGCCGGAGGCGCGGACGAGCTCGGCGACGAACGCGTCTCCGGCGTTGTCGACGTGCAGGAGTGAGGCGAAGGTGCGGACCCTCTCGTCCGGGTCCTTGCGCGCCGACACCGAGTCGCGCCAGATGCAGCCCAGGGTCTCCAGGTGCTGGTAGGGGGCGTCTTCGAGCTTGGAGAGGTAGGGGTGGCGCACGGTCACCGAGGCGACCTCGCCGAGGAACACGGTCCGGCATTCGTCGGTGAGGAACGGGTCGCGTTCCACCAGCCCGCGCAGCCACTGAGTGACCACCGGCGCACCCATGGTGCAGTGCGGCGGGATGCCCCGCCAGACAAGGGTGTTGAGGATCTTCAGCGGGAGCTTGACGTCGTACCGGTCGGGGCTGGTGACATTGGCCATCGTGCGGATGGACTGGCCCGGCAGGTAGGCGTCCGGGCTGTCGCCCAGCGGGATGATGCGCCGCTGGGCGACGTCGGCGGCGTGCAGGATCTGGACGGCGTGGTCCCACTGCCAGGGGTGCACCGGCATCCACACGTAAGCGGCCGGGTCGACGCCGGCCTCCTGCAGGACCGCGGTGAAGCGGGCCCGGGTCACCTCGTCCAACTCCGCGGCGAGGACGTTCTGTTCGGAGAGGTCGGAAGTCCCGCGGAACTCGGCGAGGCCGCGGTGGACTGCCACCCACTGGAGCTTGACGGCCTGCGCCGACTCGGGGGCGTACTGGCGCACGTCGGTGGCCGAGAAGCCGATGCGTCCCTTGTTCGCGACGAGCAGGTTGTGCCCGGTCATGCGGCACTCCAGCTCCGTGTGGCCGAGCATGCGCATCTGCGCCACGGTTTCGCCGCCGTGCGTGATGCGTGCGGCGTCGACCGCGAGCGTGGCGGAGAGCTCCGTGAAGTACGTGGAGATGGTCGACGGGTCGCTGCCGATCGTCGAGGCCGCCTCCATGAGGAACTGCTGGGCGTCCCAGGCGGGTTGGGCGATGGAGTTGCCGGGCATGCTGGTGGCGGTACGGGTGATCGATCCCGGCTCGACGCGCAGCCAGCCGAAAGCGCCGGGTACGGCCTCGAACGCGTAGGTCGTGCCGCTGTCGAGGTCGACGCGGTAACCGCCGTCAGCGGTTTCGACCGCCTTGAGCATGTCCTCAAAACACCACTCGCCTATCGCTTTGGCGAGAAGCCGACGGTTGGCCTCCCGCCAGGCATCGGGGGCCACGTCGGACAGAGCGGGCACGGGATGGTCGGCGGGGATGGGCATCAAGCAGCTCCGATATCTGTCTGGATCAGTGCGCATGGACGCCTGGACGTCCGAGCGGGGTTAGATTAGGTTAGGCTTACCTAATAGACAAGGTCAACTTTCGGCCACTCGACGTGAGTTGTCGGCTGACCGCTTCGGGACCGGCGTCCAGGTGGCAGACCCCTGGACCTCAATAGGAGGTGATCAGCGGTGTCTTCCCGCCCTCGTACCCCCCGATGGACGTTCGCCCTCGTCAGCGCCGGTGGCGTGATGATGACCCTGGACGTGACCGTCGTGAACGTCGCCCTGTCCGACATCGCACGGGACTTGGAGGCCGGGCTGGGCCGGGTGCAGTGGACCGTGTCGGCGTACTCACTGGCCTTCGGCGCGCTGCTGCTCACCGCGGGCGCGCTCTCCGACCGAGTGGGGCGCAGGACCGTGTTCACCGCTGGAATGGCGCTGTTCACCCTCGCTTCCGCCGCATGCGGTCTGGCGCCGGAGGCCAACACCCTCATCGCCGCCCGCGCCGCCCAAGGACTGGGCGGCGCCATGGTGTTCGCGCCGACGCTCGCCCTGATCGCCGCCGCCTACGAAGGCGCCCGCCGCCAGGCCGCCATAGCCGCGTTCGCCGCGATCGCCTCGGCGGCCGGCGCACTCGGCCCCATCGTCGGAGGGTTCTTCGTCCAGCTGCTCGGGTGGCGGTGGATATTCCTGGTCAACGTGCCGATCGGGGTCCTGGTCGTGATCGGCGCGCTCGCCCGGATGCCCGAGTCGGCGGCGCCGCGCGGCGACCGGCGCCGGATGGATCCCCTGGGTGCGGTGCTCGCCGTCGGAGCGCTGCTGGCACTTCACTATCCGCTGGTCACCGGCCCGGAAGTCGGGTGGGCGGCGCCGCAGGTGGTCGCCTCGGCCGCCGTCGGCATCGTCCTCGCGGTGGCCCTCGTGGCCGGCCAGCGCCGCGGAGACGGCCTGATCGACATGACGTTGCTGCGGATCCGGGCGTTCTCCGGCGCCGCGGTGCTGGGCTTCCTCGCCCGGCTGTCCAGTCTCGGCGTGCTCGCCTACGTCACGCTGTGGCTGCAGAGCACCCATGCCTACTCCCCGCTGGAAGTGGGGCTGCACCTTCTGCCGCTGACGGGCAGTCTGCTGCTGGCCGGATTGTTCGTCGCCCGGCTGCAGAAGGTCTTCCCTGCCGACGTGCTGGTCGCGTGGGGCTTCGCGGCGCAGGGGCTGGGACTGATCGGCCTGGCCGCCGCCGGCTCGGGCGGCGGCCAGGCGGCCACGGTCGCCGGTCTGGTGTTCCTCGGCGTGGGAGGGGCGGTCATCTTCCCGCCCTTGATGGGGGTGGCGGTGAGCGCCGTGCCCGCCGACCGGGCCGGAATGGCCTCGGGGCTCACCAACGCCTGCTATCCGCTCGGCACCGCGACCGGAGTCGCCGTCTTCGGCGCCGTGTTCTCCAGCCGCTTGGGTGACGGCCTGGGCGCAGCCACGCCGATGCGTGAGGCCGTCGAGACCGGGCGGTTCGAGCTCCTCGACCCGGCGGTCCTGCCGCTCGCCCGGTCGGCCTTCTCCGGCGCCTTCACCGCCGTGTGCCTGGCCTCGGCTCTCGTCTGCCTGCTCGGCGTGGTGGCCGCGCGCACGCTCAGGGCCGAGGCGCGGACCACCGGCGCCGTCGCGAAGCGGGCCCGGTCCCGTACCGCTCAGCCCTCCTGAAAACGGGCTTCCTGCATCGGGCCTCCGGAACGGACCTCCCGCATCAGAGGTTCCGGGTCCGGCGCAGGAGCCACACCAGGTAGGGCGCGCCGACGAGTGCGGTCACGATGCCCACCGGGATCTCCGTCGGCGCGAGTAGCCAGCGGCCCAGGGCGTCCGAGGAGACCACCAGCACCGCCCCGAGCACCGCGGCCATGGGCACCATGCGTGCGGCGCTGTTGCCGACGATGCGCCGGGCCAGATGCGGGGCGACCAGGCCGACGAAGCCCACCGCGCCGACCGCCGCAGCCGTACCGGCCGCCAGCACGGCGCCGGCGCCGAGGACCAGCAGCCGGGCCCGGCCCAGTTCGAGCCCGAGCGCGCGCGGCAGCTCCTCGCCGAGGGCGAGCAGGTTCACCGGGCGGGCGGCGACCACGAGCAGTACGGCGACCAGGGCGGGCAGGGCGAGCCAGCCCAGCGTGGCGAAGTCACGGCCGTAGGTGCTGCCCGCGAGCCAGCCCAGCGCGGCCGAGATGTTCATCTGCGCGCTCACCACCATGATGTTGACCAGAGCCATGGAGGTGGCGGCCGCGCCGAGCCCGACCAGGACGACCCTCGTCGGATCCAGCCCGGTTCGGCCCCCGGTCCTGGTGCCTCTGGCCACGAGCACCACGAGAACGAGCATCAGCACACCGCCGATTCCCGCCGCGGCGGGCAGGGCGGCCATAGGCGCCGAGGGGACGACGACGATGACCGCGATGGCTCCGAGGGAAGCCCCGCCGGTCACGCCGACGAGTCCCGGTTCGGCCAGCGGGTTGCGTACGACCGCCTGCACGGCGGCCCCGGCGACCGCCAGGCAGGCCCCGGCCAGGGCGGCCACCAGGATGCGCGGCAGCCGGTAGGACACCACCGCTTCGGTGATCTGCTCCGCGGAGCCGAAGACCGCCGCGCCGAGCTGGCTCCAGGTGACGTGGACGTCGCCGACGCGCAGCGAGACGACGACCGCGACGGCCAGGGCGATCAGCCCGCCGCCGAACGCGACGGCGTAGGTGGGCGCGCGGCGCTGGTCGGAGACCACGACCGCCGCCCCGGTGTCGGCGTCGCCGGTACTGACCCGCCGCGCCAGCGCCATGAAGACCGGACCGCCGATCAGGGCCGTGACCACGCCCACCGGGATCTCCGCGGGCTGAGTGGCGGACGGCGTCACGATCAGCTGCGCGGCCGCGTCGGCGCCCAGTACGAGCGCCGATGCCAGCAGCGCGGCCATCGGAATGAGCAGCGCGTGCTTGCGGATGCCCAACTGCCGGACGATGACCGGACCGATCAGTCCGACGAAGCCGATCGGGCCGGCGAGGGAGACGGCCGCGGCGGACAGCAGTACCGCAAGGAGGAAGGTGGCGGGGCGGACGCGTTCGACGCGTACGCCCATCGCCTGGGCCGTCTCGTCGCCGAGTGCCAGCAAGTCGAGCGGGCGCGCCAGGAAGGGGGCGATCAGCGCACCGGCGACGACGACCGCGCCCAGCGTGAGCGGTCGTTCCAGACCGGACTGCATCAGGGTGCCGTTGCCCCAGAAGAACAGTCCGCGGGTGGCTTGTACGTCGAGCATCTGCAGGAACTCTGCGGCGGAGGTGGCGGCCAGGGCGACGGTCGCCCCGGCGAGCAGCACCCGTCCGGGCGTCAGCACACCGCCACTGGTGAGGAGGTAGACCACGCCGACCGCGAGAAGCCCGCCGAGGAACGCGGCGCCCCCGGCGGGGATCGGGCCGAGGCTCACGCCGGTGAAGGCCACGAGCACCACGGCGAGGTACGCCCCGGCGTTCACGCCGAGCGTGTCGGGCGCCGCCAGGGGGTTGCGGGTCGCGCCCTGGACGAGCACTCCGGAGACGCCGAGCGCGATGCCGACGACGAGTCCGGTCAGGGTGCGCGGCAGCCGGCTGCCGACCAGGATGTCCTCGGTGCGGGCGTCGCCGTGACCCATGAGCAGGTCCACGATGTCGCCGATCCCCACCCCCGACGCGCCCAGGCCGAGGTGGACCACGGCGACCAGGCACAGGCCGAGGGACAGGGCGCCGCCCACGAGCACAGCTCGTGGGCGGCGGCCGAGCAGACCGGCCGGAGCGGCCGTCAGTGCTTCCGAAGCCATCAGACCTTCAGGGCCTTGCCGGTCTCGTCGAGGATGTGCATCGCCGACAGCGGACCGCCGAAGAGCCAGGTGCCCGGGTCGAGCGGCAGCGCCTTGTCGTTCTTGACGAACTCCAGGCCCTTCCACACCGCGTTGTCCGCGAGGTCACCGGTGAAGGGGTTGTCCTTCTCGGCGGCGACGTACAGGAAGGTCGCGTCGCTCTCGACGTTGGTCAGGCCCTCCACGCCGACCGTGGTCATCCCCCACGTGTCGGACTGGCCCTTCCAGCCGTTCTTCAGCCCGGCGAGGCCGAGCAGCTGGGGTGCGATGGCGTCGTCGGTGAGCATGCGGATCGAGGCGGCGCCATTGGCGGTGAAGCCCTGCGCGAGCGCGTACTTCAGGCCGCCCTTGCCCGCCTTGTCCAGCCGTCCCTTGAGGTCGGCGGCCTTGGCGTCGATCTGCTTGTTCACCTCGACGGCCTTGTCCTCCTTGCCGACCGCCTTCGCCAGCTCGGTGAAGTTCTTCTTCATCGTGTCGAGCTGGGGCTTGGTGGTGTACGTGAACGACAGGACCGGCGCGATCTCCTGGAGCTGCTTCAGGTTGGCCTTGGACCGGTCGTTGTCGATCACGATGAGGTCCGGCTGCAGCGCCTTGATCTTCTCCAGGCTCGGCTCGTTGCGGCTGCCGACATCCGTGACCTTGTCCGACAGGCCCGCGCCCTTCGCGGTGATCCAGGTGCCGTAGCCCTTGTTGTCGGCGTTGCCCGTGGGGGACACGCCGAGAGCGACCAGCTCCTCGGCGTACGTCCACTCCAGCGTCACCACCTTCGTGGCGGGCTTGTCCAGGGTGACCTGCCCCTGCGCGGTCTCGACGGTGATCTTGCCGCTCGCCGGCTTGTCCGCGCCCGTCTTCTTGTCCGCGGTCTCACCGACCGTCCCGGACCCGCAGCCGACGGCGGTCAGCACGAGTGCCACAGCGGTACCGCCCGTTGCCAGGGCGCGCAGCATTCTCTGCATGGTGGATCTCTCCTTGAGTACTGGTAGTGCGGGTGGAGCCGTTGTGGAGGCGGGCCGTGAAGGTCAAAGAGCGGCGGGGGTCTGGGACCGCTGGGGGAAGCAGGCGAGGTATCCGGTCTCCGGATCGCGGACGACATTGACGCGCAGGCCGAAGGCGCGGTCGATGACGTCGGGGTTGAGTACCTCGTCCGGGGTGCCGGAAGCCGCGATCCCGCCGTCGGCGACGACCACGACGTCGTCGGCGTAGGCCGCCGCCTGCATCAGGTCGTGCAACACCACGCCGCAGGCGATGCCGTGCTCACGGGCCAGCCGCCGCACGACGTCGAGCACCTCGAACTGATGGCGCATGTCGAGGTACGTCGTGGGCTCGTCCAGCAGCAGCACACCAGCGCGCTGCGCCAGCACCATGGCCAGCCAGGCGCGTTGGCGCTCGCCGCCCGACAGCTCGTCGAGCCGGCGGTCGACGAGGGGAGCCGCGTCCGTGACCTCCAGCGCCCAGTCGATCGCCTCGGTGTCCTCGGCGGTGTGCCGGGCGAGGGCGCCGCGATGCGCGTACCGGCCGTGCCTGACGAGCTCACGAACGGTGACCCCGGCCGGCGCCTGCGACGACTGGGGCAGGAACGCCAGGCGCTGGGACAGTACGCGGCGGCCGAGCGAGCGCAGCGGCGCGTCATCGATGCGCACCTCACCGCCCATCGGCGGCAGGAGACCGGCCACCGTGCGCAAGAGGGTGGACTTGCCACAGCCGTTGGGGCCGACCAGCACGGTGATCTCACCGGCGCGCAGGGACAGATCCACCTGCTTCAGCACCGGGCGGCCTCCATGCCCGACGTCGAGGTCTTTCGCCACCAGGCGGACGTCACCCATGGACACCACTCTCCTCCCCCATCACCCAACCAACGGCGCCACCATACAACTTAGGTAAGGCACACCTTAGGGGTGTGACGCCGATCTCGCGACTTGTGACCATGCCGAGATCTCACGCACTACCGTGCGCCCCCACGACGCGATCCACGCCTCTTGCCATACAGGCAACGTGAAGATACAAAGGCGCCCTTTCAGCCAAGGCTGCCGTGCGGCAGGTCGAGGTACGTGAACGCGTCGCGTGCCTCGACCGCGCCGACGGCAGCGTCGCGACCGCCTCTCGCCCTCAGGCGCCGTGGCGGGCCACCGCCAGGCGGGCCACCTGTGCCGCGTGGGGGATGAGGTAGAAGTGGTCGCCCTCGAAGACATGGGACGCGAAGGGTCCCCAGGTGACTCCGGACCATTGCTTCGCGTCCTGGGGAGCGACCCGGGGGTCGCGGTCGCCCGTGAGCGTGATGACCTCTGCACGCAGCGGCGGAGCGTCCTCGCGTGGGCGGTAGTTGTCGATCAGGTGGTAGTCGTTGCGGAGGATCGGCAGGAACAGCTCGCACAGGTCCGGGTCTTTCCAGACCTCCGCGTTCGTGCCGCCCAGCGAGGTGACGGCCGCGATCAGCTCCTCGTCCGTGCGCGGAGCGACATCGGCCGCGGCCGCGGTGGCGGTGGCGGTGGCGGTGGCGGTGGCGGCGAGCCTGCGGCCCGAGACGCACAGGCGCGTGAAGTGGTCCGCGCCCGCGGCTTCGAGGCGAAGGAGGGTCTCGTAGGCCACGGCGGCGCCCATGCTGTGGCCGAGGAGGACGGTTCGTACGGGGGCCTCGGCCAGCAGTTCAGCGGTGATCTGTGAAGACAGCTCGTCCATCGTCGGGATCAGAGGTTCGCTGAAGCGGCCTTCACGGCCCGGGTAGCAGACGGCCACGAGTTCCACCGACGGGTCCAGGTGCCGGGACCAGGTACGGAAGAAGCTCGCGCTGCCGCCCGCGTGCGGGAAGCACACCAGGCGCAGGGCCGGGCCGGCCGGGGAAGCGTGGCGGACCAGGTAGGGCATGTGCGACTCGATTCGTCAGCCGAGGATGGCCTCGCCCAGCGGGGTGAGGCTGTGGACCGCGGAGTTCCGTCTGCGTTCGGTGGTCACGAATCCGGCGCGGCGCAGGACCGTGATGTGTTTGCTGGCCGACGGGCTGGAGATCCGGAGACGGTCCGCGACCTCTCCCGTCGAGCGGGTCTCCCGCAGGCTGTCCAGGACGTCCGCCCTGGTCCGGCCCAGCAGGGCCCGCAGTACCGACTCCCCCTCACGGCCCTGCCACATGGTGGCCGTCGCCTCCGGGTCGGGCGTGACGTTGTAGACGAGGATCGGCGGGCCCGGCCAGCCCATGTGGGAGTCGATCAGGAACGGATGCGGAGCGAAGAGGGAGGGGACGAGGGCCATCCCCCGCCCGCCGAGGTCGGCCTGCCGGGCGGGCTGGATGTTGTCGATGCGCAGCACCGGGGATTCCCAGCGGACCGCGCTGTGCAGGCTGTTGAGCACGTGCTCCATGCCGCCGGCCAGCATCGCCCGCCCGCAGGCGTCCCGTTCTGCCTTCAGTGAGCGCAGGATCCTGTCCCAGAACGGCTCGACGGCCACGGTGTGGAACAGTTCGCCGTCACGCGGCAGAGATGACGTCAGGGTTTCCAGGAGGGAATGCGAAGGTTCCAGCAGCTTGTGCGCGACCGAGAGCCTGCGCATCCTGAGCCGGGTGATCCGACGCCATTCGGCGAACCCGTCGCGCTGCTGATCCGCCAACCGCCCCCAGGCGAAATGCGTTTCGAACGGCACGCCCAGGGTGCTGATGATGCGGATCCGGGACAGGTCCTCGACATTGAGACGCAGTTCCAACAAGCTAGGACACCCCCGCCGCGATTTCTACATGATCATATGCAAATCGGGTGATCACCGCCAGTCCACCGAGACGGGCAGACTGCTGTAGCCCTGCACGAGGTTCGAGCGCATCCAGCCGACCTCTCCCCGCAGTCGTACGGATCGCGCCTCGGCCGAAAGCCGGTGGAGCAGCTCTCGCAACTCCACCCTGGCCAGCGCCGCGCCCAGGCAGTGGTGCGGGCCCGTGCCGAAACCGAGGTGGCGGTTGGGCGTGCGTCCCGGCAGGAAGGTGTGCGGATCGGAGAAGATCCGCTCGTCTCGGTTGGCCGCGGCCAGCCACGCCACCACCGCCTGGCCCTTGCGGATCTCCTGGTCGCCGATCACACAGTCCTGCGTCGCCACGCGCAGTACGTGCGCCGCCGGTGAGGTCCAGCGGACGAGTTCCTCCACGGCCCGGTCGGTCAGCTCCGGGTCCGCGTGCAGAGCGTCCAGCGTGCCGGGGAACTTCTGGAACACGTGGAACGCACCGGTGATGGAATGCCGCGTCGTCTCGTTCCCCCCGATCAGTACGTTGTCGCAGTTGATCAGTACGTCATCGGTGCTCAGCCGGCCGTCCGCGAGCAGCGCCGTCACCAGGTCCGGGCCCGGCTCCCGCCGCCGCCGCTCGATCAGTTCGTGGAAGTAGAAGAGGATCTCCGTGTGCGCCTCGGCGGGGCTCATCTTGTCGAAGCTGCTCTCCGCGCCACCGAAGGCGTGGTTCGTCAGTTCGATCAGCTGCTCGCGCTCGCTCAGCGGCACTCCGATGACCTCGCAGACGATGGCCGCGGGCAGACGCGGGCCGACCTCCACGGCGACGTCGGTCGAGTCCTCGGACTTCATCCGCTCGACGATGTCGGTGACTTCCCGCGACAGCACCGACTGGAGCTCGGGGGCGCGCAGCCGGGACAGGAAGGGGCCGATGAGGCGCTTGAGCACGGAATGCCAACCGCCCTCGCTCACGACGAGCATCCGGCCCCCGGAGCTGTCGGAGTGGTCGGCGTCGAAGCCGATCATCATGCCGTGCTCGGAGGTGAAGGGGGCCTTGGGGGAAAGGACCGCGGAGACGTCGCGGTGCGAGAACACCGACCAGAAGCCGCTCGGGGAGACACCCGGCTCGCTCCAGACCTTCGCGTCCGAGGCGGCGTACTCCTGCCACATCCGGAAGCGGTCGTCGGTGGTGTAGAGATCGGGATGTGCCAGATCGATGGTCATGGTGACCTGTCTTTACCTGTCTGTAAGAAGCGGCAAGAGCCTGTGAGGAGGGGACGGGGGGGGTTACGCCGGGGTCTTCTCCGGGGCGGGGGCGGGGTCCGCGAGGTGATCCTGATCCGGGCCCGCGGCCTGATCGGAGTCCGCGACCTGATCGGGGACGCCCCGCATCACGGGGCTCAGCACCGCCGACAGGGCGACGGCCGTCATCACGGCCGCGCAGCCCATCAGGCCGGCGAACCGGCCCGCGAAGTCCAGCAGGAGTCCGCCCGCCAGCGGGGCGATCGCCCCGCCGGCCCCGCTGCAGATCGCCGCGACGCTGACCACCCGGCCCCGGTGGCTGTCAGGCGTGAGGAGCAGTTGGTACGTGGTGAAGTACGCGCTCGCCGTCGGCGCGGCGAAGGCGATGGCGCCCAGCAGGATCCCCGGCGTGTAGCTGCCCGGCAGCACCGCGATCCCCGCAGTGAGCAGGGCGAACAGCCACAGCACCACGAAGATGGGCCGCGAGCCGGTCAGTACGCGCCGCAGCAGCGGCGCCGCCAGGGCGCCCAGCAGACCCCCGACGCCCAGCAGGGCGGCCATGATGCCGATGAGCCCGGAGTTCATACCGCTGCTCTGCGCCGAGGCGATCACGATGAAGTAGATCGCACCGAAGAAGAAGTTCGTCGCCGTCGCATAGCAGAGCCCCAGGCGCAGGAAAGGGTGCCGGGCTATCCAGCGCACGCCCTCCAGGAGTTCCCGCTTTCCGCCGGAGCCGGCGTCGGACGCGGAAGCGCCGGCCGGCGGCTGCCGCTTGAGGAACAGCAGCAGCACCAGCCCGATCAGGTGCGCCGCACAGCCGACGACGAACGGGAACGCGTTCTTGACCGCCAGCAGGAACCCGCCGGCCGAGGTGCCGACGAGCTGCCCGGCGTAGGTCCGGGCCGAGTTCATGGCGACCGCCTGCGCGAGCCGCTCCTGCGGCACCAGGCTGGGGATCATCGCCTCACCGGCGGCCATCGTCATCGCCGTGGCCGCGCCGTTGACGAGGGCGAGCCCCACGAGCGCGGGGAGCGAGACCGCCCCCGCCCACAGCAGCAGGGCCAGCCCGCCGAACACCGCGACCAGCGCGGCCTCGCACCACAGCATCACGGTCCGCCGGTCGTACCGGTCGGCGACCGCCCCGGCGGGCAGCCCCGCCAGGAGCATGGCCGCCGCGTCGACGAAGCCGATGATCCCCGCCTGGGACGGTGAGCCGGTGATGGCCAGGACGAGCAGGGGCAGGACGATCAACGAGGTGCTGTACGCGAACTCGCCGAAGGCCTGGCTCGTCCACAGGAGGGTGAACCCGCGCCCGCCCTCCCGCTTCCCGGCCGTGCTGCCCGGCATCAGGCGATCAGCCGTGAGCGGGACTTCGTGTGGACGAACGTACGGCGCAGGTCGCGCACCATGCTCGTGCGCTTGAGCCAGCGGTCCGTGCCGTCGTAGCGGGGAGTGAAGGTGTCCCTGCCGTGGATGACCCGGTAGTTGTCGATGAACGCGGCCTCGCCTGGGCTCAGTACGACGCGCTCGGCGGCCTCGGCCAGCCGCGCCGCGGCCTCGTTCATCGCCCTCTCCGCCTCCGTGTCCCCGGGCACCGGGCTGGTGAAGTCCGCGTCGATCCGCAGATAGGGCGCGTCCTGCGGCCCGAAGAGCACCGACGCCACCTCGTGCGGGCGCTCCTCCAGGGCGGACGGGTGCTCGGCGCTGTGCAGCGGCACCACGTGGTGCGAGTCGTCCGGGAAGAACCGGAACCGGTCCTGGTGCAGCACCTCGCGCAGGGGTTCGGCGAACTCCACCGAATCCACCGTCGCGACCGTGGTGCCCACCCCGTCCGGGTTGCGCAGGCACATCAGGGCCACGTAGTCACCCCGGCAGGTGTGGAAGACGTCCTCGGTGTGCAGGGTCAGCTGCTGCTGGCTGCTGGCGCTGGTGAGGGAGGTCTCCTGCCCCTTGGCGGGGCAGACGTCGTGCACGAGGCGGCCGTTCTGCTGGTTGGACCAAGCGAACGGGTCGCCGAGGACGGAGGCGACGAGGAGCAGCACCAGCTCCTCGCGGATCGCGGCGCCCTCCTTCTCCGCGACCTGCCAGCTCGACGGCGTGGGGACGAGGTTCTCGTCCACGGGCAGGTTCGCCACCGCGATCACCGCCTCCTCCGCGGCACGGGAGGTGACGAGGAACTGCCGTACGCCGACGGGCAGTCGCTCCGCCTCGACGCGGATCTCGTCCGCGTAGTCCATCGGCGCCCACACCGGATGCCCGGCGAGGAAGGCGTCGGCGATCGCCGCTATGTCGTTCTTCTCTTCGTCGTTCAGTACGTAACGAGCCACAGGAACATCTCTCTGGTCGGTCAGCTGTCGTTGCCGGCAGTGGCGGCGATCTGCCGCAGCGCGGTGAGGAACTCCTCCGCGAGCCGGCGGACGGTGGTCGGGGAGTGCGTGGTCGGTGAGTGCATCCAGTCGACGCGCAGCTCGCCGTCACTGACGGCGGCGACGATGTCGATCAGGTGCGGGCGCGGCTGGTCGGGCGCCTGGTCGGCGCCGAGGCCGTCGAAGCGGTCCCGGATCAGGCCGGCCTCGCTGGTCGCGGCGCCCCACTGGCCCAGGTAGTTGAAGCTGATCCGCGGCTGCGGGGCGTCCGCGAGGGCGGTGTGGGCGGGGCTGCCCGGTACGGACAGGTAGCGCAGGGCGCCGTAGCCGACACCCCGGCCCGGGACCTTGCGCAGGCCCCTCTTGACGGCCTTCAGCGCCGGACCCCAGTCGCCCGCCGGCACGTCGAGGGTGACGGGGTAGATGGTGGTGAACCACCCGACGGTCCGGGACAGGTCCACGTCGTCGAACAGCTCCTCGCGGCCGTGGCCTTCGAGGGCGATGGTGACGGGGCCGCCGGCCCAGTCGCCCAGTACGCGCCCCAGGGCGGCCAGCAGGACGTCGTTGATCTGCGTGCGGAAGGCGGCCGGCACCCGGTGGAGCAGGGCCTCGGTCTCCGCGCGGTCCAGTTGTACGGATTCCACCGCGAGGTCGCCGTACGTACCCGAACCGGCACCACCGGCGCCGCTGTCGCTGGGAGCCGGGATGTCGCAGGGGATGTCCCCGGCGCCGGAGGCCTTGCGCCAGTACGCCGTCTCGTGGTCGAGTCCGCCCGAGCGGACGTGCTCGGTGAGCCGGCGCGACCACTGCTGGTAGCTGCTGGACTTGGCCCCCAGGTCGACGGCGCGCCCGGCGGCCAGCTGACCGTACGCGGTCGCCAGATCCTCCAGGAGGATCCGCCAGGACACGCCGTCCATGACGAGGTGGTGGACGGCGAGGAAGAGCCGGGGGGCCTCGTCGTCGGGCAGGAGGAGGAAGGCGCCCTTCACGAGGGTGCCGCTCTCCAGATCCAGCGCGTGCTGCATCTCCAACGCCACGTCGTGCAGCGCCCGTTCCGCACCGGGCACGCCGGTGAGGTCCCGTACGGCGAGCAGGTCGCCGGACCGGTCTCCGTACTCCTGGATCCAGGCGCCGGAGCCGTCGCGCGAGTAGCGCATGCGCAGGGCCTCGTGGTGGTCGGTGACCGCGCCGAGAGCCTGCTCCAGCAGGGCGGCATCCGTCCCGGGGGCCAGGGATACGTGGACGGACATCGCGTACTGGTGCGGGTTGACCGTGTGCGCGTCGAAGAACCACCGCTGGATGGGCGTGAGTTCGACCGTGCCGGACGCTTCCGCCGGAGGGGCCGCGGGGGCGGCCGGATCGGAGTGCTCGACGACGGCGGCCAGTTCGGCCACCGTCTGGTGGACGAACAACAGCTTGGAGGTGAGCCGCAGGCCCGCCTGGCGGGCGCGTGAGATGACTTGGATGGAGAGGATGGAGTCGCCGCCGAGGTCGAAGAAGTTGTCGTGGACGCCGACCCGCTCGACGCCGAGGACT
>NZ_JBEXNN010000054.1:0-20833 GCF_040611115.1 Streptomyces sp. NPDC003038
GCCTGTCCGTCACCCGGTACGACTAGGTTCGCTGTCAAGGAAGCCGAAGCGACTGGGTTCGCTGTCAAACGCCTCGATTGGATGACACCGGACAGCTCGGCCGAACCCGCTGGCACCCCTCAATCGTCAAGGGATGGCAAAGCATTCGGGCGCGATGTCTGGATCGGCCTCGAATACTTACTTAGTCCAGGTGAAGGGCTTCTTCCCACCCTCCTGGAGGAACCGAGCACCACACCGACCCGTTCCGGCCGACCTCGGTCCGGTCGACATGAGCCTGCGGGACCTGCCGGTCGATGAGCTCCTCGCCCAGCTCCAAGCCGTCCTGAGCGCGGCCGCCCCGTACCTCGTCGCCCTCGGCGTTCTCGGGGCGGCGGTCTGGGTGTGGTGGACGATCCGGCGCGCTGCGCTCGTCCGGGAAGCGCTCGCCGACCGGGTCCAGGTCGAGGTGATCCCGACCGCCACCTTCGACCCCGGTGAAGGCGAAGTCGGCCGCTGGGCCCGCCAGCTCGGGCGCGTGCACCACGCCGCCGACGGTGTCCCGGCCCGCGGATCGGCGGTGCGCCTGCGGTACACCGCCGTGGGGGGAAAGATGCGCTGCTACATCGAAGGCCCGGCCGCCGCGGCCGCGATCCTGAACATGCCCGGCTTCGCCGAGGTCGAAGTCCGAACCCAGCACGGCCAGGCCGACATCCGCCCCGTCCGCTTCCACGGCCCGGGAGAAACAACGTGACCGCCGTCATCTCCCTCGCCAAACCGGCGCCGACGACCACCGCCCAGGCGAGCGCGCGCCGGTACGTGCAGCGAGCCGAGCTCGCCCTGGGCCTGCCCGACTACAAGGCCCTGGCCTCCCTCGGCCTGAGCCCCGACCCGCTCCAGCAGCTGGCCGCGGCCATGGCCTCCGTGCGCACCGAGGACGGGGAGAAGGCCGAGGCGGTCTTCGACCTGGTCCCCGTCTCCGAGCGGCGCCTGGCCCGCCGCCGACGCCGCCTGATGGCACGGGCCGCCCGCCGGGGCCCGTCCGCCTACGGCGAGCGCCTCACCGGCGGCCTTGGCGGAGGCGGCTTCTGGGGCTCGATGACCTCCGCTTGGTCCGGCGGCGCCAGCGCATCCCATCGCTCCGAGCGCATTCCGCGGCAGACAGACCTGCGCGACGGCGTCGGCAAGCTCGAACCGTCCGCCGGGGCGGTGTTCGCCGTGCAGATCCTGCTGCGCACCGAGGCCGCCCACCCGCAGCTGGCCCTGGCCCGGATGCACCAGCTGATCGCCGCGCTGTCTATGACCTCGGGGGAGAACTACCTCAAGACCCGCCGGCCCCGACGATGGGCGATCGGCAAGTTCGAGCGCCGGTTCGCGAGCGGGGAGTTCGCCCCGCATCGCCGGCAGTGGCTGACGGTGCCCGAGCTGGCCGGCTGGCTCAAGCCGCCGACGGTGAAGTGCACCGCCTCCAGCGTGGTCCGCACCGGGGGCCTGGTCCCGCCGGCCCCGGCCGACCTCCCCGTCTACACCGGGCAGCGCGACCTGATCCCGCTCGGCGCCGTGGTCTACCCCGACGGCCGCGAGCGGATCGCCGGCGCCCGGGTGCAGGACCTCCTTTTCGGCCTCCAGCTCGGCAAGTCCGGCCACGGCAAGACCGAAGAGGCATTGGTCCAGTGCATCGCGATGGCCCACTCCGGCTACGGCTGCTGGTTCCTCGACCCGCACGGCGAGGGCTGGGCCCGGGCCAAGCCCTACCTCGCGCACCCGGAGATCGCCGACCGGCTCTGGGAGATCAACCTCGCCAAGGCCGACCCGGACCAGCCCGTCGTCTCCTGGAACCCCCTGTCGATGGAGGGCCGCAACCTGTCCGACGTCCAGGACATCGTGCGCTCCGTCACCGAGGGCATCGCCGCGGCGCAGGACTGGGGCGACAACGCACCGCGCGCCCGGACCATCCTGGCGCGTGCCTCCCAGGCGCTGGCTCTGCTCAACCTCAAGGCCGTCCAGGCCGGGCACCCCGAGGCGCAGTGCACGCTCTTCCAGCTGCGCACCTGGCTCACCGACGAGGACTGGCGCGAGGGGCTCCTGCGCAAACTGCCGGACCGCGTCCGCGCGTACTGGGAGACCACGTTCCCCAAGCTCGGCCCGGACGCGGTGCCGACCGTCACCTACGCCATCGACCGCCTCGACACCAGCCAGAGCCTCCAGGGGTTCTTCGGCAGCCCGCGCTCCGCGTACGACGTCCGCCGCGCCATGGACACCGGCAAGGTCGTCTTCGTCTGCCCGTCCGGCAGCGAGAGCGACGCCCTGGTCAGCTGCCTGCTCATCCACGACCTGCACCGCGCCGGCCTCTCCCGGCAGGACACCCCGCGCGAGCAGCGGAAGACTTTCTGGGCCTGGGGCGACGAGCTCACCGCACTCGACTCCTCCAGCAAGGGGTTCCTCGCCGCCATCGCCGAGCAGCTGCGCAAGTACGAGGTCCGCTTCATCGGCATGACCCAGATGGCGCTCCGGCTCTCCGCCATCACCCGCCAAGCCCTCCTTCAAAACCAGAGCTGGCTCAGCACCTGCGCCGCGGACTACGACGAGGCGGCCTTCGTCGCCAAGCGGTGGAACGGCCACGTGTCCCCTGAGACGATCACCGAGTTGCCGAAGTACCACTACGTGATGTCCGTGAACCTCAACGGCGCCCGGACCACGCCCTTCCGGGTCCGCGGCCTGCCCGTGGACGAGGTCTTCGCGCACTACGACAACCCGGCCGGCGTCCCCGCCCTCGACCAGGCGATCGACAGCAACCTCAACCGCCGTCCCCTCGGCGACATCCTCGCCGGCCTGGAAGAGCTCGACGCCGTCGTCCTCGCCCACCACACCGGCCGGCGCCCCGGCGGCCCGAGCGCCGGCGACCCCACCAGCGTGATCGACTAGAAGAAGGTGAGCACCCCGTGCCCTATCCGCACTCCGCCCCCACCGGGCTGGGCCAGGTCGCCCAGCAGGCCGCCCAGGTCCTCTACCAGCACCGTCTCGTCTCCACGATGCAGCTTCACCGGCTCGTCACCCCGCACCACACCCGCTCCGAGTTCCTGCGCCGCCAGCTTCACACCCTGCGCCAGGCCGGCTTCGCCGAGGCCGTAGGACGGCGCAGCGCCGGCCAGACACAGCTGCTGTGGTGGCTGACGGAGAAGGGGGCGCAGTCCGTCGAGGCCGTGGGCCTGCTCCAGCCGCGCGCGTACCGGATGAGCCAGGAGGCCGCACTCGGCCCGCTCCAAGAGCACACCCTCGCGGTCGTCGAGACCGGAGCGGCGTTCGTGGAGCACGCGCGCCGCCTCGGCCACGAGTGCGGTCCCCTGGACTGGTCGCCCGAGATCGCCCACTACTACCGTGACGAAGCCCGACCCGGGGAGGAGCTGTGCCTCGTCCCGGACGCCGTCCTCAACTACGTCCACAGCGTGGGCAAGCAGCGCACGTTGCTCACGTTCTTCGTGGAGGTCGACCGCACCCAGATGACGATCGCCCGCCTCGCTCAGAAACTGCACGCGTACGCCGCCTACCACGAGTACGCGCCCCAGCCGCAGATGGCCAAGGGAACCCGCGGGCCCCGGCGCCAGGCCGCGATGCCGGCCTGGCGCTACCGCTATCCGGCGTTCCCCCGGCTCCTTCTCGTACTGACCGGCGCCTCCGAGGAACGTCTCGCCCGCCGGATCGCCGATCTGCGCAGCCTCGCGGCCAGTGATCCGGCACTCGCCTCCACCGGGCTCCGGGCCGCAGTCACGACTCTCGACCAGCTCCGCACCCGTGGTCCCTTCGAGCCGGTCTTCACACCAGTCCTCGGAGCTGCTGGGCCTGTCGACGTCTGGGTTCGCGGTCCCGTCGCGGCGGCGGCCTGATCAGAAAAAGCAGAGGAAACGAGGAAGGGCCCGGAGGCAACGCCTCCGGGCCCTTTCTGACATGTCGCACTAGCCCGTAATCCTGTGCAGGGGGACCACGACCTCTCGGCCAGTGGCCTTCTCGCCGAGGCGGAAGAACTTCACCTGGCCTTCCTTGTGGGTGAACTCCAGCCACCCGTCTGCTTCGAGCTCCCGACGCGCCTTCGAGAAGTGCGGTGCGGGCACGCCAGCCATCTCAGCCAGCTCGGCCGCGGTCTTCTCGACGGAGGTCTCCAGCCCCCCCAGGATCGCGTACCTCATCAGCACGTTCTGCTTCAGGTGCGACAGTTCGCTTATGCGCTGCGCGAGAGCTTCGAGCTCCGGGTACAGATGGCGAGGCATTGGTCTGGCCCTTCTTGGTAGCGGGTCGCCCCGGCACGGTTGGCAGGTGGTAGGCGGCAGCTTCCTGTGCCTGTTCCTCCCCTGAAAGGCTGGAGATGATGTGAGGGCTTGCCCGGTATTTGATGGTCCGCCCCACTACCTCCGCCACCAGCAGGCACTTGTGCTCTGACAGCATCTTCGCGATCCGCCGAGTGGCCTGTGGGGTCAGGCCCAGGTGGTCTGCAGCCTCGCCGGCCGTAGCCCCACCCTTCTCGAAGGCCTTGATGCCACAGAAGAGGAACACCCGAATCGCATCGCCGGTGAGGCCGGACTCTTTGCTCAGCATCTCCATGACCCGCGGGATGGAGAACTGCCCATGTCGGCCGCCCATGTTGTACGAGATGCGACGAGGCGGTGGTGGATCCACCGGCTCCAGCAACTCGTACACCTCACCGGTGGCCCGGTTGAACACATCGCGGGCCCCGCGCACTTCTCTTGGCACTACCGACCCCTGACCTGTGCTGTATGAACGCGCCGATCTTACGGCAGACGACATGTCGGCAACGGTAACTGAGCGAACCCGGCGATTCGTTCCCTGACTCCTGGCGACATGTCGCCTCGGGTCAGGGAAAGAACCTCAGAGTTCCTTCCGGTTCGCCGAAGGTCAGACCCGTCGCTTCATGCCGCCCAGCAGAACCGAAGGAACCCTCCGGTTCGTTCGATGTCGCTCTGCGACATGACTCTGTGCGACATCTATCGGCATCCTAGGATGCCGATATGGAACCCTGGGATGCCGATATCGGCATCCCAGGGTTCGCTTAGTGTGCACATTTCCGCAGGTCAGAGAGCTGCGGGGGCTGCGCCCTCTATACGTATCGGGAAGGAACCCACAGCTGGAGTCCGACGGCTGTCCTGTGGAAGGGTCCTGCAGCAGCATCAACCCACAACCGGCTTGGCTGCGGCGGTCGGTCAGGCTCGGGTCCCCCTTGAGCATCGGCCCTTCGGCCCGATACGGGGGGGACCAGCCCCCCGAACCCCCCGCCAGCGCCTAGGCCGCGCTGGACCGGCCATCGCGCGGGGGCTTGCCCCCGCACCCCCGAGCAAGGGCTGCGCCCCTGCACCCCACTCCGGGGGCTCCTCGCCCCCGGACCCCCGCGCCAGCGCCTTTCGGCTGCGCTGGACCAGCCACTGCCGCCTGCCCTGCGCGTGCTCCCTAACGGTCGCCCACGCACCGCTCCGGGCCCCAGGGGGCCCTCCACTGGCCAGTTGCCTGTGGGAGGAGGGGCTGATGCCGGACTCGGCTGAGGTGTTGCTGACCGTCCGTCGGCAAGCCACACCGTCGCGGTGGTTACGGCCATGGGTTGAGGTACGGAGGTGCGCCGAATCGAACAGGCTGAGGCTGGGGCGGAGCTCGGTAGGGGCGAGCCATGTTGGCTGGCCGAACCTGGCTGTCGAGGGCTCCGGGGCAACAAGCGCGTAGATCGGCCCGGTGGGGGAGGGGGAGCCGTTCGCGTACGAAATCAGTGAGAAGCCGCCCGCGTGTGTTCGGCAGGGGAGTCAGGAACGCATCAGTGGCGTTGCAGACCGGCCAAATGGTTGCGCTGGATTTCAGCCATTCCGATTACGGATTGAGCCAACCCGCGTTACGAATCTGAAGTACAGATGAACCGACATTCCGGCGTGCGATGAAGGTGCGACGCAGAGCATTCCAGTTGTTCGCGTCCCACTCGTCGGACTGAATTCCGAGAGGGTCCCGCAAGGGTCTGGAAACGCCCGTTTTGCACCGACCGCGTGGCGGTGAACTGCACTAACAGCTTTCGATGTTGGCCACCTCTGCGTAACGTATGGGAACAGTCCGGTCGCTTGTGACGGTTGTGGTTCACGCCACGAGAAACAGGCAGCAAACGCCTGCACCGGTCGCGATGGCTTTCTGGTCTACGGGGAGGCAGCGGTACCCATGGCACGACTCGATCAGCTCGGCTGGAACAGCAGCCGGGCAGTCCCTGCATTTCTTCTAACCGTCTGCGTGGCCCTCACCGCGGCCTGCACCACATCGAGCGGCTCGGATAACGAGAAGGACAAGGCCGCGTCCCCCACGGTCACAGCCGCTCCGAGCAAGTCGGCGACGCTCGATCCGGCCGAGGCCGCGAAGGCTGAGGCCCTGACCGCGTACAAGGCGTACTGGACGGAACTGCCCAAGGCCTATGCCGTGACGGCGATCGAAGGAACTGACCTCAAGAAGTACGCCGCCGCCGATGCTCTCAACAAGGCCATGGAGGAGATCGCCAATCTGAAGACCAACGGCCGGGTCATGACCGGTGAGCCAGTCCTCTCGAACCCCACGGTGACCGGGGCCGAGCTGGAGAAGAAGACCCCCAACGTCTCCCTCTCGGCCTGCCTGGACGTCTCCAAGTGGAAGATCACGGACAAGAAGACCGGCCAGCCGGCGCCCGTTGCCTCCAGCCCCGTCCCCAAGTACGTCATCACGAGCCTGATGGAGCGCTGGGACGGCTCCTGGATGGTCCTCAAGTACGAGCTCCACGCGGACCAGCCGTGCTGAGCCGCCGGTACGTCGCTCTTGCCCTCCCCCTCGCCGTGTCCCTGGCTCTCCCCGCCACAGCCGAAGCTGACGAGAAGCCGAAGTGCGAGACCGGCTTCGTCTGTCCGATCGTCGTGGTCCCCGGCGACCCCGGTGGAGGCACCGGCGGAGGAACCGGAGGCGGCGGTGGAGGAGGAGATACCGGCGGAGGCAACAGCCGGTACACCTGCACCTACACGCTGGCCGACCCCCAGCCTGGGGACGACAGCGCGCTGTGGGGACCCGGCGGCCGAAAGCCCGGCGTCTCCATGTACATCGAGGACTGCCTCGACAACGAGACCGGCATGCACGACATCAAGAACATCTTCACCGACGCCCCGCCTGGCGGAGGCGGTCCGGTGATTGACCCCGCGGTCGTGGCGCGGCAGGCGGTGGACAAGATGCGGCTGCGGCCCCCGGCGATCGGCATCACACCGAAGCCGGGCGGCAAGGGCGTGGTCGGCATGCCCGTCTACATGTGGACCGAGACCGGTCCCGAGACATACGGCCCGAACGTGGCTTCGGCGTCCATCGGGCCGGTGTCGGTGACGGCCACCGCCCGGGTGTCGAAGATCGTGTGGAACATGGGCGACGGGAAGACCGTCACCTGCACGACGGTCGGTACGCCCTACAAGCCGGAGTACGGCAAGACGCCGTCCCCGGACTGCGGGCACCGCTACGACAAGCCGTCCTCCACCACCGGCTCCGGCACCTACCACGTCACCGCGACATCCACCTGGTCGATCGACTGGCAGGTCACAGGCGGCGCCCAAGGCGGCCAGCTGACCGAGATCCGCACCAGCGCCGTGGACATCAACGTCGCCGAGGTCCAGGTCCTCAACTAGTACGCGCACTGCTTGCACTTCCCCGAGAGGCAGTACCCGAATGGAATCCCCCGCCACCCCGCCGGTGCCGCGTCCAGCCGGCCCCCGCACCGAACTCCCCATCACCACCGCGGCCCCCGTGAAGAAGCAACGCCGGTACGCCGCGGCCGCCCTGAGCACCGTGCTGGCCGTCGCGGCCGCCCTCGGCGCTGCCGCCGCCGTGTCCTCCGTCGGCGACCGCACGAAAGTCCTGGCCATCGCGAACGACGTCCCGGCCGGGCAGCCGCTGACGGACGCGGACGTCAGCGTCGCGGAGGTCTCGGCCGACGCGGCCCTGACGCCGATGCCTGCCACCGACCGCGCGAGCGTCGTGGGCCAGCGCCCTGCCGTCGACCTGCGCAAGGGCAGCCTGCTCGTCGCCGCCCAGCTCCAGCCCGGTACCGGCCTCGGCGACGACAAGCAGCAGGTGGGTGTGCAGGTCAAGCGTGGCCAGGCACCCGCCGGTTCGCTTGTTCCCGGCGACAAGGTCCTCGCGGTCACCGTCCCGGGCCAGGGCGAGCAGCCCACCGGCAAGGACGGCGCCGAGGCTCCGCCCACTTCCGTGAAGGCGGTCGTGGTCTCGGTCAGCCGGCCCGACGCGTCCGGCGCCGTCGTCGTCAACTTGGCCGTCGCGTCCTCGGACGGGCCCCTGCTGGCCACCCGCGCCTCGTCCGGGCGCGTGGCCTTGGTCCGCGACGTGCGGAGCGGATCGTGACCGTCACCGCGCTGGTGAGCGCGAAGTCGTCCGGTGTGACCACCAGTGCCCTCGCCATGACCCTGTCCTCCACGCGCCCCTCGCTGCTGGCCGAGTGCGACCCGGCCGGCGGCACCCTGCGCGCAGGGTTCTTCCAGGCCCAGATCACGGCCGGGACCGGTCTCTACCACCTCGCCGTCGCCGAGCGCGCCGGCGAGGACGCCCTCGCGCGGGCCTTCGCCGACCACCTCGTCCGCCTCGACGCCTCCGGAAACCGCCAGGTCCTGCCCGGCCTGACCGACCCGGCCCAGGCCCCCGCCCTCGAACGGAGCTGGCCCGCCCTGGCCCAGGTCATGCGGGTCCTGTCCGACGAAGGCGGCTACGACGTCGTCATCGACGCCGGCCGCCTGGCCCTGGAATCCGGCCGCCTCCACTCCACCCTCACCCCCGCACCCCTCCTCCACGGTGCGGACCTGGTGCTGCTCGTCGTACGCGCCACCGACCAGTCCCTCGCTCTGGCCCGGCACATGACCGAACCGCTGCGCAACGAGCTCACCGACCGCGGCACCGGCGTCGACGCCCTGGGCGTCCTCCTCATCGAGGACGGCCCCCGCCGCGCCCACGAGGTCTCCGACGCGCTGCGTCTTCCGGTGATGGCCGCGCTGCCCTGGGAGCCGGACACCGCCGCCTACCTCGCCGGAACCGGCAGCGCCCCGCGAAAGCTGAACAAGTCCGCGCTCCTGGGCGCCGCCCGCACCGCCCTCGGGCACCTCCAGGCGGCCGCCTCCCGGCGAGCCCTGCACCAGCAGTACCCGCCGGCCCCTCCAGCGCTGGCCGCCCAGCTGGCACCGGCTGCCCTCCCGGCACAGGCACAGGCCACTCCTCAGGTCGCCGGGGTTCTTCAGCGCCTGGGCCAGGGACGGGTGGATCCCCGTGTCTGACACCCAACACCGCCCCGACGGACTGACAGCGCACGGCCCCGCCGACATTGCCGGCCTGCTCACAGGCCGTATCGGCACGACGCGCATCCCCCAGCCCGCGACGGCACCAGTCCCGGCCCCCGCCCTGCCGGCTCCCACCCGCCCGGCGGCGGCCAGTCCGGGCGCGGTCCCGAAGTTGGCCGGGCTGCCTGGCCAACTGCCGGTCGCCTGGGAGGTGATCGAGGCGCTCCAGGCCGAGGTGTCCGCCGAGCTGTCCGCGCACGACCCCAGCCGCCTGCTGGAGGAAGACGACAGGAGGGCCCAGGCCCGTTCCATGGTGACCAAGGCCGTCGCCAAGTGGTCCACGAAGTACTCGCACGGCAACTCCGCACTCACGGCGGCCGAAGAACACGCCATCGGGGCGGCGGTCTTCGACGCGATGTTCCGCGGTGGCCGCCTCCAGGGCCTGCTCGACGAGGAAGGCGTCGAGGACGTCATGGTCGACGGGCTCCGCGCGCACATCGAGTACTACGACCGGCCCCGACGCAGCATCGACCGCGTTGCCGACTCACACGCCGAGCTGATCACCTGGGTCAACCGAATGGCCGGCCTGTCCGGCCACGGAGAGCGCGCCCTGACCCAGGCCACGCCGAACGTCGGCTTCCGCATGCCCGACGGGTCCCGTGTCACCGCGAGCCTGCTCACCACCCGCCCGTCGGTGGTCATCCGAAAGCACCGCATCCGCCAGCACGGCATTGACGAGCTCGTCCAGTGGGGCTCGATCAACCCGCTGCTGCGGGCATTCCTCCTGGCCTGCGTCCAGGCGAAGCTCAACATCCTGGTCGTCGGCGACATGGGCGCCGGCAAGACCTCCCTGCTGCGCGCCCTCGGGCGGGAGATCCCGCCAGGAGAGCGCATCGCGACCCTGGAGTCCGACCGCGAGCTCTACCTGGACGAGCCCGGGCCGCCGGACAAGCCGGGCCCGCTCACGTTCGCTTTCGAGGCCCGCCAGTCCAACGGCGAAGTCCGCGCGGGCAGCGGCGCGGGCGAGGTCACCATCGGCGACATGTTCCCCACCGCCCTGCGCTACAACGTCAATCGGGTCATCGTCGGCGAGGTCCGCTCCACCGAGGTCCTGCCCATGCTCCAGGCCATGTCCGCGGGCGGCTCCGGCTCGATGTGCACCCTGCACGTCCGCCGACCGCACGCGATCATCTCCCGCCTCGTCCAGCTGTGCACCGAGGCCGGCATGCAAACGGAGGCCGCGAACCACCTGATCGCCTCCGCGATCGACGTGGTCGTCTATCTCACCTACCTGGACGAGACCGCGATCGGCGGCCGCAAGCACCGCTTCGTCTCCCACATCTACGAGGTCCACGACGTCGTCGGCGAAGGCGGCCGCCCCACCACCAGCGAACTCTTCGCCCCCCACGGCGACGAACCGCGCGCGGTGTACCGCAACATGCCCTCGTACATAGACGTCCTGGAGCGCACCGGCACCTTTGATCGCCACTGGCTGACCCAGAACCCCGAAGGCGCCTGGGGCCCACCCATGAAGTTGGTGAAGCCGCGATGACCAACCTGCAGAACAAGAAGCCCTGTGACCCGCGAAATCGCCTACATCGCCGCCACGCTCACGGGAGCGGCCGTGTTCCTCGCCGGCCTGCTCGCGTGGCGGCTGCACAGCTGATGACCGAACCAGAGATCCGGGAGGTGCGGTGAACTCCTCGCAGCTCGCTCTCGTAGCCGCGCATTGCGCCCTCGTCACGGTCCTCGCCGGCATCCTGGCCGTACGCGAGTGGCGCGGCCGTGTCGTGGACCCGGCGAAGCCCGCATCCCGCCGCGCCAGCCGGATCCGCGCAGCAAAGGCGAGCCTGCCCGAGGCCTGGCAGCGGCGCTGGCGTGCCGTGGTCACCACCTCCGGGATCACCGTGCTCGCGGTATGGGCGTGGACCGGTTGGCCCGTCCACGGTGTCCTCGCCGGCGCCGCGGTCCTGGGCTTCCCGTTCCTCCTCAACCCGGGGACGGCCGCCGAGCAGAGGATCGAGCGTCTGGAGGCGATCGGTCAGTGGCTCAACGGGCTGGCGGGCATCCACACCGCGGGCATCAGCCTCGTGCAGACCATCCGCGCCAGTGCTCGCAACGCCCCGGCACCCATCGCCGCCAACGTACGGGCGTTGGATGAGCGGCTGCGCTCCGGCATGGACTCCAAGCAGGCTTTCGCCCTCTTCGCGGACGAGCTCGGCGACGGTGTCGTGGACCACGTCGCGCTGCTGTTCCAGTCGCACGCGGCGAACATGGGCCCCGGCCTGTCGACCGCTCTGGAGGCGCTCGCGGTGACGATCCACCAGCAGGCCGCCGATGCCCGCGACATCGAGTCCGACCGAGCCAAGATCCGCAAGTCCAGCAGGATCGTCTCGATCGTGATTTGCATCGTCTTCGTCGGCTGCATGCTCAACGAGGCTTGGTCCGCCTGGTACCAGTCCCCGGCCGGGCAGGTCGCCCTCGCGATCCTCGGCGCTCTCTTCGCCTGGACGCTGTCCTGGCTGCGCCGGGCTGCCGCGACGAAGCCGGACCCCCGCCTCCTCAACCCGCTGACCCCGGCCGAGCCGGCCGTGACGGGAGCCGCCCGATGATCCCCATGGAGGCGGTCCTGCCCGCCGCGGCCGCCGGAGCCTTTGCAGGCGTGGCCATCCGCGCCCTGTGGCCTGCCCGGCCCGACGTCGTCTCCGTCATGGACCGGCTCGACGCCGACCACATCGCCCGACAGCCCCGGGTCACCGCCGCCAGCACCGGGTCCCTGCCCGAGAAGGTCGGCACGCGCCTCCTCAGTGCCTTGGGCGAAAGGATCACGCTGCCCGTCCGGGATCTGAATCTCTTGCGGATCAGCCCCGCCGAGCACCTGGGCAAGCGCGCCCTGTTCGCCCTCTACGGACTGGTCCTGCCGCAGCTGGCCGGCGCGCTCCTGTCGATGCTGGGGGTGAGCCTGCCGTTCGTGATGCCCGCTGCCGCCGGTCTCGGCCTGGCTGCCCTGTTCTGGCTGTGGCCCGGCCAAGAGGTGAGGAAGGAGGCCGCAGCCGCCCGCCTCGTGGTCCGGCACGCCGCCGCCAGTTATCTCGACCGCGTCGCTCTGGCCCGTATCGCCAACTCCGGCGCCGCCCAGGCCCTGACCGACACGGCCGACGTGGGCGACGGCTGGATCTTCGAGCGGATGCGGCAGGCCTTCTACGAGGCCGACCTCGCCGGCGTCACCGTCTGGGACGCCCTCAAGCAGCTCGGCGAGGAACTTGACATCCCCGAACTCACCCGCCCGGCCGACACCCTGGCCCTCGCGGGCGACGGCGCCGCCGTCTACACCACCCTCCAGGCCCAGGCCCGGCAGCTGCGCGTCGCGATTCTCTCCGACTCCAAGGCCCAGGCCAACGAGGCATCGACCTCCATGGTGCTGCCAGTGACCTTCGCCGTGCTGCTCATGCTCGTCTTCGTGATCCTTCCGCCCATCGTCAGCATGTTCAACGGCTGATCCACAAAGGAGAAAACCATGCACATCCGCACCCTGACCACCCTGCTCGCCGCCCGTTGGGAGCGCCTGAAGAACGCCGGCGACGCCGGACAGACCTCGGCCGAGCTCGCGGTCATCGCCGGAGTCGTCATCGCCATCGCCATCGCTGTGGTGGCCGCCATCAAGACCTTCACCGACGCCAAGATCCCGCTCATCGGCGGCTGAAACCACCATCACCAGAAGGAGAGCGGCGTGAAAGACCAGATCAGCAGCCGGTGGCGGCGCCTACGGGCGCGTTTGCGTCAAGAGGTAGACCGCGGATCGGGGAGTGTCGAGCTCGCCGTCCTCGCCACCGTCGTGCTGTTCCTGGTCTTCGCCGCGATCCAGACCGGCATGTACTTCCACGCCCACAGCGTCGCTCGGTCCGCCGCGACCCAGGGTGTGGAAGCCGGCCGCCAGATCGGTGCCGGCCCCGGCGACGGGGTCGCCCAGGCGCAGGAGCTACTCGCGAAGTACGGAAGCGTCCGCGGGGCGAGCGTGTCCACGGAGGGCAGCGGCGCCGAGCAGATCCGCATCACGGTCCGCGGCACCGTCGCCACCCTCGTCCCCGGCCTCGAACTCGACGTCGTCCAGAGCGTCGAGGCTCCCGTCGAGCGATGGGTCGCGGCCCAGTGAGGCGAGCCCGGCGCATCAACTGGCGCGAGGACCGGGGCAGCTACTCGGTGGAGACGGTCATCCTCGCCCCGGCCATCATCGCCCTCATGCTGTTGATGATCGCGTTCGGCAGGGTCACCGATGCGGCCGGCGCGGTCGACTCGGCTGCCCGCGCGGCCGCCCGCGCAGCCTCCCTCGAACGTGAAGCCGGCGCCGCGCAGGCCGCCGGGGAGGCGGCCGCGAACCGCAGCCTCACCGGTGAGGGAGTCCGCTGCGCCTCGTCCAGCGTCTCGGTCGACACATCCGGGTACGGCCTCGACATCGGCCAGGAGGCCACCGTCCGCGTCTCCGTCGCCTGCACCGCGCCACTCGGCGAGATCGGGCTGCCCGGGCTCCCCGGATCCCGCACCCTTCGGGCCTCATGGACCAGCCCGATCGACTCCTACAGGAGCCGCCAGTGATCACCGCCCTCGCCCGCCGGTTCGCCCGCCTGCGGGACCGGATCCTCAGCGGCGGAGACCGGGGGTCGCTGTCGCCGTTCTACGCCGTCAGCGCCCTCGGCATCATCATGATCATGGGGCTGCTGGTTGACGGCGGCGGCGCCCTCAACGCGACGAACAAAGCGACCGGGCTCGCTCAGGAAGCCGCTCGCGCGGCCGGCCAGCAGCTCAACGTCCCCGCCGCCGTCCAGGGCACCGAGATCACGGTGGACCCGGACGCGGCCGTCGCCGCCGCCCAGGACTACCTCGCCGCCCAGAACGTCAGCGGCAAGGTGACCATCACGGACGGCGGCCAGCGGCTCGAAGTGACCGTCCACGACACCTACACCACCTACTTCGCCCAGTTCGTGGGTAGGTCGACGATCAGCGTGTCCGGCACGGCACACGCCCGACTGCACACCCAAGCCGGAGGCTGACCGCCCCATGAGCACTTCCGTACGCCTGCTCCGCGCCTTGCTCGGCCTCGCCGTCCTGGCCGCACTCATCGCCGGTATCCCCCTCCTCCTGCTGGCCGTTGGGTATCAGCCCACGGATTTCGTCGGCGGATGGGATCTGCTGACCCAGCAGGACGACGGCCGGCTGTTCTTCACGGTGCTCACGACCATCGGCTGGATCGGCTGGGCGCTGTTCACCCTCTCCGCCCTGGTCGAGATCGTCGCCCTGTTCCGCGGCCGCAAGGCGAAGCGGATCAAGGGCCTCGGCGGGATGCAGTCCTTCGCAGGCCTCCTTATCGGCGGCCTCGTCCTACTCGCCCCCACCGCGGCCTCGGCCGCGACCACCGGCCCGGCCGTCGCGGCGACGGCCGTACAGACCGCGGGCACCAGCAGCGCGGCGACAGCCCAAACGGCGGCCGCGGCGGAACAGGACGCCTGGCCCACCCACACGGTCACCGGGGACTCCGAGCTCCCGTGGGACCTGGCGGAGCAGTATCTGGGCAGCGGACCGCGCTGGAAGGACATCGCCGCGCTCAACCCCTCCATCCCCGAGCTCACGGCGGGCGACCAGTTCCTGCCCAAGGGCGTAGTGATCCGGCTCCCCGCCGACGCCAACATCACCAAGCCGGCCGCCCCGGCGTCGGCACCCTCCCAGGCCGCGCCCGAGACGGCCGGGCCCGCGCAGCAGCCCGCGCAGGCCGCCCCCACAGACGCAAAGCTCGCTGCGGACCAGGCTGAGCATGTCGTCAAGCCCGATGAGAACCTGTGGGGCATTGCTGACGAGCATGGCGACCCTGAGGACTGGCCGAAGATCTTCGAAGCCAACAAGGGCAAGGCTCTGCCCGGCGGCGGGACGTTCGACAACCCCGACCTGATCGTCCCCGGCCAGAAACTCACCCTCCCCACCGCAACCGCCCCGGCCCCCGCCCCCGCCCCCGACAGCCGGCCTGCCCCGGACACCAATACGCCCCCGACGCCGGACACGGCGAAGGAGAGCCCCACACCTGCGGCACCCGCCCCCGCGCCCTCAACGCCCGCCACACCTGCGCCCGCTGCATCCACCCCCAGCGCCGCGCCCACCACATCGCCCGCGCCCGCGCAGGCCGGTCAGAAAGCGGACACCGCCCAGCAGCTGCAGGACACTGACGAGGCCCTGGCCCCCGCCGCTGTCTGGATGGGAGCCGGCGCCCTGGCCGCCGCCCTCATCGGCACCCTCGCCACCCGCCGCATCCTCCAGCAGCGCCGCCGACGGCCCGGCCGCCGCATCCCCATGCCCACCGGCAGCGCCGCCGCCACCGAACAGGGCCTGCGCGCAGTCCAGCACCCCACCGGCTTCGACCTCCTCGACGCCGCCCTGCGCACGCTGGCCCTCAACCTCGCCGCAGCCAAACGCGACCTGCCCGTGGTCACCGCCGTCATCCTGCACGAGCAGAAGGTCGAGCTCCACCTCGACGGCGAAGTCCCCCCGATGAAGCCCTTCTCGGGCACCGCCGGCCGCACGGACCTGTGGATGTGCCCGGCCTCCAGCCCCGACCTCGCCGACCACGACGCCCTCCAGGGCGCTGACGCGCCTTACCCGGCCCTGGTCTCCCTGGGCTGGGACGGCGCAGGCCGCCTGGTCCTCGTCGACCTGGAGTACGTCGGCGTCCTCCACCTGGACGGCGACGCCGACCACGCCCGCCACGTCCTGCAAGCCATCGCCGTCGAGCTCGCCAGCACCCCCCTGCCCAGCCACCTGGAAATCACCGCGCTCGCCGACACCGCTCCAGGCCTCGACGACGCAGCCCCTGAACGGGTCGCCCGCACCGACACCCTCGCCGACGCGGTCGCCGAAATGACCAGCCACACCGCCGACCAGCGTCGAGCCCTGGCCGCACTCGGCGCACCCACCCTCCGCACGGCCCGCCTCAATGAAGACGCTGGCGGTTCCTGGACGCCCCACATCCTCCTCGCCGCCGAACTGCCGGAAAGCGCCGAGACCGAGGCGCTGCTCGACCTGATCACGGCCCAGCCGCGGGTCGCCGGCGCGGTCGTCACGGCCAGCGAGAACGCCGACCTGGCCCCGCAGGAGGGTTGGACCCTGCACTGCGCGGGTCCGGACGAGACCATCGTCCTGCCCGGCTCCGGCCTGCCCATCAAGCTCCAGGGCCTGTCCGACGCCCACTTCGCCGACGCGATCGAGCTGCTCACCCTCTCCGCCAGCACCACCGACGTGCCCGCCCGCGACGAGTGGCTGGACGACCTCCTCGACCTCGACGAGGAACTGGAAGACCAGCGGGAGCCGGGCCAGGAGAACTCCTCGAACGACCTGGAGGAGAGCGACGACGAGGGAGCGCCCGAACCGCAGCCGGTTGCCGGTGCCGACGAGGACGGCATGCCCGCCGAGTACGCCGACATGGAGCGTGAGGAGCTGGAGACCCCGGAGGCCGAGAACGCGGCGCCCACCGACGAGACCGGGGAGGCCCCGGTCCAGCCCGCTGCCCCCACGGCTGAGGCACCCGAGGACCCGGCAGAGCGCGGCACCAGCGGTCCCACCCTCGCGGACCTCTTCAATCCCCCGGCCGCATCCCTGCCTGCGAGTGCGTCACCGCCTGCCACGCCCGAACCGACGGCGACCGCCCCTGTGCTGACGAAGGAAGAAGTGGCCCCTGCTGAGGCCGGCCTTGCGGCCGACAGTCCGCTCCCGGCACCGCTCCCGGTCGCGGTGCCCGGCCCAGCTCCCGCCGCCGACGCCGCTGAGGCGCCGTACGACACGGCGCCGACGGTGCTCCTGCTCGGGCGTGTGGTCATCGAGGGCGCCGCAGGCCGGATCGACTCCAACCGCCAGAGCGCGGCCGTCGAGCTCGTCTCCTACTTGGCGCTCAACCCTGGCGCCGACCACCACGCCGTCGACGACGCACTCTGGCCGGGCCGCCTGGTCAACAAGCAGATGCGCAACGCTGTCATCTCCCGCACCCGGTCCTGGCTCGGCAAGAACGCCGACGGCGAGGCCTACTTCCCGCGGGTCCAGGACACCGGCGACAGCCGCTACCGCCTCGCCCCGGCCGTCACCTGCGACTGGCGGAAGTTCCAGTACCTCGCCCGCATCGGCCTCGCCCGCCACGACGAAGACGGCGAACTCGCCCTGCGCCGGGCCCTCGCGCTCGTCCGAGGCAGGCCCTTCGCCGCCATCGACCCGCAGCGCTACGCCTGGGCCGAGCCGGTCGTCCAAGAAATGGTCTCGGCCATCGCCGACGTCGCCTACGAGCTGTCCACCCGCCACCGCGAGGCCGCTGACTACGCCGGCGCGCTCTGGGCCGCGCACCAGGGCCTCCTCGCCGCCGAGGAGAACGAACTCCTGCACAGGCAGGTCTTCCTCGCCCACCACGCCGCCGGAGACGTGGACGCCCTCCGCGAAGCCGCAGCACGCCTGGCCCGCATCAACGAAGGCCTCGGCGGCGGCGTAGACATGGAGACGGAGACGGCGCAGCTGCTCCGTACGCTGCTGCCGAAACCCTTCAGCGTCCGCTGAGTCAGAGTGCAGCGCGTACGCACGGAGAGGTGGGCAGCACGTTGGTCCCACCTCTGCGCCACCGCTGGGCACGCACAGCACGCAGCCATCTGGACCATGCGCGCAGATGTGTAGACCTCGTGGCGATGCTCAGCACCGAACGACCGGCCGCCGACTTTGTCCCCGACGTAGTCTCCGTTGCTTAATTCGGGTTCACGCGGTGAGTTGGTAGGCGAGGCGGCTGGTGCGGACCCGGCGGAGGGGATGGTCGCTCCAGTGGGCGTTCAGCCGGACGATGTTGATTGCGGTGGCGGAGAAGGCGTGCTGGAGGCGGACCTTGGGCAGGCCGCGGTAGCGGGCGCGGCGGATGCCGGTGACGTCGAGGGCCTGGTTGATCGTGCCCTCGATGCCTGCCTTCAGCGCGTACTTGTCTTTCCAGGTCTTGGTCTTCTGCTCCGTGCGGGCTCGTGTGAGGGCCTCGTGGGCTTCTTTCGGGCGGAGGGTGAGCATGCGGGAGCCGCGGGCCGAGGTGGTGCAGCGTTTCTGTGAGGGGCAGGCCCGGCAGTCGTGTCGGTGGAACTCGACGACGATGGCGGCCTGTGCGTGCTGGGTGACGGGGTGCCAGCCGATGCTGGCGTGTCCTTCGGGGCAGCGGACGGTCCGGGACTTCCAGTCGATGCGGAAGTCGCTCTTGGCGAAGCCTTCGGCGGCCTTGGCCTGCGGGGAGTGGTCGGCCATCAGCGGGGTGATCATGGTGATGTTGTTCTTCGCGGCGGTGGTGACCAGGTCGGCCGAGGGGTAGCCGGCATCGAGGTAGTGCTCGCCCGGGGTGAGGTTGCGTTCGGCGAGACGTTGCTGGATGCCGGTGGTGGCCTTCACGTCCGGCACGGTGGCGTCGGTGGTGTGCACGTCCGTGATCAGGTTCGGCCGTGGGCCGGTACGCCGTCCGGCTTCGGCTTCGGCTTCGGCTTCGGCGGGAGGGTCACAGCTCTCGGTCAGATGGATCTTGTATCCGCACCAGAACAGGTCCTCTCCCTTGGCCGCCCAGCGGGCGTCGGGATCATAGGGGGAGGCCAGGCGTAATCTGCCGGGCGGGACGCCCTCCTGGTGGGCGTCCCGCTTGGTGATCACCTCCCGTCCCCGGGTGTCGGTGTGCAGACTGCAGGTCTGCACCAGGACCTGCCGCAGCATCTGCACGGCCTCGACGTCACGGACCCACACCGGGGCGCCGGCCTGGTAGGCGGCCCGCACGATCGCGTAGCCGTCCTGCCCGAACACCTGCGCCAGCCGGTCCCGCTTGACCTGGGACGACGGCATGGTCCAGCCGTTGACCCTGGGACCGTAACGGTGGGCGAACTCGGCGACGTCGATCTGTGAGGCCAGCCAGGAAGGAGCCGCAACCGCCAGCGCCTCCCAGGCGGCGCGCACGCTCTCCCCGGCCAGCTCCAGCCGGTTCAGGTCCCGCACCGCGCTGATGACGTGGGTGGCATCAGCGCGCTGCTTGCCCCCTGCGCCGACCAATCCGGCCTGAAGGCAATGGTCGACCAGCCCGTCGAAGACCACCCGCTCCAGGCCGTGCTCGGTGATCCGGGCGCGGAACTTGCTCAGCACGGTGAAGTCGAAGCCGGCATCGGTCAGCTCCCGTCCCAGCGCGTACTTCCACGACAGGCGGTCCCGCACCGCTTCCGCAGCCTGCCGGTCGGTCAGGTTCTCGGCGAACTACAGGACGGTGACCAGCGACAGCACCGCCGGGGGCATCCCCGGGGCGCCCCGCACGCCGAAGGCCCCGGCGAACGGCTCGTCGGCGAACACTTCGGCCAGATGGTCACGGACCCGGATCGGCAGACTTCCATCGGGGAACGCCGCCCGAGCCACGACCGCAGTCTGCTCCGGGACCGGCGGCAGACCTTTGGGCTGCATCGACATCGCTTCACTCCCCACGAACACGACACGACCGGCCGCCGGCCGCAGAAGCGATCATGACGTCAACAAGACTCCACCCGCAGGCAATTGAGCAACAGAGTCCAGGGCTGATTCAAAGTCGGCGTGATCATGTGGCACCGCTGGTCACCGCAGGGGTGGCGATCTCCGGACAGGCGTCACGCATGCAACGAAGCTCCGGTTTACGGGGTGACTCCGCAAGTCGCCCTGAACAACCGGAGCTTCGATGTGCCGTCAGTCTGCCACCGTCTGCCTGACCAAGTCGCCCTCACGTCAACACCGCGAGATCCCGCAGGTGGCGGACCGTCTGGAGACCCTTCCCGATCCGCGTGACCGGCGTGGCCGCCGCCACTCCTTGGCTTCCGTGCTGCTGCTGGCTGCCTGCGCGGTGCTGGCGGGCGCACGCTCCTACCTTGCCATCGGCCAGTGGGCCCGCTCGGCTCCGCAAGACGCCCTCGCCCGCCTGGCGGTCCGCCGCGCCGGCGCCCTGGGCGTGCGCACCGCCCCGAGTACCTCCACCGTCCGCCGCGTGCTGCTGGCCGTGTGCCCCGGCGGCCTGGCCGACCTGCTCGGCTACGCCGCGACCGGGTCGAGAGCCTGGCGCTGGACGGCAAGAGTGCGCGTGGTTCGCGGACCGTGGACGTCCCGGCCGCCCACCTGCTGTCCGCGGTCACCGGGGCTGGACGCACCGTCACCCAGCTGCGGGTGCCGGACAAGACCAACGAGATCACCGGCTTCGCCCGCTTGCTGGCCCCGTTCGACCTGGCAGGCACCGTGGTCACCGCCGATGCCCTGCACACGCAGCGTGAGCATGCCCGCTTCCTGGTCGAGGAGAAGTACGCGCACTACCTGTTCGTGGTCAAGGCCAAACCAGCCTGGTCTGTCCACCGCGCTG
Organism: Streptomyces sp. NPDC003038; assembly: GCF_040611115.1. Taxonomy (NCBI): domain Bacteria; kingdom Bacillati; phylum Actinomycetota; class Actinomycetes; order Kitasatosporales; family Streptomycetaceae; genus Streptomyces; species Streptomyces sp. NPDC003038. The sequence goes on from NZ_JBEXNN010000054.1 coordinate 20,692, forward strand.
CGGTCCCTGCCGGCCGCGGGTCTGTAAAGTTTTCGGTGTAACTGGGGTGGTCTCGTGGGTCAGATTCGGTTGTTGGTGAGGCGTCCGTCGAAGGCGATGTCGAAGGCCTGGAGGGCTCGCTTCCAGCGGGTGGTCCAGCGTT
>NZ_JBEXNN010000055.1:0-20667 GCF_040611115.1 Streptomyces sp. NPDC003038
AGCACCAGCAGCGCCGCCGCGAGCACCGGGAACGCGAAGAGGACCAGCACCGAGGTGAGCAGGATGTTCCACGTGAAGATCGGCATCCGGAACATCGTCATACCCGGCGCCCGCATGCAGATGATCGTGGTGATGAAGTTGACCGCGCCGAGGATCGTCCCGAAACCGCCCAAGGCAAGTCCCATGATCCACATGTCGCCGCCCACGAACGGCGTGCGTTCGACACTGCTGAGCGGCGTGTAGGCCGTCCACCCGAAGTCGGCCGTGCCCTGCGTCGTCGCCAGCCCCGCCACCACGATCAGACCGCCGAACAGGAACAGCCAGAACGACAGCATGTTCAGACGGGGAAAGGCGACGTCCGGTGCGCCGATCTGCAACGGCATGATCGCGTTGGCGAAACCGGCGAACGTCGGAGTGGCGAACAGCAGCAGCATCACCGTGCCGTGCAGCGTGAACGTCTGGTTGTACTGCTCGTTGGAGATCAGCTGAAGCCCCGGGCGGGCCAGCTCCGCCCGCAGGAGCAGGGCCAGCAGACCCCCGAACATGAAGAACGCGAACGACGCGATCAGGTACAGGTGCCCGATCTTCTTGTGGTCGGTCGTCGTGATCCACGAGATCAGCACACTTCCCCACCCGCGTCCCCGCACGGGAATGGGGGTCACAGGCTCGGTCGATGTCACCATATACGGGGTCCTTCGCGAGGTCGGGCGGACGGACGCGCTCATGCCATCGGCAGGCCCTTGCACGCGCTTGAACTGTCTACTCCAGCGCTCCATCCCCGTACACGCCCTCCCGGCGGCGCGTACGGGTGATCCCCATGGCTTCGAGATGACCCTCTGTCCACCTATCGCGCCGTCTGGGCGACCGGTCTGGGCCTGCCGCCCCTACGGAAGCGGCGCCGAGGCGCTCGGTGATCTCCTCCCGTACCGGCGGCGCGGCGGTGGTTCTGGGCCGCTTCGACGCCGACGGAAGGCTGCGCCCGGGCGGCCGTACCACGCCGTTGAAGCCGGATGCCGCCCGTCAGCTTGCCGAACACCTCACCGCGGCCGGCCCCGACCATCCGTGGACCGGCGTCCGCTTGTCTTCCGCCTGGGGTGCCCGCGATCCCCTCGAGGTCACCCTCGTCGAGCCGGACTGTCGCCGAGATCCGCCTCAGCTGGGGCGGCCGGTGCGCTGCGGGAGCGCTGGCGGATGACGTCCGGCAGCTGGCGGGAGCAGGCGGCCGGGATGAAGAACAGTCCGACCATGCCGCGGTCCCGATGGCGCTCAACAGGCCCACCAACACCGATGGCTTGTCGACCGAGGCCACCTCGTAGAACACCGAGGTGCGGGAGCCGATCCGCTGAGGAGCTGACCGCGTCCTGGAGGGTCTGGCTTGCGGACGGTTCCGGGACCGCGCGACTATCGGTCGAGGTCATCCGGTGCCCGGAAGCGGACTGGCGTGCATCCAGTCAGCCGATCGCGGCGAGGTGTGTTCGATATGGACTTCCGCATGATGATGAGGCGCTATGGGCCGACCGTGCACCTCACCCCGGCCGGTGAGCTCGACCTGGACAGCAGGTCCGCTCTCGATGAGGTACAGGCCGCCCTGGACGGTGGCGTTGCCGTCGTGGCCTGCGACATGCGGCACCTGACGTTCCTCGACGTCGTCGGCCTGCGCGGCCTGATCGACTTCGTCCGCCGTCTCGACACGCGCGGCATCGCGTTCTTCGCCTACAACTGGCAGCCCCAGCCACGCCGCCTCGTGGACCTCATCGACGGCCTGCACCCGCCCACCGACCTGAACGGGAAACCCGGTGGCGTAGCCACCCAGCTGCTGCGCCGCTCCCTGCACGACTCTGCCGCATCCCGCCGCGCCGCGGGCGCCGCCTTGGCTAGGGGAAACGCTCCGCACCGGGCAGCGGCCCCGCCACGCTAGGCGCGGGGCGCCATCCGGCAGCGAAATCCGAAAGGTCCCGTGCGCGCAGCGCCCGGTCCTCGAGCAACCGACGGAAGCCCGCCAGCGCGTACCGCTCCCCGGTGGCCGAACCCGGCCCGCGGATGCCGGCGACCTCGGCCATGAGCTGCTGGGGCTGGGGCTGCCAGCCGACGACCAGGACACGCAGGCACAGGCACTCCGCGCGCCGGTGCAGGGCCAGGAGGTGGAGCAGGCCGCCGGAGTCCATGAACGTCACGCCGTGCAGGTCGACCATGAGGTCCCGCTCGTCGCGGGTGACGTCGTCCAGCGCCCGCTGGAGCGCCGCGCCCGCGTCCTCGTCGAGTGTCCCTGTGACACTGACCAAGACCGTGCCGTATCGCTGGACGTCCGTGGTGATCAACGCGTTCTCCTCACGCCCAGGGTGCCGGGGCCCTCGGGCCTCTCCATCCTGGCGTGGCGTTCCCCCGGACGGGTGTGAGGCTCGCAGGAGCTCCGGCATCAATCCCTGGCCAACTACAGCTCTCAACCGCCAACTATTCGGTCGGAGTCACAACCACGCGGTCCGCAGTCGCTTGGACGCAAGCGTCTGAGCTGACGCTGCCGCCGCTCTGTCGGAGGCTGAAACCGCCGCCGCCTGCCCGTCGTGATCTGATCCGCGCGGACACCGAAGGAGCCCATGCCGAGGATTTCACCCATGAGGCAGCGCGGCACGGACGCTGGTGTCCTACCTGGCTGGCGGATCGCTCCGGACGCCTTCGGTCCTGAAGCGAGTTGACCGCATCCGGCCCAGCAACTCATGGGGAAGGTCACAAAGTCGCGCCGGCGCCGAGGTGTTGTTGCAGCCAGTCCCCGGCGGCCCGCCGGTAGAGGCGGCGGTTGTCCGCACGCAGGAACTCGTGGCCCTCGTTGCGCAGGGTCAGCAGCTCCGCCGGGATGCCGCGATCGCGCGCCGCGCGGACGAACTGCTCCGACTCCGTCGGCGGCACGTTCGTGTCGTGCTCGCCGTGGACGGCCAGCACAGGGGTGCGCAGCTGGTCGACGCGGCTCATCGGGGACAGGGCGCGCAGCAGGTCCCGATCGTGTGCGGGGTGGCCGTACTTGGCGGCGGCGGACTGTGCGATCCACGGTTCCGTGCCGGCGAAGAACGTGGCGAAGTCCGACATCCCGCAGACGGCGACACCGGTGCGGAAGAGTTCCGGATGCCAGACCAGGGAGGCCATCGTGAGGTAGCCGCCGTACGAGCGGCCCATCACCCCCAGCCGCAGGGGGTCGGCGTACCCGAGCGCGACCACGTGTGCGGCGCAGTCCGCGACGTCGTCGATCGCCGCGAACCGGCCGGTGCCGAGGTCGGCGTCCACGAAGGATCGTCCCCAGCCCGATGACCCCCGGACGTCGGGGGCGAACACGTCCAAGCCCCGGCCCAGGAGTTCATGGTAGAGCGGGCTGAACACCGGACGTTCCTGTTCTTCCGGGCCGCCGTGGAGGTGGATCACGCACGGGGCCGGCCGGCCGGGATCGTGTTCCGGCGCCCGGTAGTACCAGCCGCCGAGCACCAGCCCGTCCCGGGCGCGGCAGCGCAGGGGCACCGGGCATACGGGGGGCCGCCCGGGCGGGACGGCGTCTTCGTCGCGCGCCGACCAGCCGGTGCGCACCGGGGCGAAGCCGCCCGCCAGTTCCCAGATGCCGGGCCTGCGCCGGGACCCCGACAGGGCGGCGAACAATCCGCCTCGTGCCACAGGTGCGATGCGGGTCACGACCTCGTGGGGCAGGACCGGTCGGTGGTGCGGGCCGATGCCGCCGTCCGCGTCCGTACCGGGGAGGCCCACGCTCTCCAGCTCGCTCGCGCCGTGCATGTTCCAGGCGAGCAGGGCCCACCGGCCGTGGTCGGGGACGCTCAGCAGGTCGAGGGCTGACTCCTCGCGCTCGGCCGCGACGGAGAGGCCCCGGCAGGTGCCGTCCTCGTCCAGCCGGACCCTCAGCAGCGCCGCGAACTCGCGCCGCGCGTCGCTGCGCAGCCACAGGGTCCGCGCGTCGGCGGAGAACCGGCCGATCCACGGATCCCCGTCGGCTACGTGCAGCGAGAAGGCGGTGCGGCCCGAGGCCGTGTCCAGCACGAGGGCCTCCCGGCGCCCGCGCGGACCACGGCGCACGAGCGCGAAGCGGCCCTCCGCGCTCACATCGCACACGCGCAGGGAGGCGGCGCCCGCCTCGCTGAACAGTAGGGCGGGGGCGTTCGTACCGTCTGGATCGACCAGGTAGGCGGCCAGCCTGCCACCCGGGGCCGGTCCGGAAGCCTGGGCCGGTCCGGAAGCTGCGGCCGGGTGCAGCGCCCCGGGCACGGACGACGCGAAGGCTGGCCCGCCCGTCCGCGGTACCCCGCCTCCGAGCAGCGTCGCGTGCCCGTCGCGCTCGGTCCACGCAGCGGCAGCCGCCCCCGCCCCCGCGCCCGCCCGGAGCCCGGACCCCTCGGAGGCGTCCTGCGGCAGGTGCCCGGACCCGCTGTGCTCCCAGCCCGAGGCGGACGGTTGCGCCACCGTGACGGCGAGGGCGGCGCCGTCGCGGGTCCAGCAGCCGAGGTGGGCGGAGCCGCCCGGCTCGGCGCCCGCGAGGATCTGGCGTCCGGTACCGTCCGGGCGCACCACCAGGACCCGGGTGTGCTCGCCGCCGCCCGGTGCCGAGGTGTATGCGATCCAGCGCCCGTCGGGCGACCAGGAAACCTCGGTGACCGGGTCGGGGTCAGCGTCGAGGACATGGGCCTCGGCCTCTCGGGCGGGACCGCTCCACAACTGCGGGACGCCCGCCCGGTCGCAGATGAACGCCACGTGCTCACCTGTGGGGTCCGCCGAGGGGTACCAGCATCCGTGGGCGGTCAGGACGGTCGGCGGATCGACGCCTCCGCTGTCGGGCACCAGTACCGGCACCGGGGCCGGTACTGGTGCCGAGGCGGGCGCGCCGCCCCCGGGGGCCGGGGTCGCCGTCGTACCGACGGGCCCGAGGGAGCCGTGCGCGACGTCGACCGGCCGGAAGCGGCCCATACGGTCCGGGCCGTCCGGGCGGCCCGGGGTGTCGGGGCGGGCCGGGGTGTCGGGGCGGGCCGCGCCGGCCGCCGTGCGTGCCGCGGGCTTCGTGCGATCCAGGGGCATGTCCGCCTCTTCGAGGGCTTCCGCTTCCAAGGGCTCTCACCGATCACTTGACGCCGTGCGCCTGCAGCCAGAGCTCCAGCGAAGCCACCTGCCACAGGGTGTTGGCCCCGCGTTTGGTGCGGTGGAGGTTGGGCGCCGCCAGCAGCTCCGCCACGTAGCGCTGGTCGAAGATCCCGCGCCGGCGCGCTTCCGGAGCCGTCAGGGCATCCCGTACCCGGGCCAGCACCGGCTCGGCCATGTGTCGGACCGCCGGCACCGGGAAGTAGCCCTTCGGGCGGTCGACGACTTCCCGGGGCAGGGCCTTGCGTCCGATGTCCTTGAGCACGGCCTTGCCGCCCTGCGCGAGTTTGAGCTCCGGGGGGCAGGCAGCGGCCAGTTCGACGACCTCGTGGTCCAGGAACGGCACCCGCGCCTCCAGGCCCCAGGCCATCGTCATGTTGTCGACCCGCTTGACCGGATCGTCGGCCATGAGCGCGTGGACGTCTAGGCGGAGCGCCGCGTCGAGGGCGGTCTCGGCGCCGGGGGCATCCATGTGGGCGCGGACGAAGTCCCGCGAGGAGTCGTGGTCCGCGGCGGCTGCCGGGTGCAGCATGGCGGTGAGGTCGGCGTGCGTGCGGTCGAAGTACGCGTCGGCGTAGGCGGCGGGCGCGCCGTCCCGGGCGGCCGAGGCGATGGGGGGATACCAGTGGTAGCCGGCGAACACCTCGTCCGCCCCCTGGCCGCAGAGCACCACCTTGACCTCCTTGGCGACCTGCTCCGACAGCATGTGGAACGCCACGGCGTCATGGCTGATCATCGGCTCGCTCATGGCGCCGATCGCGGTCTCCAGCGCGGCCGGCAGCCGGTCCGAGGGGATCATGAACTGGTGGTGGTCGGTCGAGAACCGGCGGGCGACCAGGTCGGAGTACCGGAACTCGTCGCCTTCCTCCCCGTTCTCCGCCTCGAAGCCCATCGCGAAGGTCGCGACGTCGCGCTGCCCCTCCTCGGCCAGCAGCGCCACGATGAGGCTGGAGTCCAGTCCGCCCGACAGGAGGACGCCCAGGGGGACGTCGGCGACCGTGCGCCGCCGTACTGCCGTGCGCAGGGCGTCGTGCACCGCCTCCCGCCAGAGCGCCGGGTCGTCGCCGAGTTCCGAGTGGCGGTCGCGGGTGTACGAGGGCTGCCAGTAGCAGTGGTCGCGGTGGGTGCCGTCCCGCTCGATGACACGGACGGTGGCCGGCGGGATCTTGCGCACGCCGGCCAGTACGGTCCGGGGCGCCACGACCGTGCCGTGCCAGCTCAGGTACTGGTGCAGCGCCACCGGGTCCAGCGAGGTATCGACTCCGCCGCCCGCCAGCAGGGCCGGCAGGGAGGAGGCGAAGCGCAGGCGGTCGCAGCCCTGGGTGACGTACAGCGGCTTGATGCCGAGGCGGTCGCGGCCCAGCACGACGCGACCCGTGTGGTGCTCCACCACCGCGAAGGCGAACATGCCGACGAGGAAGTCGACGCATTCGCGCCCCCACTGGCCGTAGGCCTTGAGGAGGACCTCGGTGTCGGAGTCGGAGAAGAAGCGGTGACCCAGCCCTTCGAGCCGTCCGCGCAGTTCCCGGTAGTTGTAGACGCAGCCGTTGAAGACGGCCGTGAGGCCCAGCTGCGGATCGGTCATGGGCTGGGCGCCGCGCTCCGAGAGGTCGATGATCTTCAACCGGCGGTGTCCGAGCGCCACCGCACCCTGCGACCACACGCCTCTGCCGTCAGGACCCCGCTCCTCCAGGGCATCCGTCATGCGCTCGACCGCGGCGAGGTCCGGCCGACGGCCGTCGAAACGCACTTCCCCGCTCACGCCACACATGCGGCACCCCTCGCTCCACTCGCGCTCCGGGGCCGCCACACCACTGCGCGCGCCCGTCCGCCCGCGGTCCGGGCCACCTCCACCATGTACGTTCACTCCCGTGCACTGACGGCCCGCGTCACACGACTACGGCCGAACAGGCGATCGACATACTGCGCGACTGCCCGCTCGCACGCCCTTTAAGCCGACGTGTTCGATCTCCCCGCCCTCCGAGAGGAGCGGCGGGCCCGCCTGCGTACCCCACCCCGGGAAACGGGACGGTGTGCACCGACCTGGGCGTGGCCGGCGGCCACCTGCTACGCCTGCGGCACGCCATCGGCTCCGCCGGCGAGCGGATCGGCTGCCGTGTGGCCCTGACCGAAGCGGCACCGGTCAACCGACGCGCCGGTGCCCGTCACGCGCAAGACGTACGGGTGGCGCCGCCGTAGCCGTGAGGGCGAGCACCGTGGGGCGGCCCACTCGCTGGAACGCCGAGAAGAGACGGAGGTACGCCGGACGAAAGCCGTGCCCCACGTCGACACGCACTGGGCTTCGTCCACGACGAACAGCGCGGGCCGCGTTCTGGCCAAGCGCTCGCCCACCTCGTCCTTGGCCAGTTGCTCGGGCGAGAGGACCAGGTATGCGGCGTCGTCGCCCCTCACCGCCTCCCGTCGGCATCACGACGAGCGTGTCCCGTTCGAGCCGGCCGCGGAGGCATCGGCCCTGACTCCGGGCTGGGGCATGCGCCTCTCCTCCTCGTCGCTCCGGCGGCGGCCGCCGTCACCGTTCTCGGTGCCGTGTCCGGGCCCTGGCACCTTTGGTGCCTGTGGCCTCGAGCCGGCCCCCGCCCTCCCGAGCACGGCCCGCCTCCCACGGACCCGTCGGTGCGCGCGGTTCGGCGGCGCGGGGTAGAGGTGACCGGGAGACGGAACGAAGGAAGGAAGACGCGATGAGCGCTTCACCCACGCCTACGGCGCCCGGCGCGCACCCGCAGACGCGGAGGTCCACGGCGGTCTGCGCTCTGATCGGGACGGCGGTGATGGCGGCCGTGGATGAGATCGTCTTCCACCAGGTCCTCGGCTGGCACCACTTCTACGACCGCTCCACCACCCGGGTGGGCCTGCTTTCCGACGGCCTGCTCCACACGGCGGAACTGCTGGGCCTGGTCGCCGGTCTCTTCCTCTACGCCGACCTGCGCCGCCGCCGCGCGCTGTCGACGGCGCACGGATGGGGCGGCTTCTTCCTCGGCCTCGGGGCCTTCCAGCTGTTCGACGGCGTGGTGGACCACAAACTGCTGCGCCTGCACCAGATCCGCTACGGCGTCGACGTCACCCCCTACGACTGGGCCTGGAACGCGTGCGGCGCGGCACTCCTGCTCGTCGGAGCCGTCCTCACCGTGCGCGCGCGGCGCCGCACCGGAGGGAAGGCCCCCGCGTGACAGCGGCCCAGCTCCACCCCGGCCCGGCCGGTACGGGCGCGTCCTGGGCCGCGGCCGTCGCCGCCACGGCCGCGCTGCTCTTTGTCGCCGCCTACCTGCTCGCCGCCGCCCGGCTGAGGCGCCGCGGAGACGCCTGGCCCCGGCTGCGGGACGTGTCCTTCGCCGCGGGTGGCGCCGCCGTGGCCTGGGCGGCGGCGGGCACGCTGCCGGGTGGTCCGTTCACCGTGCACATGGGCCGGCACCTCCTCGTCGGCATGGCGGCCCCGCTGCTCCTCGTCCTCGCCCGCCCCCTGACCCTGGCCCTGCGCGCTCTGCCGCCCGGCCCCGTGCGGCGCGTGCTGCCGGCCGCCGCACACTCCAGGACCGCCGGCCGGCTGCTGTTTCCTCCCGTCGCGGCCCTGCTGGACATCGGCGGCCTGTGGCTGCTCTACCGCACCCCGCTGTGGGCTGCTGCCCAGCACCGGCCGCTGCTCCACATCCTCCTGTACGGACATGTGCTGGCCGCGGGGCTGCTGTTCACCTTCGCCGTGTGCCGGCTCGACCCCGTACGCAGGCGCTGGGGCCTTCCACTGCGCGGCGGCACGCTGCTGGCAGCCGGGGCCGCCCACGCCGTCCTCGCCAAGACCCTGTACTCCACCCCGCCTCCCGGTACCGGTCCCACCACCGCCGACCTGCACGCCGGCGCCCTGCTCATGTACTACGGCGGGGACCTGGTCGAGCTGGCCCTCGCCGTCGCCCTCGCCACCCAGTGGTACGCCGCCTCCGGCCGTACGGCCGCCCTGACCCGCTCCGGCAGAGCGTGCGGCGGTCACGGCCGATGGGGTGACGCACGGGCGCGCCCGCGCGGGGAGCGGCCGCAACGGCCGGTGAGGCGGGAAACATAGCCCGTCGGCCGCGTTCCTTGTCCGTATGCCTGCCGGAAGCTGGTGCCGTGTGACGTTCAATCCTCTTGAGCAGCGGGGCATCCCGCTGGACCGCCAGGTGCGCAGCTGGCGCGAACTGAACGTGTCCCCCATCGATCCCGACGGCTGTGACCCGTATACCCGGTGCCGGATCATCACGATGAACGGGATCGAGGTGGAGGCGATCCTCTTCAGCCACCAGCTCGCCCGCAACACCATCGACCCCGAGGTCAAGCGGCAGCTCGCCCGGACGCGCTACATCGAGGCGCAGCAGCAGAAGGTGGTGAACTGGCTGCTGCCCGGGGTGTCGTCCGTCCTGGAGACGACGATCGCCTACGAGCAGGTCGCGGTGGACCTGACCTCGTGGGTGGCGCGTATGGAGCCGGACCCGTACCTGCGCCAGGCGTACCAGTTCGGTGTCCTGGAGGACTTCGACCACCTGTACCGGTACGCGAACCTGTACGAGATGATCGAGCACCGCAAGGCGGAGTCGATCGTCGACGGACTGACCGAGGTCATGCCGGGCAGGCCCACCAAGTTCCACCACCGCGACCCGGTTGACAACGTCCGCGACCCCTACGACAAGACCGCGACCGCCCCGCTGTCGAAGCTGCACGCGCTGACGATCCTGTCGGCGGAGCAGCAGACGATGAACTTCTACATGAACACCGGCCCCACCTACATGGAGCCGATCGCCCGCCAGCTCTACCAGGAGATCGGCCTCATCGAGGAAGAGCACGTCACGCACTACGAGTCCCTCGTCGACCCGGGCGAGACGTGGTGGGAGCAACTGGTAACCCACGAGTACAACGAGTGCTACCTCTACCACTCCTTCATGGAGCAGGAGAGCGACCCCAAGGTGAAGGCGGTGTGGGAGCTCCACCTGAACATGGAACTGGAACACCTCCACACCGCCTGCGATCTGATGCGTCGGATCGATGGCCGCGATCCGGCGGAGATCCTGGCCCCCGAGCTGCCGAACGTGCTCACCTTCGAGCCGAACAAGGCCTACCTGCGCGAACTGCTGGACACCCAGATGGACCTGACCACCCTGGGCGCCGGCTATGTGCGCGAGGCGCACGAACGCTTCGAGAAGATGCAGGAACAAATCCACGGCGGAGAAGAGCCGCCGAGCGAGCGCGTCATGGCGGAGCACGACGCGATGTTCGACCGCGAGTACCGCGTCCAGACCGAGGGCGAGCACCCGGACCCCGCCATGCGAGAGAAGAAGTGAGGCGGGCAGACGTGTCAGACCTCAAGACCCCTCAGGCCGGGGACGACCAGGCTCCCGACACCGACGTCGTCGCCCTCCTGATGCGCCAGCACGGAGACATCCGCAACCTCTTCGACGAGGTTGAAGCAGCGTCCGGGGACGAGCGCCGTGACGCCTTCCACCGCCTCGTGCGCCTGCTCGCCGTCCACGAGACCGCGGAAGAGGAGGTCATCCACCCCTTCGCCCGGCGCACACTGCAGGCCGGCGCGGAGGTCGTCGAGGACCGCCTGGCCGAAGAGAAGGCCGCCAAGGAGACCCTCGCGGCGCTCGAGGACCTGGACACCGACGACCCGACCTTCATGCCCCGGTTTAAGAAGCTACGCACGGACGTCCAGGAGCACGCGCGCGCAGAGGAGCGCTACGAGTTCATCCACATCCGCCGCAGCACCGACGGCACCCGCCTGGCGGCCATGGCCAAGGCAGTGAAAGCCGCCGAAGCCATGGCTCCTACCCGGCCCCACCCCGGAATCGAGTCCGCTGCGGCCAACATGGCGCTGGGACCTGTCATGGCTCTGATGGACCGCACCAAGGATGCTGTACGCAAAGCCATGGGAAACGGCTGACCAGCCGTCCTGTGCACGGTGCCCTCCGCCCGGAGCCAGTCCTTGAGCCGCTGAAGTCACCTCGCGAAGCGCTCAATGAGAACTCGGGACGTTTGGAAACCTCCGCACGGTGCAGACGATCGTTAACACCGTCCTTATTCACCGAGGTAGGAGACGCATCATGGGCATTCTGGCTTGGATCCTCATAGGTCTGCTCGCGGGCTTCATCGCCAAGGCGCTGATGCCGGGCAAGGACCCGGGCGGCATCATCATCACCATGCTCATCGGCGTCGCCGGCGGCCTGCTCGGCGGCTTTCTCGGCAAGGTCATCTTCGGCGTCGACTCCATCGACGGCTTCTTCGACCTCTCCACCTGGATCGCCGCCATCATCGGCTCGGTCATCCTCCTCGCCGTCTACCGACTGGTCACCGGCAACAAGCGCAACCACAGCCACGCCTGACACACTCTCACCCCAGACGGAAAACGGCTCCCCCTCTTCCGAGGGCGGAGCCGTTCCGCTGCTGTGCGGCAAAGACCGTGACAGCCCAGCTTGGGCCCAAGCGGCGTCTTCTGCGCCCAAGGCGCGTACTCCGAAGAGCTCGCAGCGTCTTTGTCGTGCCCGCTCAGCACAAGGCCCTCATTGCCCGTGAAGGACAGCGAGGTCCTGTGCGCGCTGCGCGCGTTTTTGGAGCAGGCTGCGGAAGCCCGCCGGCGCGTACCGCTCCGCGGTGCAGGAACCGGACCCGGGGACCCCGGCGACGCGGGCCATGAGCTGCTGCGGCTGCAGTTGCCATCCCACAGCCGTGACGCGCAGGCCAAGGCACTCTGCGCGCCGGTGCAGGTCCAAGAGGTGAAGCAGTCCGTCAGCGTCCATGAAAACGACGCCGTGCAGATCGACCGTGAGGTCCCGCGCGCCTGTGGCGATGTCGCCCAGAACCTGCTGGAGTACCGACCCCGAGCCCTCGTCGAGCTCCCCGCCAACACTGACCAGGACGGAGCTGCCGCCGTGCTGGACATCCGCGGTGATCATCCGATCTCCTTCCCCCGGAGGCGCCGAGGCCCGCAGGGCCACCATCCTGACCCGGCGCGCACCGGCACCAGTACGAGGCGCGCTGAAGCCCGCCTCGGACGCGGGCGCGGGCCAGGTCCGGCGGTCGGGTGCTGCTCTCGACCTGGCGCGGCCCGGTTCTCCCCGACCTCGTCGCGGCCGCCGAGCAGCTTCCCGACGGCCTGGTCCTCGATGGCGAGCTCGTTGTCCGGGACACCGCGGCTGGGCGGCAGCCCTTCGAAGTGCTCCAGCACCACGCGACCGCCCGGGGCCGCACCGCCACCGCGCCGGCCGCGCAAACGGTGGCGTTCTTCGGGGGACGCGGGGCCGGGGATGTTAAGGCGTCACGGTGAAACACTGCCTCCGGGCGGGTGAGCGTGCGGGTCAAGCCCTGTCGCTCCTTCCGCCGGCACGTTAGAAACCGCGAGTGATCAGGAATCTGTCGCGGAGCGTCTCTACGCTCCTCCTCGCGTTCATGCCCCTGCTTCCCACTCCCGCGTCCGCAGCCGGCGGCCACCAGCAGGCCACCCGGCCCGACCCGGTCGTCTTCGTACACGGCTGGAACTCCGACGGCTCCACCTGGCAGACCATGGCCGACCGGTTCCGGACGGAGGGCTGGCCGGCCGGCCACCTCGATCCGTGGACTTACAACTTCACCCAGTCCAACGCCACCACCGCCGAACAACTGGCCGAAGAGATTGAGCGGGTCCTGGACGCCACCGGCGCCGCCAAGGTCGATCTGGTCACCCACTCGATGGGCGCCCTGTCCTCCCGCTACTACCTCAAGAACCTCGGCGGCACCTCCAAGGTCGACGCGTGGGTCTCCCTGGGCGGACCCAACCACGGCACCCAAACCGCATACTGGTGCGGCGGCGCCCCCTGCATCGAAATGCGACCGGGATCCGCCTTCCTCAGCAGCCTCAACTCCGGTGATGAGACCCCCGGCTCGCCCCGCTACGCCACCTGGGGCTCACCCTGCGACAGCATCATCAACCCCGCCAACAGCGTCGCCCTCGACGGAGCCGTCAACAGCACCACCGCCTGCCTCAACCACATGGGCCTGCGCACCGACCACGCGGTCTACGAACAGGTCAAGGAGCACCTCCGATAGCCACTGCGTCCTCCGGCAGCGCCCGACCATCAGGGGAGGGCCTGCCGCTGGGCGGCGGCGGGTACGTCAAGCTTTGCCGGCCGGCGGCCCGCCGCCGTATCCTGGCCGCCGCCCCGTGACGGCTACCCACGCCTTCCCCTGCGACCTTGACGGTATATCAGCTGGCCGGCGCGCATGAGGACCGGATGGGCTGGCATCATGTGGTTACGCAGAGGTGTCGATGCGGGACGTCCGTGCGGACACGGAGTGGCTCCTCCTGGTGGCCGACGCCTACGCGCACCGTGTTGGGCGTGTCGCCGGCCACGGTCAGCCAGAGCCGATCGGAGCCCAAAAGCATGACCGACCCGACTCAGGACCCCCACTTCCTGCGGGACCCCTACCCCACTTATGCGGCCATGCGGTCCAGGTGCCCGGTGCAGTCCGTGCCCAGCGGGTCCGGTGGACACACCAGCTACATGGTCACCGGCTACGCGGAAGCCAGAGAAGCCCTCGGCGACGCTCGGCTCTCGAAGGACACGGCAGCCTTCTTCGCGGGCAAGGGGTCGCTGCGTCGCCTGCACCCTGCGGTGGCGCACCACATGTTGGCCAGCGATCCACCTCAGCACACCCGGCTGCGCAAGATGGTGACCAAGGCGTTCACGACAGGGGCCGTGGCGGAGCTGCGTCCGTTCATCGGCCGGGTCACCGACGAGCTGTTGGACCAATGGCCCGTCGGCGAGCAGTTCGACTTCATGGCGGGCCTGGCGGTACCCCTGCCGGTCATCGTGATCTGCGAGCTACTCGGGGTCCCGCAGGGAGACCGGCCGGACGTCCAGCGCTGGTCCGCAGAGCTGTTCGCAGCAGGGAAACCCGACGTCATCGACGCGGCCTCGCATTCCATGGCCGACTACATCACGGCCCTTGTCGCAGCCAAGCGCCTGAACCCCGGTGCCTCTCTCCTTGACCGGCTCATCTCGGCTCGCGACGGAGACGACCGCCTGAGCGAGGAGGAACTGGTCTCTCTCGCGGTGCTGCTGCTCGTGGCCGGGCACGAGACCACCACTAATCTCCTCGGCAACGCCGCCCTGGCGCTGCTCCAGCACCCTGCCGAGCTCAATCGCCTACGGAAGAATCCGGACGATGTCCCAGCTGTGCTGGACGAGCTGCTTCGGTTCGATTCCCCCGTCAGTACGGCTACCTTCCGGTTCACCACGGAGGCCGTCACTCTCGGCGGTACGGATATCCCGGCCGGTGTCCCGGTACTGGTCGCGCTTGGAGCAGCCAACCGCGACCCGGAGCGGTTCCCGTCTCCGGACCTGCTCGACTTGGACCGAGACGCCGCTGGACATCTCAGCTTCGGCCACGGCATCCACCGCTGTGTCGGTGCTCCCCTGGCCAAGGCCGAGGCGGAGATCGCCCTTCGAACGGTACTGAGGCGGTTCCCCGGAATCCGGCTTGCCGCACCGCCGGATCGACTGGACTGGCGGCACACCCGTCTCGTTCGCGGGCTCGCGGCGCTTCCCGTCCTGACGTAACCGCGCGGTGGGCGGTCTTTATCGGTTAGCTCATGGGCTCCACCCGGTACGGGCGGCAGGCCGTCTCTTTCGGTTCTGTCGGCCGAGCCGGCGTTGTCCGGTGCCGTGCATCGCCCGGGTAACGACGGTCCGGTACGGCTGGTGGGTGGCGGCTGGCAGGTGACCCGGCGGCGCCCTAACCCGGCGCCGGTGGCGAACCGAGTACGCGTCACGGACGTTTACCAGCGGAGACCGGTGGAAGAGTCGAGTCCGACGTACGGTCGACCGACCGGCCGAGCCTCACCCGGCGGGGCCGGGTCCGCCTCGCGCCCTGACTCGAACGGGAGCCCGCCGATGCGCCTCTACGCCCAGACCCCAGCACGCAGGAACCTTCAGGTGCTGGGGGACCTGATGGCCGTGGCCCTGATGGCCGCCGCGGTGTGGTTCGCCCTCGCCGTCCACGAAGCGATCACGCTGCTGGCCGAGCCGGGGCGGAAGGTCGAGAGCTCGGGCGACAGCCTCGCCTCTGAACTCCACAACGCCGGCGACGCGGCCTCGAAGGTCCCGCTCGTCGGCGACCTCCTGAAGAAACCGCTCCAGTCCGCAGCCGACGCCAGTACCGGGTTCGCCGACGCCGGACAGTCCCTCCAGCACAGCGTCAGCCAGGTCGCCACCCTGACAGCAACGGCACTGATCGTCATCCCGGTGCTCTTCGTACTGCTGCTGTGGCTTCCCCCACGCCTGCGCTGGATCCGGCGCAGCACCACCGTGCGACGCCTTGCCGACGCACCCGGGGGCGCCGATCTGCTCGCCCTGCGCGCCCTCACCGGCCCCCTGCACGGCCTCGCCGCGCTCCCCGCCCCTCCGGGCGGTCTCGCCGACGCCTGGCGCCGCGGGGACCAGCACGTCATCGCCGACCTCTGCGAGGTTGCCCTCAGGCAGGCCGGCCTGCGGCCCTGACGGGCAAGGGCGGCGGCCGTCCGGGCAGTCGGACCTCCGTGCCCGCTCAGCCGGTGCGAAGGATCCGGAAAGCGATCGGGGTCCGCCGGGTCTCGATCAACGACTTGGACCGGTGTCCCGGACCCTTGCCACACGCTGATGCCTGGCATACGGGAGAACCGGATCTGCCCGCGGGTGCCTTCGACCGCTAGGGCCTGTTGTGAAAGTGATGTCGTCAGTCGCCATTGAAGACGAGATATCGGTGAGCCTTGCGCTCGACTTGAGCGGTCAGAGCAAGGATCTCGTGCACCGCCTCGGCCTCCTCTGCAACTGAGGTGTCCACCAAGGCCCGGAGTTCCGGGATGAGGACCCTGAGCTGCGATCGGTTGGTGTCCAGGACTGGCTCGAACTGCGGGGAGTCGCCCCGCTGACCGGCCGTGATCACGATCGACAGGGGCTTCTGGCCCTGCTCGACCGCGAGTTGGATTTTGGTAGTCAGGCCGCCCCGGGAGCGGCCGAGTCCGTGGTCGGCCGGCTCGATGGCAAGCCCGCCGGGCGGCTCCTTCTGGAGATCCCCTTTTTCGCTGCCCCGGCTGCGTGCTGGTGGGCCCGGCACACGGTCGAGTCGACGTTCACGTCCCAGGTGATCAAGCCCTTCGCGTCGGCCTGTGCCTGGAGCCGGGTGACGATGTGGGACCAGGTGCCGTCTCGCTGCAGCGCCGGAATAGGTCATAGACCCGGTCCCACGGCCCGCACTTTCCGGCACATCACACCGCGGTGCACCGGTCGGATCCGCCACCGTATGCCGTCTATCAGCCGCGCTGTCCGACCGCCCGTGGGCCGAGCTGGAACGCACCCGTCGGCGCCAGGCGGCACTCCAGGCAACGATCAACCGCGCCCACCCCCACAGCCCGCCGTGGGTCCAGCAGGCCGAGATTGACGGGGACGGGGCCGAGTCCGACCAGGCGTACGTAGCCCGGATGCGCCGATTCAACTGTCGCGTGTTGGCCTGTCCGGCTCTGGAACTGCTAGTGACCGTGACATCTGGCCGGGGCGAGGCTGATGTCAGAGGGGACCGGTTGGATGAGCCCGTGACTGTCTATGACGTAGCCCGCCAGCTCCCCGCCATCGCCCACCTGCGGGACCTGTGCCGCTCGCTTGCGATGCTCGACGCGATCCTGAGCCCGGACTGGGAAAGCCGGTACTACTCCTTCAACGCCACTTGGGCTGAAGGGGAGGAGATGGCCTCGATGCGCAACGGATCAGGAGACGAGTACTCCATCGTGTTCTCGGCGGCCGGGGTCTATGTCCGCGGCTTCGGCCACGAATCGCCGATGAGCCCATATGGCCACGATGGCGAGCCCTGGCCGGGAGTGATCGACGACGTTCCCGATGTCTTCAAGCCCTTCGTCGAGGAGCCGGCGTTCACCGACGAGGAGGGCGTTCCCGTCGTGACGGCCTGCTTGTGGCGGGAGGCGACGGATGATCAGTGGCACCACGGCACGATCGACTTCCCCTCGGACCGCGCCGACCCTGATGGCGCGACGGGTCTGTTCCAACTACTGGTCGACCGCTCACCCGAAGCGTTCCAGCGCTTCGCCGAGGACTATTACGAGGTCCCTGTGGATCTGGAAGCGGTGAGTGACCTGTATGCCTTGCGGCCGTGAACCAGGAACTCGTGTCGTCGTTGAACGTAGAGGTCACCCTGGCGGACCTGGCCCAAGACATCTCCGAAATCGGCTATCCGCAGGCCCACTGAGAGGAGAGCCAATCCGTCTTCAGGCGAGGAAATGCAGCGATCGATGATGGCCCACAGCGACAGGCGGTTCTGCTCTGCGGGCGTGATGGCCGCAGCAGGTTTGGTCACCTCAGGAGCGACACCTGGGGAGATTTCAAGGCTGTGGCCCACATTTCGTGACGATCACTTTCGATCAACGGGTCGGCCAGGGTCGTTCGCCCTTCAGCGTTGTTCTGGTGGGGATCGAGTGCAGGTTGCGGGAGTTGGTCTGGCCGGAGGTCGAAGGCCTCGTGGTCGACCGAGTTGAAGCGGACGCTGAAGCAGTACGGATCAAGGCCCGGAGCGACAGCTGTGACGTGGTCTGTCCGGGCTGCGGATCTGTTGGAACGAGGGTTCACAGCACGTACTGGAGACGGCTTGCGGACCGGCCGCTGGGCGGGCGACGCACTGTGCTCAGCCTGCTCGTCCGTCGGTTCTTCTGTGACAACGCGGCCTGCCTCCGGCGGACATTCGTCGAGCAGGTTGATGCTCTGACCAGGCCATACGCTCGTCGGACTCAAGCCGTAGCCCGCATGCTCCAGGCTATCGGGCTGGCCGTGGGCGGCCGGGCGGGAGCTCGGTTCGCGCCCCAACTCGGTCTGCTGGCGAACCGGGCGTCGATCCTCCGGCAGCTCGCTTGCTGCCGGATCCACCCGTGGGGACCGTCAGGGTTCTCGGCGTGGACGAGTTTGCGCTCCGCAAGGGGCGCACCTACGGGACCGTGCTCGTGGATGTCGAGACCCGTCGCCCCGTCGACGTGCTGCCGGACCGTGCTGCGAACACCCTGGCTGACTGGCTCAGGGAACATCCAGGCGTCGAGATCGTCTGCCGGGACCGGTACAGCCCGTTCAGCGAAGCCACCAAGCGATCCGCCCCCGACGCGATCGAGGTCGCCGACCGGTGGCATCTGCTCCATAGCCTGGCCCGCGCAGTCGAACGCACCGCCCACGCCCACCGCCCCTGCCTGCGCAAAGACGCTGATGCGACATCCCCTGGCGCACTTCTTGCGCTCATCGAACCCCTGCCGCCCGCAAGCGATCCACCCGACAACCAGATCCTCGCTCGGGTCCGACAACGCCACAAAGACGTCCACGACCGGCTTCTTCGCGGCGACAACCTCAGCGCCATCAGTCGCGACCTCCGCCTCGACCGAAAGACCGTCCGCCGCTACGCGAACATCGAACTCGCTGACCTGCTGGCCTCGGCACGCGATCGGCGCCCCGAAACCCTCGCCCGGTTCAAGCCCTACATCCAGCAGCGATACCGAACAGGAGGGACGAACGCAGCTCAGCTGTTCCGGGAAGTGCGAGCGCAGGGCTACCCAGGCAGCAAGATCTCCGTCCGCAAGTACGTCGCAACACTGCGAGCCGGCACCGCCATCGACGAACCTGTACTCGTCCCGAACCCGCGCCAGATCACCAGCTGGATCATGCGTCGCCCCGAGTCCCTGACCGGCAGCGAAAGCACCAGCTGGCGCGTGTCCTTGAGGCTTGCCCCGACCTGAGCACCGCCCGAGAGCTCGCCCACGACTTCAACGCCATAGCCCGCGAACGCCGAGGCACCGAGCTCGCTCAGTGGATGACCCGGGCCCTGAACGACGGGCCGAAGCAGATCCAGTCCTTCGCCGCATTCCTCCAACACGACTGGGATGCAGTCGTCAACGGCCTCAGCCTGCCCTGGAGCTCCGGGGCGGTCGAGGGTCAGGTCACACGAATCAAGCTGATCAAACGTAGGTCATACGGGCGAGCATCCTTCTCGCTGCTACGGACACTCATCCTTGCCCGGCCACCGTGACCTGCTGGGGCACCACCCGCGCTCGCGCCGAACAACAGGTCACGGCCGGCTGAGCAGCTGACCGTCGGTGCTTACCTCAGGCTTGATCGTGGGCACTGAAACGGTCTACCGTCGGCGGACCTACCGTCTTCCTATCTGGAAGTGTTCATGCCTCGCCGGTCACCGGGCGAGATCAGGGCTCAGCTCCCACGCCGAGCCAACCGAGTCCGGCATGGTCGGGCACCCGTGATCCGAGGGCTGTCCCCATCCGCGAACAGGCAGATCGCACACTTCGAGCGAATCCATGGGCTCCCAGCCGGCGAGGTCGCACATGCGTTTCGCCGATGGAGTTCCTCTGCCCGACGCCCACGAAGGGATGTCGCTCCCTTCTACGGATACGACGACACTGACCTGCGGAGCGGTTACTACCACGTCCGCACCCTGCTGGAGCTCCCGCTCCACACTCTCCGCACGAAGGCACGACGCGAACTGCGTGCAGTCATCGCACCCGTGGATGACCAGATTCTCCGGCGCACGGTCAACAACCCCTTCGAGGCACCTGACCTTCCATGGTGGAAGCGCCGAATCGAACTCTGACCCACTCAGCCGACGGCCCTACCACTCCCAGGTGCTGCTGCATCAGCCAGTGATCGTCACGAAATGTGGGCCACAGCCAGATTCAAAGAGCGTTATCAGCGCGGCAGTGATTCAGCGCATCAGCCGTAGCCCTGGATCGTCTTGGGCGCGAGCCACAGAACGCCCGCCCCGGCGAAGCAGGAGACGAACGGCGATCTCCGTGGCCACCTGCATCACCGCCCAGATCAGCCACGCATCCCCATTCTCAAGCGCCGGACCGGCCCGCAGCCGCGTGCGGTCCGCCTCCAGCCCGGCGGGGCATCGCAAGCCCCCAGGGGCTGAGAAGCTACCGACCCCCGCGAAACCACGTGGCACGGCCTTGGTCCAGGCCAGAGACGTGCCGCTCCAGTTCCGGGTACGCAGGCACGTTCGCTGACCGGTTGCGGTAACCGTTCAGCGAACGGCGCCCCAAGGGCTCCTGGAATGAGGCGCCCGGTTTGCCGGGGACATGGCGGTCGTTCTAGTGGAAGAGCACTCGCTCGCGGCCGACTGGGATGCGCTTGTGGCGTTGACCCGAATGAAGATCGAGGTCCGCTTCGACAACGGCGAAGTGCGGATAAGGCATGAGCTCCCGCCCGAGGAGGTGGTCGAGTCCGCTGCCGCGCGACTCAGGCCGATCCTCCTGGAGAACGAGGATTGCTTCCATAGAAAGTTCAGCGGGCACTTCACCGGACGGTCAATGCAGTTGGGGGAGCGAGCGCGCGTCCGGAGTCGAGCAGCGCGCGGAGCAGGTGCCCGCCGCAGACGGAATGACGAGGGGCGCCCCCCCGGGGGGGGGGGCGCCCGGGGGGGGGCCCAGCGCCACCGCGGGCCGGGGGCGGGGCGGGGGGCGGGGGGGCGCGGGGCCGCGGGAAGGGCGCCCGC
>NZ_JBEXNN010000056.1:0-19388 GCF_040611115.1 Streptomyces sp. NPDC003038
AACTCGGCCTCGGAGGCGCCGGCGTCCTGGGCGGCGAGCAGCCGGCCCGCGTACTCGGGTGGCAGGTGCTGGGTGATCCGCCGCATCCGCCCGTCATCCGTCGTACCTGGGGCGGGCGGTGTACCCGAACCGTGCCCGGGTCTCGATGACCAGCCCGGTCCGCTTCGCGGCCCTCTCACGGGCCCGCTTGCGGACCAGAGGCTGCCACCGGCGCCGTACCTCGGCCTCCATCTTGGCCGCGAGCGCGGGCTTCGGCTTCCTGATCTGGTCCTTCACGTACCGCTCCACGGTGCGCTGCGAAACCCCCAACAGACCCGCCACGGCCCGGGTGGAGCCCTTGTGCTGCCTTACGAGATACCGCATCCGCGCGCCCGCGCTGCGCGGGATGGGCCGTGTGTCGGCCTCCCGCGCGGCCCGCTCCAGGCTGTCCCCGATGATGCCCATGGATGGGTACTCTCTCGTTCGCGTGGCATCGGTGGCGGTAACAACATCCCAGCGATGTCATCAACTACGGCGGCTGGAACGCCCATCAGGATCCTACTGGCCCCGTCGTCAACTGATCCCAACCCCAAGGCGATGGCGCTCTGAGCGGGGTGGCGGCCGTTCCCCCGCCGAAGCGGGGCACATCCCCGGCCGTGACGTCCAGGCGGGGTGGCGAAAGACGCCGCCCCGGTCGATGGCAGTGTCGCGCTGATCTCCGGCTCAGCCGGCGGCCGCGACCGGACCCGGTCATCGCTGGTGAACGTCACTTCGGCGATCTTCGCCACCGGCATGCCCTGCGCGGACAGCAGGACCATCTGGGCCCGCCGCCAGGTCACCACCGACCCGGTACCCCGGCGGATGATCCGAAGCAGCCGCCTGCCCTCGTCATCGTCGATCTCGCGTACACGTACTCGCTCTGCCATAGGCCAACAGCCTGGCGTCAACGTGCAGCCGGGGAAGGGGACCTTCGCGGTGCGTCACCCGGCGCGGCGCCGCCGTAGTTCCTCCAGCCATCCCCGTACCTGCTCGTCGTCGTGCAGGTACGGCTCCTTGGGTCCCACCCGCAGATCGATCCCGTACAGGAGCCCCAGCGCCCACCAGGACAGTTCGTCCCATTCACGCGTGTCGTCGACAACCCAGCGTTGGGCCCACCGGTCAGCTGCATCCCGGCTCACACGTCCCTCGACCACGGTAGCAAAGCATGCCTCGATCTCGTCCAGGTCTGGCTGGCCACCACCACTCATGGACCTACCGTATCCAGGACAGGGCGAACGTTGCCTGATGCGGCACTAGCATCCACACGTGCACCCCGAGCCCCGATCGGCCCTCAAGACCCCGCTCCCGCCCGGCCGGATGATCACATCCGACGAGGGCGATGGAGCTGTCCAGCCCCTCTGGCTCAGCGATCGGCCGGCAACGGCCGAACTGTGGGCACAGATCCAGGCCGAGCACACAACCTCCGGCCTCTGGCCACTACTCCTCGACTCCCTGGATCCAGACGACGCCGACTTCCGCCCATGGGGATCGGGTGAGGTCTTCCCCGAGCAGATGTCATCCCCGGCGAGCCATGAACCGGCCGGCCTTCTCGCAAGGTGGTGGGCGGCCTACACCGCCGTCGATGAAGACGAGGACGTGCTCTCCGCCGAAGAACGCCTCGCCGTCACAGCCCCCTTCGGCCAGACCTGGCCCGGCCTCGCGCCCAGCCGACAGACCGCAACCAACGCGGACCGACTCGCTGCCGAATACGCGCAAGCCTTCCTCTCCGACCGTCCCGAGTCCCGCCTGGGAGTGGTCACCGCCGCATCAGGCGCCGAGGCCCTCACAGCCGCAGGCTGGGCCGGACCCTGCAACTACGACAACGACACCGCAAAGTTCTCCGCGGTCATCGCCGATTGGGAGCACCGCTTCGGTACTCGTGTCGTCGCGGTCGGATTCTCCACCCTGCACCTCAGCGTCGCCGCTCCACCGATGAACCAGGAAGACGCTCTCCTCATCGCCGCCGAGCACTTCGCCTTCTGCCCAGACAACATCTGGCAAGGCAGCCGGCCCCACACACTGGCCGCCTACGCCGAACGACTCACCGGCGCCCGCAACTGGGACTTCTGGTGGGACTGATCCTCCTCGGAAAGCAATCACCAACCCCGCAGAAAACGACCCTCACGGCGCCCCACACCCTGGTCAGGCCCGCCCGGCAACAGGACCACCACGCCCTACACGCACGACAACCAACCTTCACCGGAAACGACAGCGGCCTTCACCAACCGAACGACACCCCAGCAACGCGGTACCCAAGCCCGCCACACCCACCACCAGTGAAAACCCGTGACGCACACCCAGTGCACATCACACGACGCCCATCAGGCAGAGGGTGGCGCGGGTGGAGTAGGCCCGGCCCTGGGACCGCGGCCCCCTCGCGAACCACCTCGATCCGCTCGGCGGAGCTCGGTTTCACCGAGCCAGGGCCGGCCCTTTCGGACCGGTGTCCTGCGCTTCGCTCCGGACGGGGTTCGGATTTCGCTGCGCTCCACCCGAACGGCCTGCTCCCCAGGCCTGGGTGACCACCTTTCACGGGGTCCGGACCTCCGGCCCGTTCAGGGTGTCCGTCCGCTTCGTTCCCACCCCGGGTCCTTGGGCTCCGCCTCCAGGACCAGCCCGCTGTGCGGGCCCCCAACAGCCAAGCATCCCTGCGCTGGCCTGCTGAGTGCACCGGGCAGGGGGGCCGGTCTAAACGCTGCGGACCGCCGCCCGGTAACGTAGATCTCTTCGGGCGCCGTTGGGGCCTGGAGTCCAAAAGGTGAATGCCGATGACTCTTGGCGAACCGCCCGTCGTGTGGAGCTTGCCCCCCGAGGATGCCCGAGCTGGATGGCGGGCCCTGTGGTGGAGCGTCGGACCGAACAACGAACTCGCGGTGATGCTGATCCAGGAACGGAACCTGCGCCGTTCCCCGCATATCAAGGGATGGGTCGGATGGAGCGTGGCGGCTCCGTGTGACGGCATATTGGTCGTGGTCTCGGGCGAGGTGGAACACCGGACACCCGTAACCGGCATAACCGCGAGGACCAGCCACCTGGCCCTGCTCTCGTGGTCACGGTTTCTGCTGGCGTCAGGCCGTATACGCCGAGGCCAGGACGGAATCTGGGAGAGGAACGCAGTTGTGTACTCCCCCGGCGGATACCCGGTGAGTCACTTCTGCATCGGCGACGACATCGACTACATCATCACCGACCGCAACGGCGACATCTGGACCTCATACGGTGACGAAGGCATCTACGGAGACCACCCAGAGACCAGCGCCGGCCTGGCCCGCTGGAACACCGACGGAATCCCCACTTGGAGCCCCCAAGGACGGCTCCCCTCGTGGCCGCTCGGCGGAAGCGCGGCCGCCACCGAGGAAACCGCGGTCTGGCTCGCCTGGTACAGCCACGAGGGCGCCTTCCTGTCCCGAGTCGACCCCACCACCGGCGACATCACCAGCTACAGCAACCCCCTCAAAGACACCGACGGCATCGCGGTCCGCGGCACCCGGATGCTCCTCACCCACCGGTTCCACCACCGCCCCGACGTCGAACTGAGCCGCGCAGAACTCATCGACGACACCTGGGTCATCACCGCCCAGGAAAGGCTCCGACTGCCCGGGCCGGTAGTCATGCGCTGCGCACAAGGTCGCGACGGCACCCTCTGGCTCCGCGGCGGCGACACCTGGACACGAATCGAAGCCTGACCCACCAAGACCCGACCCATCAAGGAGCTGGCCGCACCGGTCTGTTGCCACTGACCTGCCGGATGCCGTCCTCGGCGGGACCCTCATCCTGATCGCCAGATACCTGGCATGACGCCCCCGCGAAGCCACAGACACCGCACGTCGCTGTCCAGCGGCCATGCACATCGATGACACCCAACAGACCACATCACAATGTCACCACCAGCGGATCAGGATCTCCTCACCAGCAACGACGCTGCCAACCACCCGCGACAACACCCGCGGCACCCCGGTGACACTCACACGCGGCGTCGCACCCGGCTCACCCTCCCCGGTGGCCTTCGGCCTGTTGGGTGGGTCCGCTTCGCTCCCCCACCTGGTCCTTGCGGCTTCGCCTCCAGGACCTGAGGCCCGCTACGCGGGCGGCTGGCAATAGAGGGGCGGGGGTGCTTCGCTTGATGCTCCGCTACGTCAGGCGGCTAAATGGCCCTGACGTCTGTTGCCTGCGGACCCTTTTGGCCCTGCCCGACCTCGAATTCGACCCTCTGACCCTCATCGAGACTCTTGAAACCTGAGCCTCCGAGCGCAGAGTAATGAACGAACACATCCGGGCCGCCACCGTCCTGCGCGATGAAACCGAAGCCCTTCTCCGCGTCGAACCACTTCACAACGCCTTGAGCCATGCCGGACCTTCCAATCCTCACCGGGCCCGCCATCCGCGCCCAGAAACACCCAAATCCTCCCCCAGCCCCCATCAGGCCAAACAGCGGCACATCCCCCCAACCGACCACCGGCACCGCGAGCCAGCAGTTCTCCCCCACCGCATGAACCCACACGCCCCGCCTCCGACAGAACACTCAATGCTTCATTATTCTGACCGGATAGAGTCAGGAGAACGGCGCTCTCGCCCCTGCGGAGAAGCGGATGGCCCCTGTCACCGACGAGTGAACTGCCCAGCCTCCAAGCAGACTGAGCAACATGCACCACGTCCAGGCAACACAGCAGGCGAGCGGGGTGAGCGTCTCGCGGCGATGCAGACCGCGTTGCTGGAGACCATGGCCGCCCACAATTTTGCGGACGACGATCACCTTCCACCACCGGACGATCGAAGCGGAGGCCTTCACCGCCGGCCTGCCTCGCGTCGCGGCCCGGCTGCACCAGGTGGACCCGGGGCGGCATCCGGAGCGGGTGTGGGCGGGGTGGCTGTGCGGAGAGCACGAGGGCGGCCACCGGCAGGCGGTGCTCGCCGACTTCGGACGGCGGGCCGGGCGCGCCGTGCTGTCGAATTGCCGGGTTCTGGGCGAGGGCGTCGACATCCGGGCCACGGACAGTGTTGCCCTGATCGACCCGAAGGGGTCGGCCGTCGACATCGTCCAGGCCATCGGCCGGGCGCTGCGCCAGCAACCGGGCCATGGAAAGATGGCCACCCTGATTATCCCGGTATTTTTGGGCAAGGATGAAAAGCCGGAGGACATGCTTTCCTCGAATTTTTACCGCCCTTTGATTCGGGTTTTGGAAGATTTGCGGGCACATGATGAAAAGGCTGTGGAAATGCTTGCCATTCCGCAGGAGAACCAGAAACACGTTGTCAATCCGTCGCTTCCGGTCGGTCCGGCCCCCGCAGAAGGCCAGGAGGAGACCCGGCTCCTCCTCCGGTTCGCAGCCACCCGCGACCCCGCGCTGATCGCCAAGTGGATCAGCTACCAAGTCATCAACACCGAACGGCAGGACTGGCGTCGGGGCGCTGGCGGTACCGGGAGCGGGAGGCCGGCTTGGAGGTGCCGTACGAGCATGTCGAGGGGGCGTTTCCGCTCGGGAGGTGGCTGTCGGACCAGCGGCGGGCGTACCGGGCCGGGACGATGACGGGGGAGCGGGCGGCCGAGCTGGAGGAGCTCGGGATCGTGTGGGACACCGCGGATGCCGGCTTCGAGGAGAACCTCGCCGCCCGCGCCTACTTCGCCCTGCACGGGACCCTCGCGGCCCCGCGGCACGCCACCGCCCTGGACAAGCCGGTCGGGCAGTGGCTCACCAACGTGCGCAGGTCCGGCGGGCTGGGCAAGAACCCCAGCCGCGCCCGCCGACGGGCCGACCAGCTCACCCAGGTCGATCCGGACTCGCGAGCACGGGTGGACGGTGGACTGGCAGCGCCACCACGCCTACCTGACCCAGCTCCTCGCCGACGGTGCGCGGCTCGAGGATGTGGTGCCGGGGGTGACCCGGCACGGCGAGGACGTCGGACGCTGCCTCACCACCCAGCAGCGGGACTGGAACCGGCTGAACGAAGAGCAGCAGCGGCGCCTCGGCGAGCTGGGTGTCGGACCGGCTGTGCGGGCACAGAAGACCCCGACGAAGACGGCCACGACGTCCGGGGCCGCGCGGGGGCGGCGAGGCCTTCCAGAAAGGCCTGGAAGCCCTCCAGCAGTACATCGCGAGGGAAGGCCGCCTGCCCGGCCGAGCTGTACTGTCGCTGCGGCGCCCGGCGAGGCGCTGCGCGGCCTGGTCCGGGCCGAGCGGGACCGCCGAGGCAACCACGGCCGGCAAGTCGGGGCGGGCGGCGAGGGCCTCCACCTGGTCCGGGTGAAACGTTCGGTGCCTCCGGGTCTGTGGACAGGCTGAGCAGCAGGCCGGCCGCCGCAAGTTCCACCACGGCCGCGGTGCTCACCGACACCTCCCACCGGGCCAGCGCTGCCCCTAGGCGCTCCGACGCCGACCACGCCGAGGCTGGCTCCGTGGGCAGACCCGCCCGGACCGCGTCGGCGTCCACGGCCTCCACCGTCGCTCGCGACCACCCGCCTTCTCCGGCGTCCGGGGCCGGGACGGCGCCGGTGTGCACCGCCCACCGCCACGCCGCCCGCGAGACCCGCAGCCGCTTCGCCGCCTGCCCCGCGTCGTACTCCTGAAGCTTCGATCGCGCCATGAATCCCACTCCGACCCGATCGCGGCCCGGTTGTCGGGCCGCGCGAAAGATCCTGTTTATTGTCAATAGCCCTGAATCCGGGGCGAGTTGCGAGCCTGCCGCACAAGCCGCGCTCGCGTACGGGAGGCAAGATTCACCCCTGAGAGGGACTCGATCGACACCCGCCCGGACACAGCGAAACGGGGCCGCCACCCATCGGTGGCTGTCCTCTGACAAGTGGTCTCGGCCGTTTGTCAGGAGATTTTGACGACTACCAGTTCCCTGCCACCTGGCCTTGACCGGTGGTCCTTTGTGAGCCAGGTGTCGTTTCGGTCGGACATCCCGTTGGGGCCCTTCCCGGCCTGGGATGATCAGCAGGACCGTACGAATGAACGCAGAGGTGGGGAACATGGTCGGTCTGGTGCTGCTCGGCGTCTTAGTGCTCACCGCCGGTGGGTGTGCGTGTGTGGTGTGGGCGGAGCGCGGCGGGCCCCGCCGGGTCCGGGGCGTAGCGACCGTGACGCTCGCCGCGAGCGAGCTGCTGCGTCGCTCCGAGAAGAACCGGCGCTGGACCACCAGCAACGGCGACTAAGCAGCCTGAACCGGGCGGTCAAAGTCGCCTGGCAATCGGTCAAGATCACCTGTCAGGGGCAGTGGCGGCCCCGCTCGGGGTGCTCACAACACCCAGCCTGCAGAACGGTTGTAGCGCTCTGAGCTGGGAAACAGGCTGGGAGGCTCACAGATGCCGGGGTCTCACGCCCGTCACCGGCGTCGGCCACCCAGGAGCGAACCGGTTCGGCGCCCCGAGCTGGAGCCGATCTTCAGCGAGCTCGCCGAACAATGGGAGAGTGCCGGCCGCCTGGTACCAGGCCGCGCGGACGAGGAGTGGACGATCCTCGCCCGCCGTTCCCCCTGGCCCAACCGCTGACCCCACCTCAAGGCGTCCGCGGCGGCATCGCCACCGCCCTCCCGGGGTTGTCGGACCGGCACCGTGGTTGGGCCCCCGGTCCGACAGCCCCACCACTAGGCCCCCGACGCCGTGCACGTCGGCGGCGGAGTCATCGGCTGTGTCCACCAAATCGAGCCCGACAAGCCGGTCTACTAGAACGTCCCGAACACCCCGAAGGGGCCGTACCGCACAAGCGGTACGGCCCCTTCGCACGCCGGCAGCAGGAACACCGGCACGGGTGTGATCCACGAGCTGTGGCTGACGATCTCCGATTCCTGACGAGGTACCTTCAAACGCGTCACGGACAAAGGAGACGAAGATGCTGAGGGTGACGACCGATCGGACGCCGCAGGACCTGGCGGCCGAGCTGGCGAACATGACGTCGTCGACCGTCAGCTAGACACCCCGGGTCAGGGTTGCGCATAGAGGAGGACGATGACGCCGGTGACACGGAGGCGCATCGGTGTGTCTGCGTCGGTCAGCAGTCGGCCGCATCGCAGCCACCCTCACCTGCTTCCGGCGTCTGGGCGGGTGAGCCTGTTCAGGCGGGGCCGAGGAAGCCAGGGTCGGCGCCGTCGTACTGAAGGCACGAGTCACGGCTCAGGCTCAGGAGTTCCGCCATGGGCACCGCACGACGGCTGGTCGCCAGCAGATCCTGGCGGGCCTCGGCCGACCACAATGGCGGAAAGAACGACACCCCCTGCCGCCCGGTCAACCCAGAGACCTCACTGCGCCAGCCGTCCCACCGCAGGCCCTCGTAAAACTCCTGGAGCCCTCCGGAGAGAATCCATGACAGCCAGGCCGAGTGGCCGGCACCCAGCGCCTCCCAGCCAAGGACATCGGGGGCGAAGTAGACGACCTCGCCCGGCTCGCCGGGCCGACCGGCCGCACGGGGATTACCCCCGTTGAGGGCGAAGACCCCGCCCAGCACATCGTGCGCAACCACCAGACCCGCCCCCGGCCGCCATGCGGGATCGAACATCGAAGGCATCGCGTTGACCTCGGCCAGGCTCGGCAGTCTCTCGGCGTCGGTGCCACTCGGACTTCCGAAGATCCGCAACCAGCCGCTGTCCACGAGCAGACCACCGCAGTTCAGCACGATCCCGCCCAGATTTGACTGGGCGGAGACCTGCAGTTGCCACACGCTGGCACGGCCTACCTCGGCATCGCCGGGCAGCACCTCAACTGGAACGCCGGTACCGAACAGCTCCTCAACAAGGACCGGCCAGGCCGGATCGTCGACGTTGACCAGCTCATGGATTTCGCGCATCCCCGCATCGTCGCACCACCACCAAAAGTCCAGTCCACCGGGTCAACCCTGGCTTCGATCCTCCAAACGAGATGATTTGTTAGCGCAGTCCAACGCCCTTTCGCGGCATCTGGTAGGCCATCGGAGTGGTGGCCGCAGTGGCTTCCCCTCCACCCATTATCGTCAGTCCGACGAAAATGGGTTAGGGTCGGGAACATGACCGATACGACGAACGAAGCGGACGCCCAACTCGCCACGCGCGCGGCCGAACTGGTGAGCCGCTGGGTGTCGGTGGACACCCCCCTGACGGAGAACCAGGGATGGAAACTGGTCGGCCTCCAGCACCCGGGCTCCGGGCACACGGAGATGTATGTGTGGGACGACGTCCTGGCATGGGAGCGCGACTGGCCACCGTCCTGGCCGCCGATGACGGCACCCCGGAGAGCCGTGAACGCATCGCACGCGCCAGGGCCACGGCCGTGACGGCCATGCGCGACATGCTGCTCCGCGGCATCCCCGCGGGGGAGAGGGTGAACCAGCTCTGGCGCGGGGGCGAGGGCCCCGATCCCCGCGACGAACTGCGCCACTTCGTCGCCACCCACGCATAGCCCCTCAGAACCAGGAGACTCTCGCATGTCCATGTCCCCCAAATGGGAAGACCGCTGGTGGAATGCCTCGCCGGCGCGGAACGCCTTGGAGACGATCGACTCTTCCATGGACGCCGGCGATCTGCTAGAGGCCCGGCTCGGCGAGGACTGCGACCGGTGGCTGGTCGCCGTGGCGCTGATGGCCTCCGACTTCCCCGGCACCATGGCGGAACTGGCCGACACCGCCGAGGAGGCCGCGCGCACCGGACAGTGCCCCCCGCCCTTCGAGGGGACGGCCATCGGCCGGGCGCTGGAGCGGATGATCAACCTCGCCCCCCGGCCGGCCGTGGACCCCATCGTCCGCTGGATGGGACCGGACGGCCGCCGCCTGCTCGCCGAGCGGATCACATGGTGCTCCGAACAGGCGCGCGCCCTCATACGCCACGGCGACCTGGCGATACGCCGGGAGCTCGCGAAGGACCGCGAGCGGATGGACCAGGGAGGCCCGTATCCCCCCGCTCCGGACAAGAGGATCATCACAGCGCTCCTGGAACTGGACGACCCGGAAACGAACCTGTTCCTCCTGCGCGACGACAGGCTCACCCACCCCGACAAGTTCGACGTCCTGACGGGCCGTCCCTTCGGGGCTGGCCGGACGGAGCCCGTACCGCGCCTGCCCGAGACGCTGGCGATGGCCGAGCGCATCGCGGAACTCGTCAGCCCCCGGGAACGGGCCCGCCGCTTCGACGCCTCCGACCCCGAGCACATCATGCTCGCCCTGCACGCGGTCAACGACGACGGCACGGCGGTGCTCGACTTCTACGAGCAGTGTGTGTCCGGGCTGCTGCTGGCCCGCGCCGGCCGCATCGACCTGCTCGCCGAGGCGCTGATTACTGTCCCGCTGCTGCCCGAGGCGAGGGAGTCGTACACCCTGGCCCTGACCGACCCGGAGGGCCCGGTGGAGACCCTGGAGCGGGACATCGCACTCACCCAGCACATCGACGGCTTCTACGACGTGGCCCTCGACCGGCGCACCCGCCGCAACCGCTACGGGGGCTCCGTCCGGCACGACCGTCCGAGCCGCCTCCTCGCCCACAGCCGCGCCCGGGCCGAGGACCCGTGGTATCCCCTCGACTGGGACATCGCCCGCAGCCGGGTGGCCGACCCCGCGCAGTGGAACCCCCGGGAGCTCCCCGATTACAACCTCCGCGAACTCGTGCGGTCCGCCGACTGCCCACCTGACCTGGTGCGCCGGCTGACCCATGAGGAGACCGCCGACGAGTACAGCTTCCTCCACCTCTTCCGGAACCGGGCCGAAGGCCTCGACCTGCTCCGCTCCCTGCGCCTCACCACCGCCTCGGGCCCCATCGCCCTGTGGGCCGCCACACCCGATGGCGAGGACTGGCGTCCCGAGATCACGATCGCGGACGTCGTGCGGCTCGCCCACCCCGCCCACGCCCTGACGGACTGGTGGACCGGACGGGCCCTGTGGCCGTTCCCGACGTACGTGGAAGAGGCCGCCACGACCGCGCTGGAGGCGCTGCTCGCCGACCTCACCCCCGAGCAGCGGACGGCCCTGACCGAAAGGCTGCCCACGTTCGAGGGCACCCTGCCGGAACTCCTCGACGCGCTGCCACCGGCCGCCCCGGCCCCGCAGATGGCCGGCCGTGACCATCCATGACCGACGCCAGGCCGCCCGCCCACACACCGATACCCCGCCGCCGGTGTCCGGGCGCGGGAGCCTGAGTCGTCACCGACCCCGCTCCGGCCCGAGGCCTGGGCTCAGGCCGCCTGCTGCCGGCGCGCGGGCACGACCCTCCGCCGGCGTGGCCGGGCCCGACACGGTGCCCGCCAGGGTGGTCGTGGAGGGAGAGCGGGCCCGGTCAGAACACGTCGGTGGTCCACAGGACATACATCTCCGCTGCTATGTCCAGGGCTTCCATTGCTCCCTGATGCCACGCGCGTTGGGCGGTGTCGTCCGGCACGGTGTGAAGGGCGGTGAGCACATCGGCCGGCATCCACACTCCGCCCCAGTCGCCCAGCCAGGTCTGCCCCCTCTTGGCGGGTTGCGGGGTTGGGGGGATGTCGTAGCCCTCACTCCGGAGAATCCCCACAGCGGTATCGCGTTGATGCCTCATCAGGTGCTGTGGGGAGTAAATTGCGAAATAATCCTGCCGGATTCCGTTCCCGTGCAGGTAGGCCTCCCATGCCGCCTCCGCTGTGGGCTGATCGCGCCAGTCGACCACAGGAATCTCCATGAAGGGCCGCGCAGCCGACGGGCCGACGGTCGTTGCGCGCACCTCCTGCCGCGCGGATCCCACCACGACGAAAGCGAGCTGGTGGCCCGGGACAGGCAGCTTGATGGTCTTTCCCGTCCCGCTCGCCCAGCTGGTCGTCATTCCCGCGGTGATCCGGACGGTGTACTCGCCATCGTCAAGCCCCTGATGCCCACAGAACAGCTCGCCGTCGAGAGTCTCGGTTGGCACGCCGTCCCGCTCGAAGAATTTCTGGACCGGAGGGCACCCGGTCGCGGAAACGATCTCAAAGTCGTAGTCGTCCAGACCGCTCCGGTCCCGGCCGAGTCCCTAGGCGGAAACCTGACAGGCAAGACCGTCCCTTACCACGTACGTCCTCCGGGTCAGCGCGCAGGTCACGAACTTGCGACCCTCAGACGTAGGGACCCTCACCTCGAAGCGCGTCTGCATCAGGTGCATGCCATCCTCAGACACCGTCTCCACCCAGTCGGTGCGGATCCACCCGTCGGCCATGCTGCTCCCCCTACCCCACCGCAAACGCGAGGTGGCCAGGATAGAACGCTCGCCGCGGGTGCGGCGGGCTCGGCACCTCACCGGCACGGCCAACAGGCCCTGCCCGCCACGGTCAGCCGGCTCAGTGCCACGCCGAACGCACCGTCTGTCAGGGTGGCGAGGGCGCCGACGCCGACGCCCGTGTCCCAGGGCGACAACCGGTCCTCGCCTGACGCGTCCTGGGGGAGCGCCAGGCGTGGGTCGTCGAGCCGAAGTGCCCGCGTGCCGCCGCCGGGACGGACGAACAGCAGGAACACGCTCTCCGGCTTCGCAGGGACCACGATCTCGTCGTGGGCCGGCAGCCATGCCAGCACAGCGGCCCGGTCAAACTCCGGGTGCACGCCGCTCCCACCGACCTGGGCGGGGAAGTCAGGACACCGCGACAACCCGGGCCGCACAGTTCACCGCGATCGCCCCCGACTGGAACTGCCCCTGGCCCCTGGACTGGCAGCGCCACTACCGGGGCGCTCGCCGACCTGGTCGACGCCGACGGTCAGCTGCCCGACATCGCACCCGGCGTGCTGATGGACGGCGACGACATCGGACGGTGGCTCCAGCAGCAGAAGCAGCCGGCCATCTGGACGAGGCTCCTCCCCGAACAACAGCAACGGCTGACCTCACTGGGCGTCGAGTGGGCGTAGAGCCGGACGTGGAAGGCCGGCTGACACTACGTGCGGCTCGTGACTGCCTAGGTCAGTCCACCCGGCCGCTGTCTCATCTTCGAACCGCTGTACGCCGCTGTGAGCGACTCTGAGGCCCTTGATCGCGCTCGAGAGCCCGGAGGGCTCCCGAGCACCTCAGGCGGCCGCACAGCGCCGGGAAGGATCATGTGCGCCGGACGACGGCCGGGCGTCGGTACGAGTGAGCGGCGGGTGTTGTGGGCCCGCGCAGCGAGCTTGCTCTCAGAGGGAAGAGAACTCCACCCGCGCATAGGTACTACAAGTACTTACCTACATTGGGGTGCAAGGCGGCCTGCAAGGCCGGCCCCGGTTCGCCCAGCCTGTGGGCTTCGTCGAGGGTTGCAAGGGTGCAAGGCCGACTGGCGGGCAACGGCTACAGGTCCAGGGCCATCGTTTCGCAGTAGCTGAGGGCTGTTGCCGCCTGGGCGGGATCGCCCTCGGCCGCGGATCGGCGAGCCATGTCGATCATCGTGACCAGGCCATGCAGCGACCCACTCACATCGTCGGCGGTCTGACGCTCGTCCAGGCGGGCGCTCAGCACCCTGTCGGCCTGGTCCAGGACGTCGGACCAGACGACGCCGAACGCCTTGGGGTCCACGCCGGTCAGGGACGTGAGCCACAGGTCGGCGTGGGGCTGGAGGAGCTGCTCGCCGGGTCTGTAGTCCAG
This sequence comes from Streptomyces sp. NPDC003038, assembly GCF_040611115.1. Taxonomy (NCBI): domain Bacteria; kingdom Bacillati; phylum Actinomycetota; class Actinomycetes; order Kitasatosporales; family Streptomycetaceae; genus Streptomyces; species Streptomyces sp. NPDC003038. The sequence continues at coordinate 13,519 of NZ_JBEXNN010000056.1, forward strand.
GACCGTTCCGCACGTCATCGAGCCGGAGTCGGTGTGCATGGCCGCGCCGGGCCACGAGGGCAGGGCCTCGATGTAGGCAGGACACAGGAACGCCAGCCATGCCGCGCCGATTCCGGCCTCGACGCACCCAGCACCCCAACTACCCACCCCCGGATCGACAACCTCGCCATGGCACGGTGAACAAGCAGGTCAGCGACCACGCCAACCTGCCCACACCCACCCGTCTGCAACAACCTTTAGGCCAACGTGCTGTACCGGTTCGCGAAATTCGCTCTGAACTCAGCGGCCGTGAACGCCTCGGGATGGTCCCTGTTGTACGGGTTGCGGAGCCGGATATTCCCCCGATCGTCCACTTCGACCACCTCGTAGACGTGCTCTTCCACGAGGTCGGAGCGGATTCTCGGTTTGTTCTCCTCGGGTCCTCGTGAGCCGATCAGTATCGGGCAGCCCGCTTCCAGCTTCTCCCGGAACGAGGCGAGCAGCTGGCGGTTCGGGTTGACGCCGTTCATGTCGTACCCCGAGGGAACGTCATCGCAGTAGGCAGGCCGGCCCGTGAGCTGGGCCAGCATCTCGGCGCGGTGCTCGACCCTTGTGCCTAGGTTGAGCCGCTCGTAGCCGGAGGTCTGACCAGCTTTGCCTTCCTCCCAGGTCTGGTCGACCCCCGCGAAGGCCTTCTCCAGGATCACGGACCAGGCGGCACCCCCGGTTCCCACCTGCGCGTAGGCCGGGGTCTTCGGATCGAGGGACGGCACGACCAGTTCCGGCGTGACGGTGAGAACGGTGACCACACCGGTCGGTTCGTAGGGTGCCAGATCCCCAGGGCGGTTCTTGCTCACCTGATGGAGGGTCACCTCGTACGTGCCGTCGTCGTTCTCCTTGACGCAATTCGAGATCGCTTCCGGAAGGTGTCCGGCGACGGCCCCCATGGAGGCGATCACCCCGCAGTCGCCGAGCTTGCCCTGCGCCGTCTGTTCACGGGTCGGGGGACCGTCGAACAATGGGACGCGCCCACCGTCGGAGCGGTCGAGAGGCGTCCCGTACTGGTATAGGCACACGTTCTCTTCCGGGATCTCCATGGCGTTGAACGTCGGCCGGTCCACCGTGGCGTGGCGGTCGCCGGCACCTTCTGCAGGCGCGTGGGGCCCGGTGAGGGAGTCGCGCACCTTCGAGAAGACGTCCCGCAACGGGGCACCCTCGGGAGCCGGGCCGCCGCCGGCCGAGTCCGCCCCGGACGTCCGCTCCCAGGTTTCGGCATCGGCCGCATCGTCGAGCGGCTCCGGCCTGTTCCCGGTCGAGGTCCCGGGGGAATCGGGCTCTTGAGGTTCCTCAGGGGCTTCGGTCCCGTCGGCTTGATCTGTGGGAGCCCTGGGGTCGGTCTCCCAGTCCTCTTCGAACTCCTGCGGTTCCTCAGGGCCTTCAGGGTCGTCGTCCGACTGCCCGGGTTCGTCCGGAGGGGTGAGGTCCGTCGGGACCTCGGGCTCTTCGTCGACGCCTACGCCACCGTCGGGATGCCCGGTCGGGACCTCTGCGGGTTCCACCGGCTCGCTTGACCGGTCGCCCCCCTCGCTGGTCCAGTCCGGCGGCAGAACCACCGGTGCGTCAGTTCTGGCGCTGAAGTCGGCAGTGCGCACCTCGCTCATCCCGCTCCCCCCAGCAGCCAAGCAAAGATCATTTTCTGAACAGTGTCGAGCAGAGGCGCCCCTGGACCGGAGGATGCCTCTGCTCAGGAGCCGGGGTTCGACAACCGGCGCGGGCCACTTCCGAGGGACCCGTCACAGCGCTTCACAGCAGGGGTTCCTGCTCGCGCTCGGCGGCCCGCAGCCCATCGATCCGCTCGCGCCAGTGGGCGGCCTCCTCCATCCGGCCGAGCCTCTCGAGCACGTCGGACAGTTGTCGGGCTGCGGCCGACGAACCCTCTTCCGCGTTCTGTGTCAGAAGCTCGGCGGCTTCCTCGAAGCGTCCCTGATAGGTGAGGAAGCCGGCCAGGTCGCCGCGCGCGCTATGGCCGAACTGGCCGGGCTCGCGGCAGGCGATGCGGTACCAGTGCTCCGCTTCGGAGGCCCGTCCCTCCTCCTCGAACAGTTCGGCCAGGCCGAATGACGCGTGCGGATCGCCGGTTTCCCAGGCCTTTCGGAGCCAGAACTCGCGCTCGTCCAGGTCCACCCACGACCTCATGGCCCTGATGGCCGGGACCCATCCCGCCTCGGCGGCACGCCTGCACCAGGACGCGGCCGTGACGTCGTGGGCCTTGCCGTGCGGGAACGCGTTCACCGCCCGGTCGTGGTAGACGCGCGACAGGGTGTACATCGCCGCGGCGTCGCCGGCCTGCCCGGCGGCGAGCAGCCATTCCTCAGCCGCACTGTCGTCGCCGGATTCGTAGAGGTGTTGGCCCCGCAGCCTCATCGCGACCACGTCGCCCGCCGCCGCGGCCCGTTCGACGGCCGGGTCCAACGGAGCGGGGCGCTTCGGTATCGCCATCTGAATCTCCCTCTCGGCTTCACCACAGGATGCCCCGGATATCGATCATTGTAGATTCCGGGATTTGGCCGGGATCCTCACGCAGCTCCAGGCCGAAGCCGACGCGAAGGGGCCTGATCACCTGGGACTGCAGTCCCTCGGCGGCGATCCACTGTAGGTCGGCCTCGGAGGCCCCGGCGTCCTGGGCGGCCAGCAGCCGGCGGCCTCCCGCACGGCCCGCTCCAGGCTGTCCCCCATGATGCCCATGGGAGTCCTCATTTCTGTCCTACACCGGGGGACACCTTTTCATGATCGTCTAGTGGTGGTGCGGTCGCCCACTTGTGTGGTTCCCGGCATGTCGGCGAGGTCTGAACCCAGCGGTGCGGGCTACCCGTCCGGGGGGCGGCCCCCACTGCTGCTGCGGGGGCGGGTCAGCTACCGGTGGATCACCACGCGGCGGGCACCGGTCTCGCTGGGCGAGGTCGGGCTGGTTCCGCCGACGAGGAGGGCCAGGAGGACGGCGATCGCCTCATTGCGCAGGACGTGGGCGGCCTGCTGCAGCTTGTGCGGGTCCGGGGAGGGCAGCGAGAGGGCCACGCATTCCGGTTCGGTGCCGGTGCGGATGGGGACGGCCGCGCAGACGGTGCCGAGCGCGTACTCCTGGAGATCCAGGAGGGGTTCGCCCGGGTGGCGGGTGTCGAGTTCGGTGAAGAGGACCTCGGGGCTGGTGATGGTGTGGGGGGTGAAGGCCTCCATCCGGTGGCGGCCCAGGTGTTCTCGGAGCTCGTCTTCGTCGAGCTGGGCCAGGAGGGCCTTTCCGACGGCGGAGGCGTGCGCGGCCTCCCGGAAGTCGACCCACTCATGGACGGCCGGGGTGGTGGGGCTGTCGGCGTACTGGGTGATGGAGACCTCGCCGTCGGTGTAGCTGGCGACGTAGACGGCGGCGCCGACCTCGTCGCGCAGGAACGTGAGCGTCTCGCGCAGCAGCGCGCCGCCGCCCTGGCCGGTCTCGGCGAGCTTGAGGGAGGAGCCGGCGGCGTAGACGCCGTGGGCGATGCGGGCGGCGAGCTGGGTGCGGACAAGGTGCTCGAGGGCGTGGGCGAGATGCAGCTGCGGCAGTCCGGTCTCACGGGCGTTCGGGAGACGCCGCTACCGTGCCGGTGGATGACTTCCAGGACGCGAAGGGCGCGCTGGGCGGATTCGAGGCGGGTGTTGACCGGCTGCCGCGGCTTGGGGCGTTTGGCCATCCGGGCGCCGGGTTTGGCGTCTGCGGCCAGGCCGGCGGGGTCCAGGCGGGCGCAGCGGGCCAGCGCGGAGGCGAGGAGGCGGGTGGGTGTGTAGACCTCGCCGAGGACCTCGTGCTCGTCGGGGGTGGTGGTGTCGAGGGCGTAGCGGATGGGGTCGGGCAGGTGGCGCAGACTCCGTCCCGCGGGCGGGATGGGGGTGATCTTGGTGGTGGAGATGGGCGGGGAGGTCCAGATGATCGACGCCTGGAGGGTGTCCTCCAGGTCGTCGGTCACCTCGGGCAGCGGCGGGAGCTCTTCGGCGTGGTCGCGGTCGGAGGGCTGGTTGCGCCAGTGGCGGGCGCTGGCGATCTCCGCGCGGGAGAGGTGCCGGAGGTAGACGGCGCGGGCGGCGGTGTCGGATCCGGCGCCGGCGGCGTACTGGAACCAGAACTGGGCGGCCTCCATGCGGCCGGAGAGGTGCAGGAGGCTGGCGAAGAGCAGCGCGGAGGGCTGACTGTGGGGCCAGGCCTCCGCGTCGAGCGCGAGGCGGGTGAAGGCGGGGCTGTCGATGAGGGCGCGGGCCAGCGTGTCCAGGGTGCGGGCGGCGCGCACGTTGCAGGCCGCATCCAGGACGAGCTTGCGATCGGTTCGGCTGCTGGGCCGGCCCGCGGGCAGGAGCGTCTTGGCGTCGGAGGCCTTCGGTGAGGTGAGGGCGCGGCTGTGGCGGGCGGCGGCAATGCGGCGGGCGATGCGTCGGCGGGCGGCGTCCTCGTCGTAGGAGGCGTACTCGTCGGTGAAGACTTCGGTGTCCTGGAGAGCCTCGTCCATTTCGTTGCCGGCCTCCGCGTGGTTGCGGGTGATGTCGTTCACTGGTTCTTCTCCTCTCCTGGAGTCAGGTCGATTCCGATCTTCTTCGCGAGCATGCGGCGGGCGGTGTGCAGGTGGGAGCGGACCGTCCCGACAGCGATACCCATCCGGTGCGCCACCTCCGCGGTCTCCAGCCCCATCAGGAAGGTCAGCAGCACCACGTCGCAGTGCCGGTCGGGAAGCTCCGCGATCGCCTCGTACACCCCGCTCCTGGACTCGATCAGCTCCAGGCTCCGCCTCGATCCGCGGCGCAGGGCCGCGTAGCGGGCGGTGTCCACGAGCGCGACCGGGACGACTTGGCGGGCCCGGTAGCGCTCGACGTGCTCGCGCAGCTGCGCCAGGCGAACGCTTGGAGGTTGGCCTCCTGCAGAGCGTCCGGCCAGACCTCCAGGAGGAAGGTGAACACGTCCTCGACCACCGCCTCGGCGGCCTCCCCGCCGAGTTCGAGGTGGGCGTACTCGAGGTAGGCCACATGGTTTTGCGAGTGGAAGGCGACGAACTCCACCGGCATGACGCCGGCCAGCTCACTGGAGACCGCCTGCTCCCCGAAGGGGTCGTACTCGGCGTCGGTCATGAACTCCCCCACGGCTGCTCCCCAGGCCCGTCCAGGCTTGCGGCAGGCATCTCCCGCTGCCGGACCACACGGCCGTAGGTCGGGTGACTCGCGGACAGTTGGGCCGCGCCGACCCGGACACCAGCGCCCAGCAGACGCCGCAGACCTCTCACCACGTCGGGCGCGAACACCCGAACAGCGGTCGCGCCTATCAGCGCCAGGACGAGGGGCTCGTGCTGTTCACGTCGAAGGGAGTCCTTCCAAGCGGATCAGGCGAGAGTCCAGGAGTGCCTCCCCCCAGGTCCGGCAGCCGGGAACCGGCTCGAAGCCGGGTCCTACTCATCAGCCAAGCGAAAAGAACCACCAAACGTTCAGAGGACTTCCGAAAACTTTCCGGAGCGGTCGCATCCACTTCTTGTGCGGCTCACGCGCCCGCGCACGCCCGGCGGAAACCTCCCTGGCCAGAGCACCTTCGGCCCGATCGGGTCACGCCAGCAGCCGATACAGAGGCGAGCAAAAATCCGGGGCACGGAACAAGCCCGGCGGGCACGACGGACGGAAAACCGGCCGCGGTCTGGCGCCGACCCGCACCGCGCGGCCACGGCCGGCAGGTCCCGCCCGGGGCGTGGCTCCGGCTGGTACGGACATGCAGGCGTACGAAGGGCCCCCACCCCTAGTGTCCTGAGTCGGAGATTCGTCGGCAGTAAGCGGCGACCTTGTCGAGGATCTCGTCGGCGGTCTTCGTCCAGACGAAGGGCCTGGGGTGT
>NZ_JBEXNN010000057.1:0-16653 GCF_040611115.1 Streptomyces sp. NPDC003038
GCCCCGGCACCGTTGACACGGTGCCGGGGCCGGCCGCGTTCGCGGGCGGGCCCGCGGGGCTAGGGGGTCGGGGTCGGGGTGGACGGAGGGGCGGTGATCTTGAGTTCGAGGATCAGGACCACGTTCTGCGGGGTGATCAGGCGCAGGTGGTACGTGCCCGGCGCCGCGTCCGTGGTGAAGAGCTCCGGTACGGCGATCTTGCCATCGGCGCCCGTCGCGGCCAGCTGCTGCGAGGTGAGCTTCTTGCCGTCCTCGTCCTTGAAGTACGGGCCCTTCGCGGTCGCCGGGTCCACCGGGACCCACTTCCCGGACACGTCCTTCTCCACCAGGGCCGCAGTGGTCCGCGTACCCGCGACCGGCTTGCCCTCGGCCGTGGCGAGGACCTCGATGCCCTTGATGCTCGTACCGGCGACGGCCTCCAGCGGCGCCGTACCACCCGTGCGGTCCAGCAGGTCCGCGAGCGGGACCGGCTTCGGCGTGACCTTGCCGGCGAACTTCACCATGAGGGAGGTCACGTGGTCGTAGGCCGCGGCCCGCACCGAGAAGGTGCCGGCCGCGGCGCCCGCCTTGAGGCCGGGCGCGGACGCGATGCCGTCGGCGCCCGTCTTGGCCACGAGGGACTTCGCCGAGGACGGCCCGAAGGCGGTGCCGCCGGTCGTGTCGTCCTCGATCGCGAAGATCACTTCCTGGCCGGCCGCGGGCTTGCCGTCGCTGAGCACCACCTTGACCCGCGGAACCTCCGCGAAGGCAGCCCCGGCCTCGGCCGTGAGGGCGGAACCGCCGAGCATCTCCAGCTTGGCCAGGCGCGGCGCGGCCGGCGGGGTCGGCTTCTCCGGCTCGGCCGGGGGCTTCGTCGGGGGTGTGGCGGGCGGGGTGGTGGGAGGGGTCGTCGGCTTCGTCTGCTTCGGCGGGACCGTCGCGGCCGGCCGCGGCGTGGGCAGGGTGCCCGGCGACGGGGTCGGGTACTCGCCGGCGGGCGGGTTCGGCACCTCGGCGGCGCCGCCGTTCTGGTACTGCCGCATGTAGCCGAGCACGGTGTTCACGTACTCGCGCGAGTTGTTGTAGCTCAGGATCGCGGAGTCGAGCTTGCCCGAGTCCGAGAGGTCGCGGTCGCCCGCGCACAGGTAGAGACCCGCACCCAGCGCCGCGTCGTAGATGTTGTTCGGGTCGCGCTTGGCGTCGCCGTTGCCGTCGGCGCCCCAGGTGGCCCAGGTGGAGGGGATGAACTGCATCGGGCCGATCGCCCGGTCGTACTCGGTGTCCGCGTCCCACTCGCCCTTGTCGGTGTCGCGGATCTCGGCGAAGCCGTTGCCGTCGAGGCGGGGGCCGCGGATCGGCTTCTCGGTGTAGCCGTCGGCCTTGAGCCCGTAGCCGGAGGCGTGCACGGACTCGACCCTGCCTATGCCCGCGAGCAGCTGCCAGGGCAGCTTGCAGCCGGGGAGCGCGGCGGCCACCGACAACTCGGCGCGGTGGTAGGCGTCGAGGGCGGTGGCGGGTATCCCGGTGGCTCCCTCCCCCTCGGGCGCACCGGCCGCCGGAGGCACCACCGGGTCGGCGACGGTCCCGGGCACGTCCAGCCGGGCGTCACCGCGGTCGGTGGCCTGGGGGCTGTCCGGGGTCGGCTCGGACTCACCCGCGTCGGCGGTCGACGGATTGGTCACGACCGCGGCAGTGGTCAGGCTGGCCGCGAGCGCGGCCGTGCACAGGACCTTGCGCGAGGTGTTGACGAGGTGACGGTGAAGCGGCTTCACAGTGCGGCGATCCCCCCAAGGAGCCGTCAAGGTATACGGCCGGACCGGCCGCGAATATTCTGTCTATCAGGTATTCGGAAACGACTCGCCGTCGCCCCGGGAGATGTGACACACCATTCCTCTCGGCTTCACCAGACCCTCACGACAGGCCGCACCGGGCCCCCGGGCCCTCGCCCGAATCAGCCCACTGCCCGGCGTTTTCCACCGGTCCACTCCCTACGCGGGCCTTTGTACCGACCATCTCCCCCCGCACCCGCCGCTCATGACTGTGCGATGGGTCAGGTCTCACCGTGTGCCCGGCCGACCTCCGCCCAGACCGTCTTGCCCGGCTCCCGGGCCGCCACCCCCCACTCCCGGGCCACGGCCGCCACCACCAGCAGCCCCCGCCCGCCCTCCGCCGACCACGGATCGACCGGCCCCGGCTCCGCCGGTGGCCCCTTGTCTCCCCGGGTATCGCTCACCAACACCCGCACGTTCTCCCGTCCGTCGTAGTCCAGCCGCAGCTCGAAGTCCCGCCCGGCCACCCGCCCGTGCAGCACGGCGTTGGCCGCCAGCTCCGCGACCACGAGCCCGACGTCGTCGGAGAGCCCGCAGCCGTACGGCACCCCCCAGAACGCCAGCTGCGACTGCGCGAGCAGCCGGGCGAGCCGGGCCCCGCCGCGCGTCGAGCTGAACCGCTGCCGGAAGGCCTGCGCCATGTCACTGATTTCGGTTGTCACCTCACCGAGCGTGGCGACAGCGCCGTACGCTTTCCAGTGGCGGCGGCGCTACGAGGATCGCGCGTAGGGATGTGGGCCTGCTCATGTACGGCCCGTACGGACAAGGGCGGTTCAGCCGATGAACGACCTGTCAGATCGCGAAGAACGACCAGAACGCCCGGTGGAGGCGGACGGAACGGCACACCTGTTCCGCGCCCTGGGCAAACAGATCAAGATCCTCCGTGAGGCGGCGGGTCTGCACCAGAAGAGACTCGCGGCCCTCCTCCACGTCGGCGAGGACCTGATCGGCGCGATCGAGCGCGGCGTCCGCACCCCGCAGCCGGACCTCCTGGAACGGGCGGACGACGTACTGGGCGCGCGCGGCGTGCTGAAGGCGGCGATCCCGGAGGTGAAGGAGGCGCTGAAGAAGGCACGGACGCGGCATCCGGACTGGTTCCGGAGTTACGCGGAGGCGGAGGCCGTCACCCAAGCCGTGCACGAGTACGGACACCAGGGCGTGCCGGGCCTGTTGCAGACGGAGCGCCACGCGCGCGAAGTCTTCACGCAGCGCCGCCCCCTGCTGGACGAGGCGACGATCGAGAAGCGGGTGCAGGACCGGCTGTCCCGTCAGCAGATCTTCGAGCGCTGGCCCTCTCCCACCTTCAGCTTCGTCCTGGATCACAGCCTGTTGGAACGCGAGGTGGGCGGCCCGGACATACACCGCGAACAGCTCCAACGCTTCCTGGACGTCGGCCGGTTGCGCACGGTGGAGCTCCAGGTAATGCCGTACAAGCGCGGTGCGCACGCCGCCATGGGCGGCTCGTTCACCCTTCTCCATCCCAAGGGACGTCAGCAGATCGCCTACCACGAGGCGTACGGCCGCCCCCACCTCATCACCGACCCCGATCAGGTACGCATCATGGCCGAGCGCTGTGGGATCATCCGGGCACAGGCGCTCGCGCCCCACGAGTCCCTCGCCTTGATCGAGAAGATGCTGGGAGAAGCACGATGAACACCATTGACCTGGACTGGTTCAAGAGCAGCTACAGCGACGGCGAGGGTGGCAACTGCGTCGAAGTCGCGCTCGACTGGCGGAAGTCGAGCTACAGCGGCGGCGAAGGCGGCCAGTGCGTCGAGGTGGCCCCCTGCGCCGCCGCCGTTCACATCCGGGACTCCAAGGTGACGGCCGGCCCCGAGCTGGCGGTTGCCCCCGCCAGCTGGAGCGCTTTCCTGGGCGGGATCACGGCGGGCTCCTGACCTGGAGGGCATCAGAGTCGCGTATGGGGGTTTCCCGTCAGTCCCATCGTCTCTCCGTGTCGTGCCGGTCCCTCAAGGGCGCTCCTCCTCGTTCCTCGTCGTCGCGTCGCTGCGCGACGGCCTGCGGCCGCCCTTGACCGACCGTCCCGCCCCGGACATACGAGGACTGTCAGGAAGCCCCCAAAAGAACGGTCACGGGGGATGGACAGGGATACGGGGTCATCAGGGATCAGCGGGCGCGGTTCCCCAGGGGGCGATCCCGAGACGGGCCCACCTGCATCAGAACCCGGGTCGGGCCTCCCCCTATCCGGCAGGCCTCGGCCAGACCGAGGCGGCGGCAGACCCGACGGCCGGCGCGTCAGATCGCTACACGGTTCTCACGGCTCAGCGACCGACGGCCGTCTGGGGCTGGGCATAAGCCGCCCACGATCACTGCGGCCTGCCCATGGACGGCGTCCGACGGTTGAGTGGGACCGGACATAAGCTTCCATGGCCTCTACTCGTTCCTCAATGCGGCAGACAGCGGGTATGTCGACGTGGACTGCCGTCAGGGCGCCGGCCCGACCGAAAAGCCGAGCATTTGCCCCAATTACACGGTTCGACCGGCACTTCTCCCAGCCGATGGGGCCGTAACGGAGCTACACGTCGGCACAGCCGACGTAGCACCCCTCCCAGTCCCAGCAAGGCTCTTCTGCGCGCTTGAATGGCAACGAACCACCTGCGGGCGCCTGCTGGAGAAGCGCCCATCACTCGTGGGCGGCTTATGTCCAGCCCAACACGGCCCTCGGTCGCCGTCCAAGGGCAGGGCGCAGCGACTGTGGGCGGCTTATGTCCAGCCCAAGACGGCTGGCGGTCGCTGAGACATGAGAAGCGTGTAGCGATCTGACGCGCCTACCCGCCCTGACCTCCGGCCGTCTCGGTCTGGGCGAGGCCTGCCGGATAGGGGAGGCCCGACCCGGGTTCTGATGCACATGGGCCCGTCTCGGGATCGTGCCAGGGAACCGGCCCGTCCCTCTCTGATGCTCCCCGGTTGGCAAGGCTCCCCCGTGACCGTTCTTTTGGGGGCTTCCCGACAGTCCTCGTATGTCCGGGGCGGGACGGTCGGTCAAGGGCGGCCGTAGGCCGTCGCGCAGCGACGCGACGACGAGGAACGAGGAGGAGCGCCCTTGACGGGCCGGCACGACACGGAGAGACGATGGGACTGACGGGAAACCCCCAAGACATCCCTGATCCCGCCCGACACGGACCCCGCCCCCCGAAGCCCCCGCCCCAGCTCCGTCCCACCGGTGGCCGGGTCCCGCCCCCCGAAGCCCCCGCCCTGCCCCGCCCCCCTCACCCCCCGTACAGCGCGTCGATCTCCGCCGCGTACCGCTCCGCCACCGCCCTGCGGCGGAGTTTCAGGGTCGGGGTCAGGGTGCCCGCGGCGATCGTGAAGTCCTCCGGGAGGATGTGGAAGGCCCGGATGCGGGCCGGGCGGGCGACCGTGGCGTTGGCCTCCGTCACCGCCGCCTCGACCAGGGCGTGGACCGCCGGGTGGGTGGACGGGGAGGGGCCCAGGTCGAGGGACTCGCGGGTGGCCCAGGCCGCGATCTCCTCCTCGTCGAGGGTGATGAGGGCGACCGGGTGCGGGCGGTGGTCGCCGATCATGACCGCGCGGGAGACGTAGCGCGAGCCCTGGACGGCGAATTCGAGCTCCGTCGGGGTGATGTTCTTCCCCGCCGAGGTGATGATCAGTTCCTTCTTGCGGCCGGTGATGTGGAGGTAGCCGTCGCCGTCCAGTCTCCCGAGGTCGCCTGTGTGGAGCCAGCCCTCCGGATCCAGGGTCTCCCGGGTGGCAGCGGCGTTCGCGTGGTAGCCCGGGAAGACCATCGGCCCCCGGGCCAGGATCTCGCCGTCCTCCGCGATCCGGACCTCGCAGCCGTCGATGGGCCGGCCCACCGTCCCGTACCGGACGGCTCCCGGGTGGTTGAGGCTGATCACGCCGCCGGACTCCGTCATTCCGTACCCCTCGTACACCGCGATCCCGCAGGCCCGCAGGAAGTCCAGGGTCGCCGGGGCGATCGGGGCGCCCCCGGTGAGCGCCCACTTCAGCCGCCCTCCGAAGGCGCTGCGGACCAGGGAGTACAGGGTCTGCTCGGCCGCCTCGTGCTGCGGCCGCAGGGACTCCGGCAGGCGTCCCTCCGCTGCCAGCACGCCCAGCCGTACGGCCTCCTCGAAGCGCTCGCGGCCACCCTCCTGGGACTCGGCGAGCGCGAGCACCACCGCGTGGAGCTTCTCGAACAGGCTTGGCACGGACGGCAGGTGGGTCGGCCGGGCGGCGGCCAGTTCCGAGACCACGTCCTCGATCCTGCCGCCGAAGTAGCACAGCTCCCCGCCCTCCAGCAGCGTCGTGAACTCGATCAGCTGGGCCAGCAGGTGTGCCAGCGGCAGGTAGAGGTACGTCGAGTCCCCCGGTCCGCCCCGGATCAGCGGGAGGGTGGCGTCCTGGATCGCGCCCAGGTTGCCGTGGGTGAGGCGGCAGCCCTTCGGCAGACCGGTCGTGCCCGAGGTGTAGACGATCGACGCGTCCGCCTCCGGGGTGACGGCCGCCGCCCGGGCGAGGAGTTCGGACTCCGGCGCGAGGTCGAGACCGGGGTCGAGGCCGCAGAGGGCGTCCATGCCCACCACCGCGCGCAGCGCCGGCAGTTTGCCCCGCAGGGCCTCCACCCGCCCCGCCTGCGCCGCGTCGTCGCAGACCACGACGACCGCCTCCGAGTCCGACAGGACCCAGGCGAGTTCCTCCTCCCCCGCCGTCGGGTAGACCGGTACGAGGACCGCGCCCGCCGCCAGGACCCCGAAGTGGGTGTACGTCCACGCCGGGCGGGTCTCGGCCAGTACCGCCACCCGCTCGCCCGCCGCGACGCCCAGACCGAGCAGGGCGCGCCCGACGGCCCGTACGTCCGCGCCCAGTTCTCCGTACGTACGGGTCTGCCAGCCTCCGTCGGCGGCGCGGAACCTGAGCGCCGTCTCCCGCCCGTACCTCTCTTCGGTCCACTGGGTGAACTCCGCCAGCGTGCTCGGCCGACCGTTCATCGCATGCCCTCCGGGATGGGTGACGGGGTGGGTGACGGGCTGGTACCGGACCGGCGCCGGCCTGGTGACCCCCGACGCTAGGCACCGCCCACCTCCTGCGGCATGACCGGAAGCGTCACCCCCGCTGACCGCAGCGCTCATTGGGGCTACCGTCGGAGCCATGGGGAGGCGGACGATCACCGTGCACCACGTACGCGCCGTGCTCGCGGGGGCCCGCGGCAGCGGTATCGACACCGTGCCGCTGCTCCAGCAGGCGCAGATCCCGCCGCTGCTGCTGGGCGACGACCGGGCGCGGATCACGCCCGCGCAGTTCGCCCGCCTGTTCCGGGCGCTGTACCGGACCACGCAGGACGAGTTCCTCGGCCTGAGCACCGTCCCGAGCCGCCCCGGCACCTTCGCCATGATGTGTTACGCCTCGCTCGGCTGCCGGGACCTGGGCGCGGCCACGGAGCGCGCGGCCGCCTTCTACGGGCTGTTCCCCGGCGGGCCCGAGCTCGCGCTCGAAGTGTCGGGCGCCGAGGCGCGGTTCACCGTCCGCAACGATTTCGCCCGTGACGAGGAGCGTTTCCTCACCGAGTGCGTGCTCGCGATCTGGCACCGGCTGAGCAGCTGGCTGATCGGGAGGCGCATCCCGCTCGCGTACGCCGCCTTCTCCTATCCGCCGCCGCCGCACAAGGACGAGTACGAGGCCCTCTTCGACTGCCCGGTCCGCTTCGGGGAGGACCGTACGGGCGCCGCCTTCGACGCGCACTGGCTGACCGCGCCGCTCGTACGGGACGAGCCCGCGCTCGACGCGATGCTGCGCCGCGCCCCCTTCGACCTGCTGTCCCGGCCGGAGTACGGGACGACGGTCGCGGAGCAGGTACGCCGGGCCCTGACGCAGCAGCTGCGCGGCTCACCGCGGCTGCCGGCGCTCGGGGAGGTGGCGGCGCGGCTGGCCGTGTCCCCGGCGACGCTGCGGCGCCGGCTCCAGCAGGAGGGGACCTCCTTCCAGCAGCTCAAGGACCATGTGCGGCGGGACGCGGCGATCGCGGGCCTGGCGGAGAGCGGGGAGCCGATCGCGGAACTCGCCGCCCGGCTCGGCTTCTCGGAGGACACCGCTTTCCACCGAGCGTTCCGACGCTGGACGGGGACGACGCCGGGTGCCTACCGCCATCTGCGACCCGGCCCGGTCAACGGCGGGACCGGGGGGTGAAGAGGGCCGCCGGCGCGGAGAGGAGCACACCGGGCAGGCCCAGGGCGGCGAGGCCGAGCGTGGCCAGGGGGATCCGCCCGTCTGGTCACGGTGGTTGAACGGGCGTCACATCCCTGGCCGCGCGGTGTCCTTGGCAGCCGATCGCCCCGCCTGCGCGTCGCGCGTTCGTACCGCACCGGCGCGCCGCCCGGCAAGGGTGCGACCCGGGGCCAGTAAAGGTGAGCTGCACGGTCAGCGACCTTCCTACCGGTCGGTCACTACCTTCACCTCACCTAGCCCCGCACGAGCTGTTGGGAGAGCCGCCATGCACTTCCGAAACCCCCCGCGCGTCCGCAGCACCGCCCTCACCGCCCTCACCGCCCTGGCTGCCCTGGCCGCCTTGGCCGTCTCGGCCGGGATCCCCGCCTCCGCTGCCACCACTGTCGACGCCGTCGACTCCGGTACCCCGACTCAGGCCGCCCGCCCCGGCGAGGTCGTCAGCAGCGCACCCTCCGCCTTCCACCCGCTGCCCGGCCAGCCGACCAACACCAAGGCCTGGAAGATCCACTACCGCTCCACCACCGCCGACGGCGCCCCGAACATCGTCTCCGGCACCGTCATCGTCCCGCAGGACGGCCGCACCGGCCCGCGCCCCCTCATCACGTACGCCGTCGGCACGGTCGGCATGGGCGACTCCTGCGCGCCGAGCAACAACCTCCCGTACGGGACGGCCATGGAGGCCAACCTCATCCAGCAGCTCACCCTGCGCGGCTGGGCCGTCGTCGTCACCGACTACGAGGGCCTGGGCACCCCGGGCGTCCACACCTACACCGTCGGCCCCTCCGCCGGCCACGCCGTCCTCGACGCGGCGCGCGCCGCCCAGCGCCTGCCCGAGGCGGGGCTGTCGGCGACCGGCCCGGTCGGCATCATGGGCTACTCCCAGGGCGGCCAGGCCAGCAGCTGGGCCGCCGAGCTGCACGGCTCGTACGCTCCGGAACTGGCGGTGAAGGGCACGGCGACCGGTGGTGTCCCCGGCGACCTCGTCAAGGTGGCCGACTTCAACAACGGCTCCTACGGCTCGGGCCTCATCTTCATGGCGGCGGCCGGACAGGACGCGGCCTTCCCCGAGTTGGACCTGAACTCCTACCTCAACCCGGCCGGCAAGCTGCTGATCGCGGGAATGAAGGAGAACTGCGTGGCGATCGACGCCATCGCCGGTTCCTTCAAGCGGATCTCCGACCTGACGACTAAGGACCCGCTCGCCCAGCCCGACTGGCAGGCACGGCTGAACCAGAGCAGGCTCGGGCGGACGGCACCGGCGGCGCCGGTGTACCAGTACCACGCGCTCGCGGACGAGCTGATCCCGTACGGGGTGGGCCGCCAGCTGCGCTCCGAGTGGTGCGCGAAGGGCGCCAACGTCGAATTCGACACCATCTGGGTCGGTGAGCACGTCAGTGGCGTGATCACCCAGTCGGTGGCGGTCGGGAACTGGCTGGCGGACCGCTTCGCAGGGCGGCCGGCGCACGCCAACTGCTGAACGCGGCGGCGGCGCGGCGGACTGCTGGGCGCGCGGTGCGCCGCTGGTAGCCCGCTGCCCCGCCGGTAGCCCGCTGCCCCGTCGCTTGTCCGCTGCCCCGCCGGTAGCCCCCTGCCTCGCCCCGCCGGTCACTCGTCGGCGGGGCAGGACCGCGTCCCGCCCGGCAGCCGCCCGTCGATCAGGAAGTCGGTCACGTACTCCCGTACGCAGCGCGAGGCCGAGTAGCCGGTGTGCCCGTCGCCCTTGTAGTCCAGGATCACCGCCGAGCCGAGGCGCGCCGCCGTCTCCTCCGTCCACTCGTACGGGGTCGCCGGATCGCCGCGGGTACCGACCAGCAGCATGCGCGGGGCGCCCGGGCGGTCGATCTTCCGGATGAAGTCGGTACCGGCGGGGCGGCCGTAGCAGGACAGGACCGTCATGAGCTGACGCGGCCCGAAGATCTTCGACGCCTTGAGGAACTCCTCCCGCATCTCCATCAGTTCCGCTTCGATCGCCGCCGGGCTCACCTTGTCCTTGGACCGGTCGGGGTCGTCGGCGCAGGTGACGGCGGCGAGGGCGGCTTCAACGTTGTCGGTGGGCACCGTACCGGGCCCTTTGTCCTCCTCCTGCGGCGGGCCCTGGGGACCGCCGAGTCGCAGCAGCCCGGCCGGGTCGCCATCGCGTTCGGCCTTCCCCAGCGCCGCGGCGAGCGCGGGCCACGTGCGCCGGGAGTACAGGGCGGCGCCGAGGGATTCGACCACGTCCTGCCCGGTGAGGTAGGAGCCGTCCTTGCCGACCAGCGGCTCCTCGTCGAGCCGCGTCACGAGGGCGTCGACCTTGTCCCTGGCGGTGCGGGTGTTGGTGCCGTAGACGCAGCCCGGCTGGTGGGCGCACCAGACCAGGAAGTGGTCGAGGGCGCGCTGCTGCCCGCGCGCCGATACGAGCGCCTGCTCCGCCAGCGGCTCGGTGAGGGTGTCGACGCCGTCGAGGACCATGCGGCCGGTCTTCCCGGGGAACTGGGCGGCGTACACGGCGCCGAGGCGGGTCCCGTAGGAGAAGCCGAGGTAGTTCAGCTTCTCGTCGCCGAGGACCCGGCGCATCACGTCCATGTCGCGGGAGACGTTGACGGTGCCGATGTACGGCAGGACCGGGCCGGAGGCCAGCTCGCAGCGCCTGACCACCGCGCGCACGGCGGCCAGCTGCGCCGCGGCGTCGCCGCCCACCTCGTCGCCGACCTGCTGCGAACCGCCGCAGGAGACAGGCTCGCTGTGGCCGACCCCGCGGGGGTCGAAGGCGACGAGGTCGTACCGCTCGCCGAGGTCCGCAAAGACCTTGGGGTCGGCGGCGAGGCCCGCCATGCCCGGAGCGCCGGGACCGCCGTAGTTCAGCAGCAGCGAGCCGAGGCGCTTCTTGGCGTCTGCGGCGGGGATGCGGGCGAGGGCCACGGTGACCGTGCCCTTGGCGGGGGCGGCGTAGTCGAGCGGAACCTTGACGGTCCCGCACCGCATCCCGGCGGGCACCGGCTGGTCGGGGCACTCACCCCACCGGATGCGCTGACCGTGGAACCGCTCCAGCGGATCGCCCCCAGCGGGGGTGGGGGCCGGGGCGGCGCTGAGGGACGCCAGCACCAGCGCGGCACAGGCCGTCGCGACGGTACGGGAGCGTGTACGGGAACGGGAACGGGAATGGGAGCGGGAATGGGAGCGGGAATGGTGCACTGCACCCTCCTCGGGTGATCCCCCGGACCGGCCAGCCCACGATAAGCGCGCTCCCGCGTCCCCGCCCGCCCACGCCCGCCGGCCCGCCGGCCCGTCCGCCCGCCCGCCACCGGGCCATGAGCCGCGGCCCATGGGACTCATCCGTCGCGCGGCGTCCGGTACAGCTCCTCGATCTCCCTCTCGTAGTCGCGGGCGATGGCGCCGCGCTTGAGCTTCAGGGACGGGGTCAGGTGGCCGCGCTCCTCCGTGAAGTCGCCGGGCAGGAGCGCGAAGCGGCGGATCGACTCGGCCCGCGAGACGAGCCGGTTCGCCTCGTCCACCGCCCGCTGGATGTCCGCCCGCAGTTCCTCATCGCGCACGAGCTCGCGGAGCGGAACGCCCTGCTTCTTGCGCATCTGGCGCCAGTGCAGCAGCCCGTCCGGCTCCAGCGTGATCAGCGCGGTGATGTACGGCCGGTTGTCGCCGACCACCATGCACTGCCCGACCAGAGGGTGGGCCCGCAGCCAGTCCTCCAGCGGGGCGGGGGCCACGTTCTTGCCGCCTGAGGTGATGATCAGGTCCTTCTTGCGGCCGGTGATGGTGAGGTAGCCGTCGGCGTCGAGCTGTCCTAAGTCGCCGGTGGCCAGCCAGTTCGCCTGGGGGGCGGGCTGCGCCGTGTTCCAGTACCCGGCGAAGACGTGCCGCCCCCACAGCAGCACCTCGCCGTCGTCCGCGATCCGTACGGCCGTACCGGGCAGCGGCCACCCCACCGTGCCGAGCCGGGGCCGCAGCGGCGGGGTCACGGTGCTGGCGCCCGTGGTCTCCGTCAGCCCGTAGCCCTCGAAGACCTCGATCCCGGCGCCCGTGTAGAAGGCCGCGAGGCGCCGCCCCAGTGGTGACCCGCCGCTCAGGACGTACCGGACGCGCCCGCCGAGCGCGGCCCGGATCCGCCGGTAGACGAGCGGGTCGTACAGCGCCCGCGCCAGGCGGAGGCCGAGCCCGGGGCGCTTGCCCTCGACCACCTCGCCGTAGCCGCGCGCGATGCGGGCGGCGCGGTCGAAGGAGGAGGCCCGGCCCATCTTCTCGGCGGTCGCGCGGGCGGTGTTGTAGACCTTCTCCAGGACGTACGGGATGGCCAGCAGGAAGGTCGGCCGGAAGCCGGCGAGGTCGGCGAGGAGGTCCTCCGTACGGATGCTGGGCGCGTGCCCGAGCTTGACCCGGGCGCGCAGGCAGCCGACGGCCACCATCCGGCCGAATATGTGGCTGAGCGGCAGGAAGAGGAGGGTGGAGGCCGGGTCCTTGCTGACGGACTTGAAGACGGGGTGGAGCAGTTCCACCGCGTTGTCGACCTCGGCGAAGAAGTTGGCGTGGGTGATCACGCACCCCTTGGGCTGCCCGGTGGTGCCGGAGGTGTAGACGAGGGTCGCCACGGACTCCGGCGTACGGGTGGCCAGGCGCTCGTGCACCAGCCCGTCGGGCAGGTGCTCACCGGCCTTGACCAGGCGGGCCAGCGCGCCCGTGTCGAATTCCCACAGGTGCGCCAGCCAGGGGAGGTTGACGCGTTCGGCGCTGATGACGCGCGCCTGCGCGGTGTCCTCGACGGCGCAGGCCACGGCGCCCGAGTCCTGGATGATCCAGCGGGCCTGGAGGGCGGAGGAGGTGGGGTAGATCGGCACGGTGACCAGCCCGGCGGCCCATCCAGCGAAGTCCAGCAGGGTCCATTCGTAGGTCGTACGGGCCATGATGGCGAGCCGGTCGCCCTCCCGCAGCCCCTCCGCGATCAGCCCTTTGGCGACGGCGAGCACCTCGGCCGCGAACTCGGCGGCCGTGACGTCCCGCCAGCTCCCGTCCCGCTCCTTGCGCGCGAGCACCGATTCGCCGGGGGCCTGCCGGGCGTTCTCGAACGGGATGTCCCCGAGCGAGCCCCTCACCGGCGCCCCGACCAGCGCGGGGACCCGTACCTCGCGCACGACCCCGTCGACGACGGTCTTGACGGGCTCGACGAGCTCGACGGGCTGGGCGGGCTGGACTGGCTCCACGGAATTCGGCTTGGCGTTCACGGCGCGCTCTCCTCGGTCCGACGGGAGTTACCGCCGGTAATCTACGCACCGGTAACGGCCGCTGAACACCCCCTGACCGCCCCTGCACCCGCCCTTTACGCCTCCTCTACGCCTCCCCCTTCAACCTCCGCCCACCCCGGCAGCACCGGGCGCGGCGGGCTCAGTCGGCGAGAACGGCGATGTCCATCCCGCGCAGACGGTCCCGGTCCGCGATCACCGCGATGTCGGTGATCGCGCCGTCGCTGATCGCGAAGGTCAGCACCAGGGACAGCCGCCCGAAGGGTGCCATCGCGAGCCCGACCTCTCCGTCGACCAGCGCCACCCCGGTGAAACGGGCGCGCGCCACGGCGGCCATCGCTCCCCTGGCCACGCTCTCGGCGCCGCGCACCAGGACGGGCACGGGGGAGGATACGGCCGTCGCGTCGGCCTGGAGCACCACGCCGGGATGCAGGAGGGTGAGCAGCGCCTCGAAGTCCCCGCCGCGGGTGGCCGCCAGGAAGGCCTCCACGACGCGGCGTCGGCGGGCGCGATCGGCGTCCGGCGCCGGGGCCTGCCCCCGCACCCGGCGGCGGGCGCGGCTCGCGAGCTGGCGGGCCGCGGCCGGGGTGCGCTCGATCATCGGGGCGATCTCCTCGAAGGGCACGGCGAACATGTCGTGCAGGACGAAGGCGAGCCGCTCGGCCGGCGCCAGCGTGTCGAGCACCACCAGCAGCGCCAGCCCGACCGAGTCGGCCATCAGGGCTTCCTGCTCGGGATCGACCCCTTCCACCTCGCCCGGGGCGGCGGCCGGGAGGACGGGTATCCGCACGTCGAGGGAGTCCTCGCGCCGCGACGTGCGCGTGCGCAGCATGTTCAGGCACACCCGTGACACCACGGTGGTCAGCCACCCGGTCAGGTTCTCGACGTCGCCGGTGTCGGCGCGGCTGACGCGCAGCCAGGCGTCCTGGAGGGCGTCATCGGCCTCGCTGAGCGAGCCGAGCATCCGGTAGGCCACCGCCCGCAGGTGGGTCCGGTCTTCCTCGAAGCGCTCTGCCAGCCGGTCGCGTCCGTCCACCGTGGTCACATTCCTTCGTTCGCCGGGCCGATCCGAAGTGGATCTACAAAAGCTCAGCCGAACGTACCTGGAGGGCGCCTCCGCCGGGCACCTGCGGCCCAGTTGGGCCATCGGTCGGCACGACGAGGACGAACGGTGCGGAGGTCACGCTCCCCTGGCGGACCTAGCGCTGTGACCGGGGGAAGGTGACGGGTCGCGCGCCGCGTCGGCGGCGCGGTGGTGCGTCGTAGCATCGGAACGTGGCTCAACTCCTGCGGCTCCGCCTCGACCATGCCCCCGCTCTCCTTGAGTTCGAGCAGGAGAACCGGGCGTACTTCGCCACGTCGGTTCCCGACCGCGGCGACCGCTACTTCACCCACTTCGACGCCCGGCACCTCGATCTGATCGCCGAGCAGGCGGCGGGGCTGCACTTCTTCCATGTCCTGGTCGGCAGCGGCGGTGAGGTGCTGGGGCGGGTCAACCTGGTCGATGTGGCGGACGGTTCCGCCGAGCTGGGCTACCGGATCGCCGAGCGGGCGGCCGGCCGGGGACTGGCCACGGCCGCCGTGGGCGAGGTCTGCGCCCTCGCCGCCGCCGAGTACGGCCTGACCATGCTGCGGGCCGTCACGACACTCGACAACGCCGGATCGCGCGTGGTGCTGGCCCGTACGGGATTCACGCCCGCCGGGGAACTGGAGCTGGACGGCCGCCCGGGCCTGCGCTTCGTACGGGACCTGCGGGAAGGTCCGGCCGGCCGATCGGGCACCGACTGACCGGCAAGGTGGGCAGGGGGGCAGTCGCGGCAGCGGCCGGGTTCGGGGGCGCGGAAGGCGCGGTCGCAGCCGTCGCAGGTCTGGAACGGGTCTGGCCGTCTGACCGGCGCGGCGGACGGGGCCGCGGGGAGGTGCGGCGGCATCAGCGAGTCGAGGCGGTGGGCGAGCAGAGCCGCCGGGTGGCGGAGGTCGGCGGGCAGGTTCCCGGACAGGACGCTCCGTACGGCCTCGGGCTCGGCCCCGCGCTCCAGCCAGGCCGACACGGCGGGCGCGAGCCGGTTCACGTCCCGTACGGCGAGCAGGAGCCGCGGGTCGTCGCCGCGTAGCCGGGCGAGCAGGTCGACGGCGTCCTGCCGGACCCGCGCGGCGGGCCGGTCAGCCACCCGCTCCGGCTCCGGCGCGGGCGCGGCCACCGGTACGAACTCGGGCCTGGGCTCCGGTACGGGCGCGGCGACGGGCTGCGGCGCGGCCACGGGCACGGCCTCCGCCTCCGGCTGAGGTACGGGCGCGGCCACCGGCACGTGGCCCGGGCGGTTGTAGGACACCGTGCGGGTGACCACCCGCCCGCTCGCCAGCCGTACGCGGCTGCGCTCCAGGTACCCGTACGCCTCAAGCTCCCGCAGGGCGGCGGCGATCCGTACCTCCCCCTCCCGGAACCGGTCGGTGAGCACCTTGATGCCTACCCGTGCGCCGGTGGGCAGCGACTGGATGTGGGTGGCGAGGCCGATCGCGACCAGCGACAACGCCCGGTGCTGGGCGAGGTGGTTGCCGACCACGGTGTAGTGATCGGCGTGCCGGACCTTGACGTGGACGACAGCGGATTGGGCGGTCCCGGTGCGAACACGGGACGAGGCGCGGGAAGGCGCGCAGGGGAATCCCGGGCCCGGACGGGGTCGATTACCCCGGAGGCAAGGCACGGTCCTGGACGGTCCCGCCGACGCACTGGAGAACGTACCGATCAGTAGTTTGGGCGAGTTGGGTGCACCTCGGCCCAACAGGTGCCTCCGTGACCGAAATGAGATGTCATTCCGCTTCCTGGAATCGATCACTTCACACTCTTGGTGGCGATTTTTGATCTTGTAGGGGCGGCTACTTTCAAGCCAGTGATCGCTTGCGACGTGCACGGCGGTCGAATCCTCATCCCCTGGGGGAATCTTGCCTTACCGAATAAGACCGGGCGGGCCCGTAGGGCGCGTCCGTTCGTCGTTCATGGCACCGGCTGGGCTGGGTGCCACGGCGACGGCGCTGGCTGTCGTGATGACCGTCTCGACGGTCTACGGAGCCGAGGCCGCTGTCGCCGCCCCCGCTCCCGCGGCCGGCACGGCGAAGCAGGCCAAGGAGACCGCGCAGTCTGCGGCGGACGTGCCCTCGGCGCGGGTGGCCGCGCGTCTGTACAAGCACCGCGTGGAGGCGCTCTCGGAGCGTTCCGAGACGTCGACGACGTGGGTGAACCCGGACGGGTCGCTGACCACCGAGGTCGCGGCGGGCCCGATCCGTTTCAAGGACGCTGCCACGGGCGAGTGGCGGGACGTCGATGTGAACCTCGCGGCGGCGCCGGACGGTTCGGTCGCTGCCAAGGCGCACCCGCAGGGCCTGCGTCTGTCCGGGAAGACGGGCACGAA
>NZ_JBEXNN010000058.1:0-15702 GCF_040611115.1 Streptomyces sp. NPDC003038
AACACCCCAGGCCCTTCGTCTGGACGAAGACCGCCGACGAGATCCTCGACAAGGTCGCCGCTTACTGCCGACGAATCTCCGACTCAGGACACTAGTACGTCCAGTACAAGGACGCTCCTCCGCCTTGCGATGCACGGCAACGGTCAGCGCGGGCTCGGCCGACAAGATCCGAAAGAAACGACCTAGGTCCTGTCCCCACCGGCAGCGGCGCTCCCACGCGAGCGGCGTTCGCCGCGATCAGCCGGCGAGCGGTCGTCGCCCATCCGGCGTCGGTCCCCTCCTCGTCCCGGCCCCGCTGAACAACCGGCTCAGCGGCGGTCCGAGCGAGCTCGCGCCGTGCTGATCCGCAGGGGCGAAACCACCGGCAGAGGGTGACCCGGGGAGCGGCAGGGGGCGGACAAGGGTTTTCCCCGTATCGAGTTCATCCCCGCGTTGCCTACTGTCTGCCCACCGGCGATCTTCCCCAGGCCCACCGATCCACGCGCCAACCCCACATGGCGTGTTGCCGTCGGGCCTGGCGGATCGCCGGTCACCGCCGTTGTCCTGCCTCACCGTCGAGGCAGGAGCGACGTGGCGCGCAGCGGTGGCCGGGACGAGTGCGACCAGCTCCCCCCGGCCCCGTAGCCGTCGATACACCTCCCACACTGCACCGACCGGCCGCTCCGGCCCGTCCGGAAACGGCCCGCGAAAGGGACACCGTGCACGCAACCAGACGTAGGCTCATATCCGTGGTGGCGATCTCCGTCACCCTGCTCGCCGGCTCCGCCACGGCCACCGCTTCCGTGGCCGTGGCCGCCGACGCCCCGGCTCCGGCCGCCACGGTCGCCACCCCCACCGCGCCGGTCGAGAACCTCATCGTCGGGTACAAGTCCACGTCCGCCGAGGCCAGTTCCAACACCGCGGCCGCCGACGACGCCGCCGCCAAGGGCCGCAAGGCCGGCGAGAAGGCCACGTTCGAGCGGCGCCTGGGCACCGGAGCCGCTCTGGTCGACCTCGGCGGTACCCTCGCCCCCGCCGACGCGGCCGACGTCATGGCGCAGTTCCGCGCCGACCCGGACGTCGCCTACGTCGAGGCGGACTCCCGCGCTTACGCGCTGGCCACCCCGAACGACACCGAGTACGCCAAGCAGTGGGACCTCTTCGAGCCCGTCGCCGGCATGAACGTCCCCGCCGCCTGGGACAAGACCACCGGCGCCGGCGTCACCGTCGCCGTGATCGACACCGGCTACGTGGCCCACTCCGACCTCGCCGCCAACGTGGTCGCCGGCTACGACTTCATCTCCAGCTCCACCGACGCCCGTGACGGCAACGGCCGCGACAGCAACCCGGCCGACCAGGGCGACTGGACCGCGGCGGGCGAATGCGGCACCGGCTCCCCGGCCAGTGGTTCCTCGTGGCACGGCACCCACGTCGCCGGCACCATCGCCGCGGCCACGGGCAACGCCAAGGGCATCGCGGGCATCGCGTACGGCGCGAAGATCCAGCCGGTGCGCGTGCTCGGCAAGTGCGGCGGTACCACCTCGGACATCGTCGACGCCATCACCTGGTCCTCGGGCGGCTCCGTTCCCGGCGTCCCGGCGAACGCCACCCCCGCCAAGGTCATCAACATGAGCCTCGGCGGCTCGGGCACCTGCGGCAGCAGCTACCAGAACGCCATCAACGCCGCCGTCAGCCGCGGCACGACCGTCGTCGTGGCCGCCGGCAACAGCAACGCCGACGCGAGCGGCTTCTCGCCCGCCAGCTGCGGCAACGTGATCAACGTGGCCGCCAGCAACCGCACCGGCGACCGCTCCTTCTACTCCAACTACGGCACGGTCATCGACATCGCCGCCCCGGGCGGTGAGACCCGCCGCGCCACCGACACGCCCGGCACCATCACCACCCCCCAGAACGGCATCCTCTCCACGCTGAACGCCGGCACGAGCACCCCCGGCGCCGAGAACTACAAGCCCTACCAGGGCACCAGCATGGCCGCCCCGCACATCGCGGGCCTCGCCGCGCTCCTGGTCTCCGCCAAGCCCGCGATCACCCCCGCGCAGGTAGAGTCGGCGATCAAGACCAACGCCCGCCCGCTGGCCGGTACCTGCACCGGCGGCTGCGGCGCCGGTCTCGCCGACACCACCGCGACCGTGAACGCCGTCACCTCCGGCGCCACCATCCCGGTGTACGAGAACACCATGAACGTCTCGATCCCGGACAACGGCGGCGCCGTCTCCTCCTCGATCACGGTCTCGGGCCGCACCGGGAACGCCCCGGCCACGCTCAAGGTGTCGGTCGACATCAAGCACCCCTACCGCGGTGACCTGGTCATCGACCTGGTCGGCCCCTCCGGTGCGGTCGTCAAGCGCCTGCAGAACTCGTCCAGCGACAGCGCCGACAACGTGCTCACCACCTACACGGTCGACGCCTCCGCCGTACCCGCGAACGGCACCTGGCAGCTTCGCGTCCAGGACGTGGCCGCCGCCGACGCCGGTTACATCGACTCGTGGAGCCTCGGCTTCTGATCCGGTCCGAGCGACCGGGGCCGATCGGACCCGAACCGGTCCGATCCGGCCGTCAACTCCGCCTGATGGTCCGATAGTACGGACCAACCCAGCCCGTCGGACCTGCCCATACACCTCGTATCGGCAGGTCCGCCGGGCTTTTCTGTCAGCTGACTGATTTCTGCGTCACAATTCGGGCCCGCCCGCCATCCGACCTCGTATTGTCGCGTCTCACAGGAGAGGCACAGGAGCTGGGGACCGAGAGGCTGGTGGCGGTGCGTGGCGGGGACGGGGCACGCTGACACAGGCGTCGGACACGCTGAACTGATCAAGGCGGTCGACCGCGCGCTGGCCACGCACGGCCGCGCCCTTCTCACCGGACCGGCCGGAGCGGGCAAGACCGAGGTGGCCCGCGCCGTCGCGGCCGCCGCCGAATGCCGCCGCGAGACCGTGCTGCGCCTCGCCCCCGAGGCCGCCGACCAGTGGATCCCCGAAGCCTCCGCGGCCGCCCTCCTGGCGTCCGTCCCTTACGCCGCCCTGGAACGGCTCTCCGGGCCCCAGCGCACCGCCATCGCCCTCCTGCGCCGCGAGGCGGACGCCCCGGACGCGGGCCGCGACCACGTCGCGCTGCGCCTCGCAGTCGTCGAGGTGCTGCGGACCCTCGCCGCCCGCCGGCCCGTCCTGCTCGTCCTCGACAACGCCCAGTGGCTCGACGCCGAGAGCACCGGCCTGCTCCGCTTCGCGCTGCGCCTCACCCCGCCCGGCGTACGGGTCCTCGTGGCCGAATGCGTCCGGGGCGGGGCCCCCGTCGGCGAATCCCTCTGCGGCCCCGGCACCCCGGCGATACGCGTCCCCCCGCTCGGCGCCGACGAGGTGGCCGAGCTGCTGGTGCGCCGCGGCCTGCCCGCCCGCCTCGCCGGCCGCATCCACCAGGCCAGCGGCGGAAACCCCCGTCTCGCCCTCGCCCTCGGCCACTCCCTCGGTGAGGCCCGCGACGGCAGCGCCCACCACGCCGACACCCTGCCCGTCTCCGGGCAGGCCCGCGAAGTCGCCCGCCGACTGCTCTCCGCCGCTCCCGCCCGCACCCGCGGCACCCTGCTGCTGGCCGCCCTCGCCGCCCACCCCACCGTCGCGCTGCTGCGCCGCGCCGGACGCCCCGACGCCGAAGCCGAGCTCGCCGAAGCGGAACGCGCCGCGCTGGTCACGGTCGGGGAGGACGGCGCGGTGGAGTTCACCGCCGGCGCGCTGCCCACTGCCCTGGCCGCCGACGCCGGCTGGCCCGAACGGTCCGCCGGACACGCCGCGCTGGCCGCCGCCATCGACGATCCCATCCAGGCCGTACGCCACCGCGCGCTGGCCGTGGACACCCCCGACCAGTGGCTGGCCGCCGAGATCACCGCGGCCGCCGCGGCCTGTCGCCGCCGCGGCCAGCGAGCGCTCGCCGCCGAACTCGGCCTGCTCGCCGCCGAACGCACGCCGTCCCACCTGCCCGGCGAGGAACTGGCCCGCCTCGTCGGCGCCGCCGAGGACGCCGGCTGGGCCGGTCGCGCCGATCTCGCCCGCCGCGCCACCCGGGCCGTGCTGGCCCGCGACGCCTCGCCCGCCGACCGGGTCCGGGCCCGTCTCGCCGTGATCGACGCCGCCGGCCAGGCCCTCGCCGCCCTGGACGAGACCATCGCGTGCGCCATGGCCGACGCCGCCGGCGACCCCTCGCTCCAGGCCGCCGTCCAGCTGCGGATCGCCTGGAAGCACAACCTCAGTGACGGCGACCCCGTCCGCTCCCGCGACGCCGCCGCCGAAGCCGGCCGACTCGCCGCCCGCGGCGGCGATCAGGTGGCCGAGGCCATGGCCCTGACGGTCAGGGCCCGCATGGGCCGCATCCTCGGGGACCCCGACGCCGAGACCATCCTGGCCGAGGCGCTCGCCCTCCCCGCGCCCGAAGTGCCGCTCGGGATGCGCAACGCGCCGCAGTACCTCGCCGTACGGCACGCCCTCTTCGACGACCGCCTGGCCGACGCCCGCCGACAGCTGCTGACCCTGCTGCCCGCCGTCCAGAGCACCGGCTCGGCCGAGGACGTCTTCGAGGTCCTGCGCAGCCTGACCGAGGTCGAACTGCGCAGCGGCCGGTGCGCGACCGCCTCGGCCCACGCCCGCCGCGCCCTGGAGCTGACGATCGAGGCGGGGCTCTCGCCCGGCCCCGCCTGGTACGTCGCCGCCATGGCCGAGACCATGGGCGGCAGCTTCGCCCGCGCCGCCGGATACGCCCGGCGCGGCATCCAGGCCTCGCAGGAGGAACACGACCAGGTCTTCCTCTCCCGCAGCCTGCACGCCCTGGGCCTGGTCGAACTGGCCACGGGCGAGGCGGCGAAGGCGGTCGCCACCCTGCGCCGGGTCGCCGAACTGGAGTCCGCCCAGCAGGTGGTGGACCCCTCGGTCCTGCGCTGGCACGGGGAGCTGGCCGAGGCGCTGATCGCCGTGGACGCACCCGCCGAAGCCGCCGAACTGCTCGGCTCCGTCCGTACGGTCGCCGTCGCGCTCGAACGCACCAGTGTGGTCGCCGCCCTCGACCGGGCCCGGGGCCTGTGCCTGTCCGCGCAGGGCGACGCGGACGCGGCCGTCCGCCTGCTGGCGGACACGGCGCAGCGGTTCGGCGCCCTCGAACTGCCTCTGGAACGCGGCCGTACGCTGCTCGCCCTCGCCCGGGTGGAACGCCGCCGCCGCCGACGCGCGCCCGCCCGCGCCGCCCTCCGGGCGGCGGCCGAGGTCTTCGAGCTGGCCGGCGCGGACCCCTGGACGGAACTCGCCGGGGAGCCGGCCGCGGGCGAGGGGAGCCGTACGGAGGCGGCCGCGGCCCTGACCGAGGCCGAGGCCCGCCTCGCCCTGCTCGTCAGCCGGGGGGCGAGCAACCAGGAGGCGGCGGCGAAGCTGTTCCTGAGCGTCAAGACGGTGGAGGCCCGGCTGACGCGCATCTACCAGAAACTCGACGTACGCTCACGTGCCCAGCTGGCCACCGCCCTGCGCACGTCACCGGCCGACTGAGGAGCGGGATCCTCAAGGCCGTCGCGCGGGGCGGTGGGCCGGCGGGTCAGCAGCTCAGGTTGTTCCCGGGCGTCACGCCGAGCAGCTGAGTGAAGCTCTGGTAGGTGGAGACGCGGCTCTGGACCTGGGCGGGATTGCCGCCGTTGCACTCCAGTGCGCCGTTGATGGAGCGGATCGTCTCGCCGAATCCCGCGCCGTTGACCATGGCCGCGTGGGCGGTCATGGTCCCCGGGCCGTTCTGCGTGTTCCAGTACCAGAGGGCCGTCTTCATGGCGACGGCCGGGTCCTGCTCGACGAGGTACGGGTTCGCGAGCAGGTTGATGCCGAGAGCGTCACCTGCCGCCTTGTAGTTGAAGTTCCAGCTCAGCTGGATGGGACCGCGGCCGTAGTAGGCGGCCCGGCCGGCCGGACAGCCGTACGGCTGGTTCGCGTCGCAGTAGTGGGGGTAGTTGGCGGTGTTCTGCTCGACGATGTGCACCAGCCCGCCCGTCTCGTGCGAGACGTTCGCGAGGAAGGCGGCGGCCTCGCGCCGCTTCATTGTGTCGTCACCGGTGTTGGCGAAGCCGGGGTAGGCCGAGAGCGCCGCGACGAGGCCGTTGTAGGTGTAGAAGGGGTTCCGGTTCGGGAACATCTGCCGGAACTGCGCCTCGGAGACCACGAATCCGGACGGGTTGCCGGGTTCGGGCTGCGGGTCCTGGCCCCCGCTGCCCCCGCAGGCGCCCTGGTCGGACCAGACACCCCACGGTCCGGTGGCGCCGGGGGTCTCGCCCTGGGTCCACCACTTCGCCTGCCAGTTGTGCCCGTTGTGCGAGGCGCTCATGCCGTTCGTGTAGACGGCCGAGGAGCCCCACGGGGCGGCGCAGGCGGCTGCCGCGGAGGCGGGGGAGGAGGGGAGGGCGATGGCGAGGCCGGCCGTCACGGCTGCGGCGGCGGCCAGGGCGAGGGCGCGGCGGCGAAGCGCACGTATCACGTAACTGCTCCTTCAGTGGGGGGAGTCGCCGTGGGGGCGGCGGCTACCGCCACTGAACCGAAGGTGGTCTGAACCTGTCAAGGTCTAGACCATATCGACTCCGGTTCGGTGAAGTGCCCTACGGCGACGCCGACGTGACGAGGGAGCACGTCACGCCGGCGCGGGAGCCGTATGCAGATGCAGGTTCAGGCGTTGACGGGTCAGCTGCCGGAGGAGAGGTTCCCGGAGAGGACCGGGATGTTCTCGGCGATGTGGGAGAGCGAGTCGTCGCCCTTGCCCTGCGTGGAGTTCTCGGCGCACTGCTGGGTCTGCGGGTTGGCCAGCACGTTGATGTCCTGGACACCGACGTTGACGAGGATCGCCACGATCGACTGGACGTTGACCTTCTCCGGCAGGCCGATGCAGAGCTTGTTCAGGGAGCCCTGGACCGCGCTGAGCTGCGGGCTCATCGCGCCCTTGGTCTCCTGGTTGCCGTAGACCTGCGAGGCGCCGTTGCCGTTCACCGTGTTGACGCCGTTGTCGTTGCCGATCGCCATCGCCGGGGCCGCTGCTGCCGCACCTACTCCCAGCACGGAGGCGGTGACCGCGGCGGTGGCCATGAACTTCTTGAGCATGTGAAGGATCCTTCTGTTCGCACGTCGCATGAGAGGCGCCCCCGGCGGGACAGGCTGACCAACTGCCTTCGGCGCCCGCGGTTATCGCCTCTCACCCGGGTGGCTCAGCGACGTAACCCGCAGGTGATGACGGCACTCGGCCGATTGACCGGAGGGCGCACCATGCGCGTCGGGATCTACCTCGCACACCCGCGACGGGCAGCTTCAGTCACGCGCTCGCCGAGGCCGTGGCGGGAAAGCTCCGCGAGCGGGGATGTCACGTCGTCGCGCATGACCTGTGCGCGGAAGGGTTTCCTCCCCGTGCGGCCGCCCGGTGGGCCGGCACGGCGGCACGGCTGCCCGGTCCCGCCGTCGTGACGGCGAGACTGAGCTCCTCGCGTACGAGGGTCAGCCGGTCTTGCGGCGGACCTTCTTGTTCTTGCCGCCGGGGCCGCTGCTGGAGCCCTGGACCTTCGCCCGGCTCTGGTGCGACTGCTGGGACTGCGCATTGGCGGCATTGCGCTCCAGGGCCTCCCGGAACTTGCGCTTGGCCTCGTCGGCCGGAGATTCGTCCTGCGGAGCGTCCTGCGGGGCGTCTGTTTCGTCTGCCATTTGTCCTCCTGGGATGTTCGAGCGCTTCAGTCTGTCAGCTGGCGTGCGTGCTGACCAGCGAGTTCCCCCTGACCGGGGGGCCGCGCCGGGCGCGGAGAGGCGGCCGACGCGGGCGCGGCCGACCGAACCCAAGGAAGTCTTGGGACAGCCATAAGATCTGGTTATGGGGTCATAAACACACACCGGGTGCCGGGTTAGGTTTGCCTTAGTTTAAGGTTCCCTTGATCCAGCTTGTTTTCACTCGAAGGGACCCTTCTCATGCCTCGCCCCCTGCGGGTAGCAATCGTCGGTGCCGGCCCCGCCGGAATCTACGCCGCCGACGCGCTGCTGAAGTCAGAGGCCGCCGCCGAGCCCGGTGTGTCCATCGACCTCTTCGAGAAGATGCCCGCACCCTTCGGGCTGATCCGGTACGGCGTCGCTCCCGACCACCCGCGGATCAAGGGCATCATCACCGCCCTGCACCAGGTGCTCGACAAGCCGCAGGTCCGCCTCTTCGGCAATGTCGACTACCCGAACGACATCAGCCTCGACGAGCTGCACTCGTTCTACGACGCCGTGATCTTCTCCACCGGCGCCACCGCCGACCGCGCCCTGGCCATCCCGGGCGTCGAGCTCGACGGTTCCTACGGCGCCGCCGACTTCGTTTCCTGGTACGACGGCCACCCCGACGTCCCCCGGACCTGGCCGCTGGAGGCGGAGAAGGTGGCGGTGCTCGGCGTCGGCAACGTCGCCCTCGACGTCGCGCGCATCCTCGCGAAGACGGCCGACGAGCTGCTGTCGACCGAGATCCCGCCGAACGTCTACGACGGCCTCAAGGCCAACAAGGCGCTCGAGGTGCACGTCTTCGGCCGCCGCGGCCCGGCCCAGGCGAAGTTCAGCCCCATGGAGCTGCGCGAACTGGACCACTCGCCCACCATCGAGGTCATCGTCAACCCCGAGGACATCGACTACGACGAGGGATCGATCGCCACCCGCCGCTCCAACAAGCAGGCGGACATGGTCGCCAAGACCCTGGAGAACTGGGCGATCCGCGACATCGGCGACCGGCCGCACAAGTTGTTCCTGCACTTCTTCGAGTCCCCCTGCGAGGTGCTGGGCGAGGACGGCAAGGTCGTCGGACTGCGGACCGAACGCACCGAGCTCGACGGCACCGGCAACGTCAAGGGCACGGGCGAGTTCCACACCTGGGACGTCCAGGCCGTCTACCGGGCCGTCGGATACCTCTCGGACGAGCTGCCCAAGCTCCCCTGGGACGTCGAATCCGGCACGGTCCCCGACGAGGGCGGCCGCGTCATCGAAGCCGGCGGCCACCTGCAGTCGACGTACGTCACGGGCTGGATCCGGCGCGGGCCGGTCGGCCTCATCGGCCACACCAAGGGCGACGCGAACGAGACCGTCGCGAACCTCCTGGCCGATCACGCGGAGGGCCGCCTGCACACGCCGGCCGCTCCCGCACCGGAGGCGGTCGAGGCCTTTCTCGCCGAGCGGAGCGTCCGCTACACGACCTGGGACGGCTGGTACCGCCTGGACGCGGCCGAAAAGGCCCTGGGCGCCCCCCAGGACCGCGAGCGCGTGAAGATCGTCGAGCGCGAGGCCATGCTCGAAGCGAGCGGAGCGTAACCCCGGGGCCCGCCCTCACCGGCGGGCCCCACCCTTTTCGGCCCCGGGTACTCCGTACGAGGGATGAGCGGCGCCGGGTGGCCGGACGGCGGCTCAGCGCCGCTCCAGCACACCCCGTACGAAGGCCGCCTGCCCGGCATGCTGAAGATCGTCGGCCAGCACGCTGACCAGGCGTACCCCCAGCGTCACCGGCGGGTCCCAGCCTTCGTCGACCACGCGGTCCAGGTCGGCGGCGGCGAGCCCGCGGACGAAGCGCGTCGTCTGCTCGTGCACCGCCTCGAAGTACCCCAGCAGCAGTTCTCCCGAGTCGACCCGGACGGTGCCGGCCTGCCGCGCGGTGTGACCGTACCCGGTCGACGCGGCGGGCAGCGGCAAGGCGAACCGGGCCGCCCACTCCTGCGCATGCCACACCTGCTCCAGATCCGCCGCGTCCGCCACGTGATCGTCCTGGACCCGCGCCAGGTGCCAGACCAGCCAGGTGATCGAGTTCGCGGCCGGGTCGATCCGGGCGTTGAGGTCTTGCGCGGAGAGGCCTTCCACGACCTCGTTCACCACCTCCCGGATGCGTCCGAAGCCGTCAGCGATGACGTCCGTAGCCTTCATGCACCATCCCCACTCGTATCCGCGGGCACCCTGGCCCGACCCCCATGCAAGCCGTCCGTCCCGTCGCGGCGCGGGCGACACGCCCGACCGGGCGAGGCCGACCGCGGCAGCGTCAACCGGCTTGAGTACGCTCCGGCCATGAGCGACACCACGAGGCCGAAGGACGCCGGCCGCGTATGACCGGCGAGGATCAGTACCGCGTTCTGCGGGCGGCCGACCGGGGCGCTTCCCGCTGGAAGAACGGCGGGGGAGTCACGCGCGAGATCGCCGCCCGGCCGGAACGGGCGGGGACGGGCGACTTCTGCTGGCGGGTGAGCCTGGCCGAGGCGACCGCCGACGGGCCCTTCTCGGCCTTCCCCGGGGTCGAGCGCACGCTCACCCTGGCCGAGGGCGCGGGGATGGACCTCACGGTGGCAGGCGCACACCGTCTCGTGGACGAACGGTACGCGCCACAGGACTTCGCCGGTGACGAGCCGACCGACTGCAAGCTCCTCGACGGCCCGGTCGTGAACTTCAACGTGATGTACCGCCGGGCGGATACCGAGGCAGAGACCGCCGTGGTGCGCGGTCGCCTCACGCTCGCCGCCGCGCCGGGCGAGACCCTGCTCGTGGTCGCGCTGGAGGGGACGGTGGCGCTCGAACGGACCGAGGGGCCGGCCCTCGCGCTGGGCCGCCACGACGCCGTCCTGGCGACGGGACCGCTCGGCTGCCTCGTACGCGTCCCCGGGCGCGCGGCCGTGGTGCGGTTCAGGCAGACGCTCACCGGGCAGGGCCCAGCCGCACCCACTTCACCGAGTGGGTGACCCGTCGTGGGCGCCGCCCCCTCCCCGCCGCCCCCTCCCCGCCGGCCCCGCGCCCGGCCCCGGCCCCGGCCCCGGCGCCCCCGGCCTCAGGCGGAACCCCGGCGTACCATTGCCGTTTCCGTGATCACCGCACTCGGAGCCTCGCCGGCGTCCCGGCCCCCGTTCAACCTCTCCAGGAGCAGCCGGGCCATCAGGCGCCCCATGCCCTCGATGTCCTGACGTACGGTCGTCAGCGGCGGCTCGGCGCTCTGCGCCACCGGCTCTGTGTCGTCGAAGCCGACCAGCGCCACATCCCCCGGAACCGTGCGGCCGCGCTCGCGCAGGACCCGCAGCGCGCCCGTGGCCATCAGGTCGTTGCCCGCGAACACCGCGTCGATCCCCGGTCGGCGGTCCAGCAGTCCGGCCATCGCGCGGGCCCCGCCCGCCACGGTGAAGTCCCCCTCGGCGACCAGCCCCGGATCGCCGTCCGGCAGCACGTCCCGGTAGCCGCTCAACCGGTCGGCCGCGGAGGTCTGGTCGAGCGGGCCGGCGATGTGCGCGATCCGCTGCCGGCCCTGGGCCACCAGGTACCGTACGGCCTCACGCGCGCCCCCTCGGTTGTCCGCGTCGACGTAGGCGACGCCCTCGTGCTCGCCCGGCCCGGCGGTCCAGCCGGGGCGGCCTCCGTAGACGGTGGGCATGCCGAGCCGGCGGGTGATCGCGGGCAGCGGATCGTCGGTGTGCAGGGAGAAGGCGAGCGCCCCGTCGACATGTCCACCCGCCAGGTAGCGCTCGATGCGGTCGTAGTCGCCGCGGTCCTCGACCAGCAGCAGCACCAACTGGGTGTCGTGAGCCGTCAGTTCCTTGCTGATGCCGCGGACCTGGCGGGAGAAGAAGGGGTCGGAGAAGATCCGGATCTCCGGTTCGGCGATGATCACCGCGACGGCGCCGGTGCGCCGGGTGACGAGGGTGCGGGCCGCGTGGTTGGGCACGTAACCCAGATCCCGGACGGCTTCGCGCACCTTGTCCACCAGGTGTGCGCGGACCCCGTCCCCGCCGTTGACGACGCGGGAGGCGGTGGCCCGGGAAACCCCGGCACGGGCCGCCACGGCCTCCAGGGTGGGGCGGTTCCCAGGACGCTGTTGGGCCACGGGTGCTCCTCGTGCGGGTCCGCGGGCGGTCGCCTCGCCGGAAGCAGGGTAACAATCGGGTCGGCCGGAGCGGAGAGCGCTCCGGCCGACCCGCCGCCTCGGTCCGGTGGCTACATCGGGTCCATGGTTCCGCTGCCCGGGCCGTTGACCTCCTCGCTCTTCTGCCTGATCCGCATCGCCTTCTCCGTCAGCCGCTGACGCTCCGCCGGGTCCGTGGCGTGTACCGCCGCCTGCTCCAGCTCTTGGGCCTCGTCGCGCATCCGCCGGGCACTGTCCTCGGTTCCGTCCGCCTTCTTCATGATCACTCCTGTCGTACCGGTCTGGTCGTCGCCCGGGCGGTCGCGCGGGGCATGGGGCACGGGGCACGGGCTGAGGCTCAGGGCCGCAGATCGCGCCGTGCGGTCAGCCGGGGGAGTACCGCGTCCCGGTAGAAGTCGAAGAACCCCTGCTGTTCGGGGCCGATCTGGCCGATGTGGACCCGGTCGAAACCCGCGTCGACGTACGCCTGGATGTGGCGGACGTGGTCCGCGGGGTCGGGGCCACAGGGCACGCTCGCGGCCACTGCCTCCTCGGTCACCAGCTCGGTCGCCTGCTCGAAGTGGCGTGGCGTGGGCAGGATCTGGGGCAGTTCCCCGGGCAGCTGCTCACTGGCCCACAGCCGGTGGGCCGTACGAACGGCCGTCGCCCGGTCCTCGGACCAGCACACCTTGGTACTGGCGAAAGCCGGCCGGGTCTGGTCCCCGTAGCGGAACTGCTTGACCATGGCGGCGTCCGGGGCGGTGGTGATGAGGCCGTCGCCGATCCGCGCGGCCACTTCCGCGGCCTTGGGGCCGAAGGCCGAGATGTCGATGGGTGGCGGCGCGTCCGGCAGGGTGTGGATCCGGGCGTTCTCCACGGTGTAGTGCTTGCCGTGATGCGTGATCTCCTCGCCGGTCAGCAGCGCGCGGATGACCTCCACGGCCTCCTCGAGCATCTCCAGCCGGGTGTCGGCGGGTGGCCAGGGATCCCCGTAGATGTGCTCGTTGAGGGCTTCGCCGGTGCCGAGCCCGAGCCGGAAGCGGCCGTCCAGCATGACGGCGGACGTGGCGGCGGCCTGGGCGATGACGGCCGGGTGGATGCGGAAGGTCGGACAGGTGACCGCGGTCTCGACGGGAAGGGCCGTGCTCTGCGACAGCGCTCCGATGACGGACCAGACGAACGGGCTGTGTCCCTGGCGATGGTTCCACGGGTGGAAGTGATCGGAGATCCACAACGAGCGGAACCCCGCCTTCTCCGCCATGCGGGCCTGACGCACCAGGTCGGCCGGGCCGAACTCCTCGCATGAGAGGAAATAGCCGAACTCGGTCATCTGCACGTCCTCCGTCGCTCGCCGCGGGATGTCGTGGCCATGCCCCCCCGCTACCCGCCTGCCCCCGGCCCGAGGGCACAAACGCGGACGCCGGCGGGGGATCCCCCGGGCACTCAGATCCTGCGCCAGCGGGCGGTGGCCCAGGAGAACACACCGAAGGTGACGAGTCCGACGGCTATCAGAACGAGGAGCCACGGGCCCGCCGACGTCTGGGCGAAGGAGCGCAGGGTGTCGTCTATGCCCTTGGCCTGGCCGGGCTCATGGCTGAGGCCGGCGGCGACGGCGAATCCACCGGCGGTGGCGAAGACCGCGCCACGGGCGACACCGCCGATGACGCCGAGGACATCGACGGCGCGCCGTGTGCGGGCAGACATCTCGCCTGTCTTCAGATGCTTGCGGAAGGTGTGCCGGGCCGCCTGTACGGCCATCCACACCCCGGCGACGACGATGGCGGCGCCTATGGCCGCGACGATCCACTGGCCGCCGGGCCAGCTGAGCATGGTGGCCGTCACGTCGTTGGACTGCTGGTCGGAGGAGCCGCTGCCGCTGCCCTGGTCCCCGGCGGCGTAGGCGAGTACGGAGTAGGAGACGAAGGCGTAGAAGAGACAGCGAGCGGCGGCCAGGGCACGCTTACCGGGCTTGCCACCGCCTTCGCCCGCCTGCCCGAAGAGTGCCTCGGACAGCCGCCAGAGGGCCATCCCGGCCAGGGCGACACCGATCAGCCACAGCAGGACGCTGCCGAAGGGCTTGGCGGCGACCTCCGCGAGGGCGCCGCCGCGGTCCGCCTGCCGGCCCCCGTCGTCGGCGAGGGCGATCCGCAGGGCCAGTACACCGACCAGGACGTAGATGACGCCGC
Source organism: Streptomyces sp. NPDC003038 (assembly GCF_040611115.1). Classification (NCBI taxonomy): domain Bacteria; kingdom Bacillati; phylum Actinomycetota; class Actinomycetes; order Kitasatosporales; family Streptomycetaceae; genus Streptomyces; species Streptomyces sp. NPDC003038. Next base: position 14,058 of record NZ_JBEXNN010000058.1, read on the forward strand.
GCCCCAGGAAGCCACAGCGCGCCCCGACCTCGACGGCGCGACTGTGAGCGAAGCGCTCGGCCTGCGAACGACTGGACCCGGAGCGAAACGGTGAGTGAGGAGGCATGCACGGCGCCTACCCCGGAAGGGCGTCGGCACCCCCGCCGCGCCGACCGGGCAGGACGGAGCGGCGGGACAGGTGGGGTGGTCTACCAGTAGTGGCGTCGCCCGCCGATCGCGTGTCCCAGGGATCCCAAGATCCACAAGATGACTCCGATGACGACCAGGATGATTCCGATCGTCCACAGGATGGAGATACCGGCCACGTAGCCGACGACCAGCAGAATGATTCCGAGCACGATCATGGTGCTCTCCGATCTCGCGCAGTGCCTACGCTTCTCTCCCAAGAGTAGATCCATGCCGAGAAGATGGCTTGCGGACGGCCGCGCAGCGCTTGTCCCCCTCGTAGCCCAAGCCGTGGGGAGGTGGAAGGGGCCGCCGCGCACACCGGCAGACGGAGCGCTTCCCGATGGCGTTCCCGGTGCTCCCCATTCACGAGCGGACGGCTAATTCCGGCTGGTCTGGATTCATGGGTGTAGAGAGCGGACGGCGGGGCACCCGAGGTTGCGGAGGTTGACAACTATGGTTCCCCTGCTTCTCGTTCTTTTGCTCGCCCTGATCCTGTTCGGTGCCGGTTTCGCTCTCAAGGCTCTGTGGTGGATCGCCGCGATCGTCCTGGTCGTGTGGCTCGTGGGCTTCGTCGCCCGCCCGGCGGGCAGTGGTGGCCGCTGGTATCGCTGGTAACGGCATAACGGCATCATCGCGTCCCGGAAAAACGGGCACGGCACGATCAGTCTTTTCCGCTATCGAAGGAGTTTCGTTTCCATGACCGGCAATGTGTGGGCTTACCGGCAGACCTCTGGCTACCTCCGGGGTACGGACCTGACCGGCTACAAGGTCGAGGCGACCGAAGGTCCCATCGGCAAGGTGGACAAGCATTCCGATGAGGTCGATTCCTCCTACCTGGTGGTCGACACCGGAGTATGGATCTTCGGGAAGGAAATCCTCCTCCCGGCCGGAGCCATCACGAAGGTCGACGTGGAGGAAGAGAAGGTCTACGTCGACCTCACCAAGGATCAGATCAAGAACGCGCCGGAGTTCCACCGGGAGAAGCATCTCGGCGACGCGGGGTACCGCGAGCAGCTGGGCACCTACTACGGCACGGGAGCGCCGTTCGGCGGCCGCCCGGCCTGACACCCTCACACCGCTGGGGGCCGACACCGTCCGGTGTCGGCCCCCAGCGGCATGTCGGCGCCCGCAGGCGGATACGTGCGGGCGCCGCGCCGTGCGGAGCCGACCCGCAGCGGCAGCTGCATCGTCATGCTCGACCGGACCGTGGACAAGCCGGTCCTCGCCAGGAAGTGCGGCGGTGAGCTCCACCGCACCTACCGTCAGCGGTCAACGGCTTCCCGGCGTCCGGGCTTTCGGAGACCGGCGCCACGCGCCTCGCCGACGAACCCGCCGTGGGCAAGGTCGTCCAGCGCAGTAGTCGGCCGTCCGCGGAAGAACCGGGGCCGCTCGCACCGGCTCCCGTTCCGGGACGAGGCGGGGGACGAGGCGGGCGACAACCCGTCCGACGAAGGCCATGACCACCAGGAACGCGGCG
>NZ_JBEXNN010000059.1:0-15667 GCF_040611115.1 Streptomyces sp. NPDC003038
TGTCCCGGCACACACACGGGTCTGATCGTTTGACATCCAACCTAGTCGCCCCAGGTCAGGACACCGCACCGGACTAACTTGACTGTCAAAGGACACGAGTCTGGCCAGTGCCCCTCACGGCGTCGGCGCCGTTGATCCCGGCATGAGGAACAAGTCCTACCGGCACGGAGACCGGATCTGCTCACGGTTCGAGCACCGCAGCGAACGCCCCTGCGTGACCATCCAGCGCTGACCGGGCGCTCCGTGTCCGCCCTGAGATGTTCGGGGCGGGCACGGCCGCTTCAGCCGACGATGCGCCGGACGACAAGGATCGGGCCGAGGTCACCTTGTTGAACCACGGAGACGGGCCGACCAGTCCGGGGCGCGTGCACGACGTACCCGTAGCCGATGGCCGTGGCCACGTGCTCAGGGGCGTCAGCCGTACCCCGGGCGAAGAGCAGATCGCCGGGGGCGATGGCGCTGGCAGGGACCGCTCGTCCGTCGTGTATCTGCGTGTAAGTGGTGCGGGTGATCTCCTTACCGGCCACCCCATACGCGCGTTGGGTCAGGGAGGAGCAGTCGCACCGCTCGGACGGGTCGATGCCGTGGGGGTTCGTGCAGCTGCCGCCCCATTGGTACATGGTGCCGAGCTGGCCGAGGGCCCAGCGAATCGCGGTCTTCACCTCTGTCGGTGCCGTGGCCGGGATCTGGTATCCCTCCGGTAGCGAGCCGGGAGGGATCGCCCCGAAGCCCACGTTGCCGCCGCCCTGGCTGGCACACCGTCCCGGGCCGAAGCCGCCGCCGAGACCGGGCTGTCCCGGCATCGGGCCGACGGGAACGGCGCCGAGGGTGGGGGCGATGGCTTGCTGGAGGGCGGTAGCGAGGGGCTCATGCTTGGCGTACGCGTCGGGGAACCCGGAGCGCTGGACCTTCTGCGCGGCCACAGGGACGGGCATCTGCTCCCAGTCCTTTATCTTCACGAGCCCGTCGTAGAACCCTCCGGAGGAGTAGACGGGGTCCATGATCTGCTCGCGGGTTCCCCAGCCCTGGGAGGGGCGCTGCTGGAACAGGCCGAGCGAGTCGCGGTCGCCGTGGTCGAGGTTGATCAGGGTGGACTCCTGGAGCGCGGTGGCGAGGGCGACGACCTGGCCGCGGGCCGGCACCCGCTTCTGGATGCCGGTCGCGACGATGACCTTCGCGTTGGGAATCTGCTTCTCGGGCTCGGAGAGACCGGGGACATTCACGCCACCGCTCCCGGCGAGCATCTCCTTGACCTTGCGGGCCATGTCGGCGGTGTCCGGATCGAGGCCGGGCTGGCCGCCGCCGGGGCAGCTGGCGGCCATCGCGGCAGCCTCGGCTTCGCTCTGGCCGAGGCCGGCCACGTGGGCTCCGATTGCGGCGAGCAGGACGAGCGCCAGGCCGAGCAGGCCTGCGACGCCGGCCAGCCACCCCTTGAACTTCTTCTTCATGAGGAGTGGCGCTGCTGGCGGCGACGGCGGTTCAGCTCCCGCTCCTCGTTACGGCTGAGGGACGCGTCGCTGGGCCGCCGCGGGGTCGCGGTCGGGACGTGGCGTGTGCCGGGCTGCCGGGGGTACCGCGGTCCAGACGCTGCCGGAGCTGCTGCTGGCGCGGCGAGGCCGCCGGCTGGGTCGGCACCTGGTGGCGGGGCTGGTGCCGCCTCGTCGCCTGTGTGGCCTGAGGGTTGGGCTGATTCGGGATAGTGGTCGCCTGGCTGCTGCTGCCGGCGGCGCGGTGGTACATCGGACCGCCCGGCAGCTGGTTCGAGATGGTGCCCGCTGTGCTGTTGACCGGAGTGGGCGGCTGCGGCGGGCTGGGCGGCTGCGGGGGATTCGGTGGGGGCTGGGGCGGATTGGGCTGGTGGCCTGCAGGCCGGGCCGGCCGGTGGCTGCTCTTGGTCCCGGCCTGGATCCGGTTCATCAGTGCGACGGTGCTGACGCTGGAGCTCGTGGCGTAGCCGAGGGCAGCGATCGGATTGCCCGAGGCGAGGGAAACGCCGACCATCGCGGTGCGGACCGCTCCGCGCGTGACCCTGCGGGCGATCGACTGGTTCTTCGCCACCGGAGTGGAGGAGGGGGTGAAGACGGAGCCGTTGGTCCCGCCGATCCTGGCCGAGGACATCTTGGCGCGGAAGTTCGCGGCGGCCTGCTTCGACTTGACCCTGAGGGCCTTGCGCTTCTTGATCGCGCCGATGCACACGATGTCCACAGCGAGGAAGCGCAACGTGAGCTCGTTGCCCCAATCCTGCTGCACGGGGTCGAGGACGGCCTGGACGATCAGGATGAGAACGGCCAGGCCGATGATCGAGGCGAGGAGCTGCCCGAGGGAGTGCAGGACGGATGCTGCCCAGTCCCCCAGGTAGCCGCGGCCCGCGCCAGGCATCAGGCCGGCCACGAGGGCGGGTTCGGCCCGTACGGCGTCCCAGGCGATGCGGCACTGCGCGACGAGGAAACTGCCGGTGAGACCGGCGATCAGAACGGTGACGATCAGGGAGGCGACGAGAAGGAAGATCGCGCCGCCGACCTTGTCCATCGACGCCCGCTTCGCGGCCTGGACGTCGCCCTTGACGCAGTCCTTCTCGAACTTCTCCATCGGCGGGTTGCCGAAGTGGTCCACGGCCCACTGCTTGGCGATGGGCATGGTCCAGTCGGTGATCTGCGCACCGGTGGGGTCGATCAAGGCCCGGTAGCTGTTGAACTTCTTCAACCGCTCCATCTGCTGGTTCACGGCCCGCTCGTAGGCGAGCTGCGTGATCTTGGTGTCGCTGTACTTCTTGGCGCAGTCGCCTTCGAAGACGCGGCCGTACTGGAGCAGCATGGCCGGCTTCACGATGAAGGCGTCCGTCAGCGCGTTGGTGAGCGGCCGAGAGAGCGCCCGGGAGCTGGCCGAGTCCTCGTCGTCGGGATCCTTCTCCTTGGGGCCGGGGTTGGCGTCGAGGATGATGTCGGCGACTTCGAGGGCCAGACCGCGGGCGGCAGCGATCGCGCCGTCCTGCTCGCCCAGCAGGAGCTGCGGGGGCGAGGACAGCAGTGTGGCGGTGAGGCCGGCGATCAGGATGGACAGCGCCGCGTCCCCCCAGCCCTTGGCCCGGTCCCCGAAGAAGATGCGGACGACGGCGATCAGGGCGCACACCGACAGGAACAGGGACGGTAGCCCCATCTGGAGGATGACCTGCGTGTGGAGGGAGTTGGCGACGGACAGGACCGGCGCCAGGAGGAGCTTGGCGAGGCCGAAGCCCAGCGCCCAGACGATGAGCCAGCAGCAGAACGCGATGACCCACTTCGTGATCATGAAGGCCAGCTCGGTGATCAGGTTCTGGATGCCCAGGTCCCAGTCGGTCAGGCCGCCGGTGTCCGACTTAACGGTGTAGGCCGAGATCGGCAGGTTCCGCTCGTCGGTGACGTTGAAGACGGCCAGGACTCCGCCCTCGTTAGGCAGCAGCTGCCGCAGGCGCTCCTCCTCAGCCTTGAGGTAGGCCTCCTGAAGGTTCTCCGAGAACCGCTTGTTGAGGTCGGCGATGATCTCCTCGATCTCGGCGAGTTCCTCCGGGGTGGGAGTACGCGCACCCAGCGCGGGCGGGCCCAGGGGGTTGGCTGCCGGAGGACTGGTAGGAGGCGGGGTCGCGGACGGGCTCGGCTCGGCAAGGGCCGGCAGCGAGGTGAGCATGGTGAAGGCGGTGGCGGCGAGCGCCGCCACGAGCAGGGCGAGACGCAGGCGGGCTGTGCCGAGCAGGCGCAGCCGCTTCCACGGGGCGCGAGGAGTTCTCATGCCGCCGCCTGCTGGGTGGTCGGGGTGGTGTGGATGACGCGCTCGATCGCCCGGTCGCGGGGGATGAGGACCCGCATGAGGCCGATGCGGCCAGCCAGGTCGCGGTAGAGGCACTCCCCCGCGCGGGCCCGGCGCTGGTCGTCGGGCAGACCGAGCGGTGAGAGGCCGCCGGTGACCAGGTCCAGCAGTTCGGTGTCGGTGGAGTCCACGCCGAGGAATTCGAGGCTGCGCGCGGCCAGGGGGCGGCTGGTCTGCCGGAAGACGAAGCGGTGCGGGATGAGACCGCGGACGATGGCGCCCTTCTCGCTGTCGGCCGGACCGATGTCGTCGGCGTCGTGACTGCCGACGTAAGCGGCCGCGTTGCGCTTGCGGCCGTCGCGCAGCAGCTCCAGTAGCAGCTCCAGGCCCTCGTCGCTGGAGGTGAGCCACCAGCACTCGTCGAAGACGGTGACCGCGAACTCATCCCGGGAGCGCATCGCGGTCTCGCGGGAGACCGCAGCGATCAGATACATCAGCGCCCGGCCCAGGACCTTCTCGAACTCAAGGCGCTGGATGCGGTGCTCGGAGGCCAGCTCCGACTTCTTCGGCAGGGCGAGCGAGGACACCAGGAAGACGACGGAGTCCGCGCGGTGGGTATCGACGACCGGCAGCGTCTCGTCGAAGACGACCCTCGCCAGGTCCTTGCGGGCGACCGAGCCCAGCTTGCGGGCCAGACCGTGCGCGGCCGTGTCCCCGTTGCCGCGCGCGGTGAGCTCATCCATCAGAGCTCGCATCGACGGCTCGGGCCGGGCCAGGACGGCCTGCACGGCCTCCGACAGGGCGACGCCTTCGAGGTCCATCGGCCGCACCCCGAGCAGCAGGGTGAGGAAGGACTCGGTGAAGCGGGCCGCGACCTCGGGGCTGTTCTCCTTGTAGAGGCGCAGCGGGTCGAGGGAGACCTCGGCGGTGTGGTCGATGCGGATCAGCTGGGTGGTGCCGGGGCAGGCTTTCGCGAACCGCGCCCATTCCTGGTCGGTGGTGCGGTCGACGATGACGGCGCGGCCGCGGCTGCCGGGCCGGCCGAGCTGGTGCCCGCGGGCGAGGACGTTGTAGACGGCCCCCTTCATGCCGACGGACTTGCCGGCGCCGAGCTCGCCGAGCCAGGCCATCGACGCGGAGGCGTTCTCGCGGGGGCCGCGGGCGGGGTCGATCAGGACGGGGCGGGCACCGCCGGAGGCGACCTGGAGGCCGTAGAGGCCGCCGCGCTCGTCGCCGAGCTGGGAGCCGCACCAGGGCATGGCCATCGCGAAGTCCCGCGAGAGGAGGATCTGCGCGTAGCCGGCCATGACGCGGGGGGTGCGGCAGCCGGGCAGCATCGCCTGCCACAGGCTGGCCTGTTCGCCGGCGGGCCGGGAGAAGGTGTAGTCGGTGGAGCCGAAGTCGGAGGCGAGGGCGGCGGCGCGGTCCATGGCGTCGTCGGGGCTGTCGCCCCAGACGGCGAGGGTGACCATGGCGCGGATCTCGACCTCGCGCCGGTTCGCCGTCAACCTCTCGTGGTACTCCTCGTTGTCGGCCTGGTTGCGGGCGACCGCAGCCGGCGGGCCGGCCGGGTCGCCCTCGTACTCGGCGGCCTGCGCCTTCAAATGCCGGGCCCGCTTGCGGACCTTCGGCTCGGCCTTCGAACCGGGGACGATGACCAGGCGAGCGGTCCAGTCGACGGGGTAGGCCAGGTCGTCGAGCTGCTGGAGGTAGGCCGCGCCCGGGAGTGCAAACGCCTCGGGCATCTCCGAGAGAGCCAGGAGCGCCTGGTAGGAGTCGCCCCACTCGCTGGAGACCTGAAGGAAGCGGCGCGTGAAGGGGTTGGCCGGCAGCGCAGGGCCGGCGGTGAAGTCGGCGCCGCCCTCGCCGACGAGGATCTCCCCCAGCGCCGCGACGTTCCGGCCCCGGCCACGGACCGGGGTCTCGGTGCCGTCAGGAAGGAACGGCTCGGCGAGCCCACGGCGCGCGCTGTGGCCGTAGATCCACAGGATCTCCGCCTCGGAGGCCGGCCGCATCGACACACCGGACGGCCACTGGGCCCGGATCCGCTGGGCCTGCTCCAGGCGCCGCTGCACCTCCGCGTCGGTGACGACCGCAGGCATCAGCCCGAGCTGCAGGGAGACTTCCGCCCGCGCCGCACGGAACGCGGACATCACCGCGTCCTTCTGCGACAGCGGAGGAAGCGGGAGCGCCAGCCAGTCGGTGCGGCCCGTCAGCTCCATGGTCTCCAGCTGGTCCAGGACCGCATGCCCGAGGCTCTCGTAGCGCGGCGCGCGCTCCAGGTCGATGTCGTCGACCATGGCGCGCACCACGGCGGTCGGGTCGACCTGCGGGCACAGCGACAGCAGCATCGGCTCGCCGGTCATCGCCTTGAAGAGGCTCTCCAGAGCCTTGAGACGGCGCTTCTTCACGACGGCCGGGGCGTGGGAGTAGTTGGTCGCAGCAACGCGCCACACCGCCCAGACGGTGCCGTGGGTGGTGAAGATCACGTTGCTCTGGACGTGCCGGATCGGCAGGCGCATCGTCAGTTCTCCAATCAGGTACGAGTCGTGGGGGCGCGGCGGGCGAGCAGGGCCTGCACCCCCGAGGCCACCGGCACGGCGGGCACCGAAGGCCCTTCGGGCGCAGGCGACGCGGCGGCGGGTACTGCGGGCCGCGGCCGGGTCTGATTCGGCTGGGACTCCGGTACGGGGGCGTCAGTGATCGCCGGGGCAGTGGCCTCGGCGGCCTGTTCGTCGGCGGGCAGATAGATGCGGGTGTCGCCGCGGGTGGGCCGGGTTGGCCGGTAGGCGCGGCCGCGGAGCTGGCCGCGCCGGGGCACGGCGAGCATCAGGGCGATGCTCAACAAGGCGGCCGCGGGGTTGCGCCCGTCGATGTGCAGGTGGCGCAGCACGAACGCCACCACGGCGGGCAGGACCAAGAGGACCGCGACGTCGAGCCAGCCGTGGCCGCCCCACACCGGGCGGGTCAGGATCAGAGCGGCGACGGTGGCGACGATCCCGGCAAGCTGAGTCAGGGTGTACGGACCGCCGGGCAGCCGGATCCCCCGGCCGCCGTTGACGTCCCGGATCACCCCGTGGACCAGCGGCGCGCGCCGGGCCTTGGTGTAGCAGCGGCCGATCAGCTCGAAGTCCAGTTCGCCGCCGCCGGCGGCGGCCTCGGTCACTGGTCACCCCGGACGGCGTTGGGGCCGCCCTGATACTGGACGATGTCTTCGGTGGTCTTGTTCTTGAGGGCGCCCATGTTGGCGGACAGGCCCCAGACGATCGCCGCAAAGACGCAGGCCATGATCGTCGGCCCGGGGGCCTTGGTCTTCCAGCCGATGACCACGACGAAGATTCCGCACAGTGCGGGGATGGCCACGTCGAAGATGAGGCCCTTGATGTCGGTGCCGAGACCGGTGCCGGTTTCGATCCAGCCCGCGGCCAGCGTGATGGTGTCGTGCATGACGTGCTCCTCTTATGCGGTGGGGGTGGTTGCCGGACCGGGGGTGCCGGAGGCAGCCGGGGCCGGAGTCGGTGGGGTGAGGGCGGGGGCGCCGTCGAGGCTGGCGATCTCCCAGCGGCCGGCGCGGGCCGTAAGGGTGAGGGCGTAGGTGAGCGGGAGCCGCACCCCGTCCTGGCCGGTCGCCCGGAGGGTGACGAGCAGGCGCAGGGTCGTACCGTCGCCGGGGACCGAGACGACGGGCTCGCCGCCGGTCTCGCCCTCGACGGCGAACTGGTCCACCGCGACACCCGAGTACGGGGCCGGGGACGGCGCGGCCAGGCGGGTGCCCGGAGCCAGGTAGCGGTCGAGCTCGGCGCCGGCCTTCGTGAGGTAGGCGCTCAGGAAGCTGGTGACCGCCTGGGTGCGCGGGTCAGTCGGCAGCGCCGGGCGCATCGCGCCGTAGACCAGCTCCGGGGTCTTGGCCCGCTCGGGAGCGGCGACCTCGGCCGGCAGCGCGAGCGCGGTGTACGCGGTCGCTCCCCCGGCGCCGGGCGCTGTGGCCACGGGCACCTGGAAGTAGCGCACCGCGTCGGCCGCAGCCGCCGGGCTCGGCGAGGCGCCCGGCTGCGTGGACGGCGTGGCCGTTGGTGTCGCGCCGGTGACTCGGGCAGCGACCGTGACCGACCAGACCGAGGTGTCGGTCTGGCGCAGCCGGACGACAGTCAGCTGCTCGCCCCGGCGATGGCCCGAGACACCGTCGAGCTGGAGGTTGCTGGCCGGCGGGTAGTAGGCGGCGAGCTTAGGCTCGTCGCCGCGCCCAGCGGAGAGGTAGGTGGCGACGAAGAGGCTCGCGAACCCCGCCGCGCCCTGGCCGCCGCTCGCGGCAGGTGCGGACGGCGCGGTCTTCGGCTCCGGAGCCGCGGACGTCGTGGGCACCGAGAAGTAGGCGAGCGCGCCCAGCAGCGGGCCGAGCGCGATCAGGCCCCAGACGAGCCAGCGCAGCAGGGCAGCCGAATTGGCCTGGGCGCCGGTCGACCAGCCGCCGACCCAGCTGGCCTCCTGGACCGCCTCGGTCTCCTGGACGGCCAGCGCCTGCGGGTCGACCGGTGCCGGCTTACGGCGGGCGGTGAGGACGGGGCTCATGCCGTGCCTCCGGCCGAGCGCAGGGCGTGGCCGGCCAGTTCCGCGATCCGGCTGCGGAGTTCCGCTTCGGGCCGGCGGCTCAGTGCGGCGAGCGAGGCGAGGACCGGCTCGGCGTCCTCGTCGAGGAAGGCGCGCAGCTTCTCGTGGGTGCCGGTATCGAAGGGGCGGGCGACGAGAGCGGCGCCGAGTTGGATGAGCAGACGCTGGGCGCGGGTGACGCGCTCCTCGTCCGCGTCCAGCGACGTCGCGGCGGCGGGTGTGGTCAAGACGCATCTCCAAAGGGGGGAGCGGACGGTGGCCTCGGCGGTGGTCCGGTTCATGCCGCGGCCGCGGGCTGGAGGGATGCTGTGAGGCGGGCCAGGGCCCGCGAGCGCCTGCGCTGCCAGGCACCGGCCGTGGTGCCGACGCGGGCGGCGGCCTCGGCGTCCGGGATGCCGCCGCTGATGTGGTGCCAGGCCAGCGCCTGCGCGTCCGCGGTCGACAGAGCGCCGTCGCGCACCGCGTCGAGGAGGAGCTCCAGGAGCTCCAGCCGGGCCGGGGCGGTCGCGGCGTCGTCAGCCGGGCCCGTGTTGAGGCCGGCTTCCGCGGCGGCCGCCCGCACGGTGCGGGCGCGGGCGATTTCGTACGGGCCCGGCCCTCGGTCGGCGATCTGCTCCGCGGCCGCGAGGTCCTCCCCCGCCGGGCTCTGCTCGGCCGCGAGCTCGGCCAGGACCTGGCGCAGGGTGTCGAGCGTGAGGTTGGCGGCGGGCCGGCCGGGGCGGAGGTGGATGCGGCCGGCGCGGGCCACTTCGTAGAGGGCGGTCACGGTCACGTGACCGACGGCGTCGCGAGTGCGGCCGCCGGTCGCGCGGACCTGTCCGCGGGTGATGCGGAAGACGGCGGGGAGCATCGCCTGGACGATGACGCGGCTGGCGAGGACGGCCGATCGGTCACGGCCGGCAGCGCGCTGGAGGAGGGCCCGCAGGACGGTGTCGGTCAGCTCATCGGTCACGCCCTCGGCCGTTGGGCGGAGCGCGGTGAGGAGCTGCTCGGGCGTCAGGGAGCCGGACCAGGAATCGGTCACGGCCGCGATGTCGTCGGTCAGGTGGCCATCGCTCACCCAGTCGGTCACCGCCTGGCGCAGGACGGGGTCCGCGCACAGCGCGGCCCAGTCGGCGTCCAGCCGGTCGAAGTACCCGCCGCCGGCGGCGGGGTGCGAAGCGTCGTGCACGGCACGTCTCCTTTCGGATCTCGTGCCGTACACACTCCTCAGACCGGCTTGCCCGAAGGCTTGCCCACAGCCCTAAAAGCGCAGATGGGAGGCTTGCCCTCTAGCCGGGCAAGCCTCCCGTGACCGATTGGGCAAGCCTGGTGGGGGGTTGGGCAAGCCCCCTCGTGACCGGTCCATGCAACTCTGGGCAAGCCTCCCTGGGGGGTGGGCAAGCCTCGGGCTTGTACCGCCAAGGCTTGCCCAGGAGGCGGATGCAAGGTCGCGGCGGACGGGTGACCGATGACCGCGGACCGGTCATGACCGGTGACCGATGCGGCCCGGATCGGTCACCGGTCACCGGTCCGGGATCGGTCACGGGCGGGTTCGGTAACCGGTCACGGCACCGGTCGCCGGATCGGTCACGCGCCGATCGGTCACGGCGGGACGGCTGCCCGGCCGGTCGGTGGCGGTGACCGATGACCGATGACCGGTCACCAGGCCATAACCGGAACGGTCAGCTGCTGCTGCCGACGGAGCGGAGGTGCGCCCGGCCCTGCTGCCGACGCTGCTCCTCCAGGTACGTCTGGGCATCGAGCACGCGGCGCTGGCCCGTCTTGGGTGAGACCTCCAGGCGCCGGGCAACCTCGGCTCCCGACAACCGCTTCCCGGTTTCTTCGGCCTCCATCAGCCAGGAGGCCACCAGCTCGATATCGCGCTGAATCGGGTCCACCTCGGCCGGCTCCTCGACGGTCTGCTGCTTCGGCACCCGCGCGGTCGCCTCACCGGACGCGGTCACCTCGGCCACCCAGTCCTGTCCGTCCGCTCCTGTCGGCGCCGCGAGGACGGGCTGCTCGAACGAACGGCCCGCAGGTACGGCCGGGCCGACATCGGTCACGGAGGCCGTCGGCGCGGGTACCGCTCCGGCGGGCACTCGCGCTGGCTCGACCGGCGCCTCCGACGGGCCGCGAAGGCCGCCCTGTTCCCCGAAGAAGGGGTGCGGCTCCCCCGCCCCGGGCAGCTGCTCCTCGTACACCGGCGCCGGGGCAGCCGACGTGTCGATCGCCGGCTCCTCGACAGCCGGTACGGAGGCCGCGTGCGCGGCCGCTTCGAGCTCCGCTGCCCGGAGCTCGGCGAGCACCGGCTCCAGCAGGACGTCGGGAAGAAGGCCGCCCGTGTGCTGGTCGGTCAGGCCGTAGTCCCGCGCGAGGTACGCCGCGAACTGCTCCGCGGACGGGACCGCGCCGTACTGCGCCATGAAGTCCCGCGCTGCCTGGGCCAGCTCGACGAGGTCGGGCGCGGGCATCTCGTCCCGGGCGCCGGGAGTGGCAGCCGCGGGCTCGGCCGCCGGTTCCGCTTCTCGGGCAGCGGCATCCTCAGCACGGGGCTCGGCGGCCGGGAGCAGTTCGGGAACATCGACCGAGGCGGCCAGCTCCGGCTCGGCGGCGGACTCAGGCACGGATGCGGGCTCGGGCTCGGGGCGGGAGAGCAAGACAGGGCTCAGGCCGGCTGCGGTCAGCCCCGCTGAGGCGGTCTGCGCGAGCGGCACGCCGATGCGGGCTAGGCGCAGCGGCATCAGGGCCTCCACCGGGGCTGTGCGGCGCCAAGCCCGCCCGTACCGGGCCTGGAGCCGCGCCTGGTAGATCAGCCGGTCCTGCTCCATCCCGACGGCCTGCTCGTACGACCGCAGTTCCCAGAGCTTCATCCGGCGCCACAGCTTGAATGTGGGCACCGGAGACAGGAGCCAGCGGGTGATGCGGACGCCCTCCATGTGCCGGTCGGCCGTGATGTCCGCGATCCGGCCCACGGCGTGCCGGGCCGCCTCGACGGTGACGACGAAGAGCACCGGGATGACGGCGTGCATGCCGACGCCGAGCGGGTCGGGCCAGGCGGCGGCACCGTTGAACGCGATCGTCGCGGCGGTGAGGAGCCACGCGGTCTGGCGCAGGAGGGGGAACGGGATGCGGATCCAGGTCAGCAGGAGGTCGAGCGCCAGGCAGACGCAGATGCCTGCGTCGATGCCGATCGGGAACACCAGGGAGAAGTCGCCGAAGCCCTTCTTGACGGCGAGCGCGCGGACCGCGGCGTAGGAGCCGGCGAAACCGATCCCCGCGATGATCACGGCGCCGACGACCACGACCGAGATCAGGATGCGGTGCGTCCTAGTCAGTTCCATCGGCTTCGCCGTCTTCCCCGCGGTCACTGGTGCCGCCCCTCCCACATCAGAACTTCATCCCCTGAGCAGCCTTCACACTCTCACGGGCTACCGGCCGTTAGGCCGATTCGGAGGCGACGAAGCCCTGATCGTCAACGAAAAGTGATCAGTGCCCTGGCATGCCGATGGGGCGGACCCTCTTCGGGATCCCGCCCCATCGGTTCTGGAGCCACCCAAATTTGGGTGGCTCCTGGACCCTCGTGAGGCTGATGCTCCACCACACCCGCATGGGCTTGATCAGCCGACCTGCCTACAGGGAAGGTGGTTGGTCACCCAAATTTGGGTGGCTACAGTGCCGCGCCAGTGAGAGCGTCCTGGGCTGCTGTGCTGATCGCGTTGGCTGAGGCAGCGATGGCTTTCAGTGTTTCGGGTGAAGCCCCGATCAGGGTGCTGTCGATGTCTTGCTGCAACCGGGCGAGAGCTGCGGAGAGCTCTCTTGCCGGCCCATCGTCGACGAGTTCGGCGTGCACGATGTCGTCGTCGCTGATGTCCGACGGGGCGGGGCCCGCAGCTGGTCCGCCCAAATTTGGGTGATCCAGAGAGCCAGAGGCGACCGTCGGCTCACCCAAATTTGGGCGACTTTCGGAGGCGGCTTCGGGAGCGGGTGCGGGGACGTCAGTCTCGCCAGGAGGCGGGCCGGGCTGGGGTGGCACGGGGCCGTCGATCGCCCGCCGTCGGGCCTGGAACTCAGCCACCGGCAGGGGCGTATCGTAGGCAGGCGCCGCGAGGGCGGACTGCTTGGTCATCGCGGCGAGGTCTGCAGCAGTGACTCGGTGGCCGTTCTCCTGCGCCCAGGCCCGCAGTTTCACGTAGCCCCGGGCAGTGGGTTCCAGGTCGAAGACCGGCACCAGTTCAAGCAGGGCCCGAACGTGAGACGCCGGCACCATCTTCGGACTCACCCAGATCTGAGCAATCGCCCGGGCCAGCGGGTACTCCTGGATCATGCGGTTGGCGTCGGACTCGCTCAGGCCGATCTCTTCGCAGTACTGCGGCCAGGTGCGCCCCCCATGCCGATACAACCTGCGGTCTCGCACCGCGTGCAGCGCCACTCCCCGCATCCACTGGGCCTGATCCGCATTGGCGAACGCGCGCTCACAGCGATCCAGCTCGTCCAGCTCGTCCGCAGAAAGCTCCCCCGATGCATCCACGGCCTCGGTCGACGGCAGGAGGTCCGGGGTGAAGGGCTGCGGACGCTGAGCAACCTGCGGCGCCGGCGTAGCGGGCGATGCGGCCAGCGTGACCGCGGCGCCGCCACTGGTCTCGGGCGTGCCCGCGGTCTCGGCTGCCGCAGCATGTGCCTCTGCCTCCCGGGCCTCGCGTGCCTTTCGGCGGCGCTCCTGCTCTTCCCGGAGCCGCTGGGTGTGCGACTTACTCACTTCAGGAGACCCCTGTCCTCAAGTTCCGTGACCAACGATCCGAACGGTCCTTTGCTGGCCCCGCTGATGGGGTAGCTGACCGACTGCGCGAGCGCCTCAGACCGGGGGATGACCGTCGTAAGGACGTTCCACCCCTCGTCTTCCATCATGTCGCGGTAGAGGCCGGTGGAGCTGGCGCCGGATACCGTGCGGTTGAGCAGGACCCAGGTGGGCGGGGGAGTACGGGCGGGACGCAGGGCAGCGCTCATCGCGATGATGTCGCCGATCTTCGTTTTGTCCGGTGGGTCGATGATCCGGTCGAAGTCCGCCTTCGTCGGAGCCATGTGGAGAATCACGAGATCGGCCACGCGGAGAACGCTGTTGGTGATGTCCGGGTGGTTCTCGGTGTGGCCGCAGTCGACGATGCCGATCATCTCGTCCGGTACCACGTGCTCGGTGTGGAACTTCGCTGAGGCGGCAGGCTTCACCTCGAAGGGGAACTCGCCGGTCTCACTCCATGCGTGGAACTGCTGGGAATGGTCGGCGTCGAACCCGATCGGCTTGTAGTCGCGCTGCGCCTCCACGAGGGCGTGCGCGAACCAGCCTGAATTCGTCGTCTTGCCGCCCGTACGGGGGGACACGTTCGCGATGAGCATGTCCCGACGATATCGGGCACAGCGAGATCACTACATCAGCCCGAGGCCGGGGAACAGGATTCCCTGTTTTTGCTCGGGGGCGCGTCTACCTGGCGTCCTCCTCGTGAGCAGTTGTCAGAAGGCCTACTGGGCAACCCAGATCGACGGCAGGCTCACACTCTCGGCCTGGTGAGACCTTCCTGGTCGCGGCGTACTGGAGCAGCAGAAATCGGCTGCTCCGAGCAGCCGTTCCGGCGTGGCCTTTGCCCGTAATTCGATAATCTGCGAAGTCCCTGTCTGACTTGCACGGCGGCGCGGCGGGGCTGCCCACGCCGAGTGCGGGCCGCGTGCGCGGCCGCTGGGACAGTTCGCGCAAGCTCCACGAACGAAGGGCTCACCGTCCAGGCGGCTCCGGAGGCTGAGCAGTCAGGAGCGGAACTGGCGAGCCCATCCCAACGATGGGCGGTTGGGCCGGGGCGCCGGTAGCTGTGGGAGGAGATCCCACAGCGGGGCTGAGCCACTGGCCCAGTCGTTCAGGAGGCCCCGGTCGCGTCCGTACGGTCAGGGCTGGGGTCGCCGGAGCCTGCGCGCCGGATGGCTGCGCCGCGGCGCTGGCAGGTCGGCCAGGATCTCCCACAACGGTCGCGAGCCGCTGGCCCACGCGTTGAGAGTGGTCCGATCCACCAGGTGCAGCCGCTGACTTCGCGCGAACTTCACTGCGGGCGCGGTGATCCTGCCGTTGGTGATGAGGACGACGACGTCGCCGCCGTGGACGGGGCGTCCCGTTCCGTTGAGGACGTGAAGGTCCGGCGTGCCGACTGCGGCCCCGGCAGCTCCGTCGCGGCGGTGCTTGCACTGGATTACCCAGCGGCGGCCTGCCGGGTCGGTCCCCTTGACGTCGGCGCCGTTGTCGCCGGCGCCGCCCACCCGGACGGCGTCGTGGGCCCCGTCGCGGCGCATCAGGTCCCGTACGGCTTCCTCGAACTGACTGTGATGCAGGCCGTCCAGGAAGCGGATGTCCCAGCCCCCCGGTCGCCAGCGACGGGCGGTCCATGCGGAGGCGCCACGCCGCGCGGCCTTCACGAGCAGAAGCGTCAGCGCTCCGGCGGCCAGGACCGCGACGGTGACGGCGGCGATGTCGGCGCCGTGGGGCTGAAGCCACTGCCGGGCCTGCGGGACGAGGACGCACACGAACGCGGCGGCCGCGAGGAGGCCGGCCGCATCGACGGCGGCCCCTCCTCTGCGACGGTGCACGGGTCGGCGTCCTCGGCGTGGCCGTCGCCGGGCGGGGGTGCGGGTCGGGTTTCGACGTCCCGGCATGGACGGGCCTTCCTGAAGTAGGTCGTGGCGCGCACCGGTGGCAGAGGGCTGGCGGGTGCGCGGCCGCGTCCCACCGGATGGTGGGAATCTCCACCCACCCTCCTCAGGGCGGCTTGCCCAAAGGCTTGCCCAGTCCCCGAAGGGGCGAGGGCGGAGGCTTGCCCACCAAAGGAGTCCGCGGTGCACGTGGCCGCCTCGACGCGCGCAGCCCGTGTCACCGCGGCCGCTTCGACACCCGAGTCCCCCATTTCCCGTAGCGGGAGGGCGACTCGGCAGCCGAAAAGGCCACCAGTGGCCGCCTGCGGGCCTCCCAGGTGATCACAGGTCGATCCATACCGGGTACGCCGAGTTCGTCGACTGGAGGGCCCATTGCCGGCGTCGCTTTTCTGCGAATGTGCGCGAATTGCCGGGTTGGGTCTGTCGGTGGTGCGCGCAAAGCCGCAGGCTCCCCAGTTGGGGAGCGCAAGCCGAGAGTGGGCGGGGGGCCCCCCCGGGGGGGGCCCCCCCCCCCCCCCGCCCCCCCCCCCCCCCCCGCCCCCCCCGGGGGGGGGACACCCCGAACCCCACGGGCCGCCCCAACCCGCCCCCCCGGGCCCCCCCCCAG
>NZ_JBEXNN010000060.1:0-14891 GCF_040611115.1 Streptomyces sp. NPDC003038
CGCTCCGTGGCGACGATCAACTTGCCCGTCACCTCGTGCGCGATCCCGTGTTCCGCGCAGAACTTGACCATCTCGGCGGCGCCGCGCACCGCGAAGCGCGCCTTCAGCGATCCCGGGCGGTAGTAGATGCCGCTGTGGATCACCCCGCTGTTGCGGCCCGTCTGGTGCCGGGCCGGGCCGGTCTCCTTCTCCAGGACGACCACCCGGGTCCCGGGGGCGAGACGTGACAGGGCGTGCGCCGTCGACAGGCCGACGATCCCGCCGCCGATCACCAGCACATCGCAGTCCACCCGCACCACTCGCGCCACCCGCGCCACTCGGCCCACGCCGCTCAGCCTGCCTCTACCGCCGCCGCCCAAGCCGACACCTCCCACTCCTGCATACTGCACCCCGCCACCGACACAGCCGCCACGCGGGGCTGCGCGGCGCCACGCCCGGACCGGACCGCCCGGACCGTGCTGGACCGGGCGGGGGCCGTGCTGGACCTGGCGAGGCCGTGCCCGCCCGCCTACGCGGGCGCCACCAGCAGCGGCCGGGCCCGCTCGCGCAGCTCCGCGACGCGCGGCTCGTCCCCGTACGGCTCCAGCCGGTGCAGCAGGTCCCGTACGTACTCGGTCGTCCGCGCCGACGTGATCCGGCCCGCCACCTCCACCGCCCGGGTGCCCGCCGCGCACGCCGCGTCGAGATTGCCCGACTCCAGTTCGGCGACCGCGCTCACCACCAGCCGCAGCCCGTGCGAGCGCACGTACTCCTCGGTGGGGCGGGAGAGGGCCTGCTCGGTGAAGCGCCGGACCTGCCGGGGCAGTTTGAGGTCCCGGTAACATTCCGCCGCGTCCGCCGCGAAACGGTCGTACGAGTAGAAACCGAGCCAGGTCGGATCCGGGTCGCCCTCCCGCGCCCGCTCCAGCCACCCTTCGGCCGCCCGCAGCGCCGCCCCCGCGGCCACCGAATCACCCGCCTTCGCGTGCGCCCGCGCCTCGACCAGCCGGAAGAAGCTCATGGTGCGGGCGGTGGCCAGCCCCCGGTTCCGCTCGACGGCCGCCTGCGCGAGGTCCACGCCCTCGTCCGGGAAGTCCCGGTAGGTCGCCTGGAGGGACATCGACGCCAGCACGTACCCGCCGAGCGGTACGTCCGCGGCCGCGCGGGCCAGCCGTAGCGCCTGGATGTAGTAGCGCTGGGCCGCCTCCTGCTGGCCGGTGTCGAAGGCCATCCACCCGGCCAGCCGGGTCAGCTCGGCGGTCGCGCCGAACAGGGCGCGGCCCACCTCGTCGGTGTAGGAGCCGAGCAGCAGCGGCGCCGCGTCCACCCGCAGGCACTCCGGCACCATCGACGAACGCCAGTCCCCGCCGCCGTACTTGGAGTCCCAGCGGCGGGCGTCCTCGGCGGCCTCGCGCAGCTTGGTCACATCGCTGTGGCCCACGCGCTGCGGGGCCGGATCCGGCGGCGGCGGTGACAGCGGCGGCAGCGGGGACGCCACGGGACCCCGCTCGCCCTCCCGCTGCGCGGGCGCGGCGGTGGCCGGCGGCGCCGCCGGGCCGCCGACCGGCGGGGTGGTGGCGGATAACGCGGATGCCCCCTGGGCGGCCGGAGGGGCCGGTGGGCCAGGGGTGCGCGCTGAGGCCGCGGGGCCCGAAGGCGCGGGCTCGCGCGCCACCGAGCCGTCCGCGGGGGATATCAACCACCGCGAAGCGGGTGTGGCGTAGGCCGACACGGCGAACGACCCCGCCAGCGACTGCCAGATCCCGCCACCGCCGCGACGGCCGGCGAGGTCGAGCCGGTAGAGATCGGTGGCCGAACGCACCGCCGCGCCCACATCGCGCGGGAAGGCCAGGCCCACCTCGGGCGCGGGATCCGCGTCCGCCAGCCCGATCTCGTGCAGCGGCACGGGCCGCCCCAGCTTCGCGCCGATGGCGGCGGCGATCAGGTGCGGGGCGGCGCCCTGCGGCACCATCCCCTTCGACACCCACCGGGCCACCGACGTCTTGTCGTACCGAAGCGTCAGGCCGCGCTGTGCGCCGAGGTCGTTGACCCGCCGGGCCAGTCCGGCGTTGCTGATGCCCGCGAGGGCGAGGACGGCGCCGAGCTTCTCATTGGGCTCGCGGAGCTCCCTGGACATGCGCCACCCCTCGTCACACGCGGAACGCAGACGCCGCCGGGGCATAGGCGCCCGGCATTTCGTAAACCCAGCGTAGTTCCCCGCCTCCCAAGCGTTAAGGCCCAGACTTCCGTATGGCGAGATTGTTGTCCGTTTGCACAGCCGTGACCGGTCCCGGACCCGGGGCGCACGTGTCATCGCGTGCTCCGTCCGTGTGGCCGTGCGCCCGCCCGTGCGCTCTGGCCGGTCCGGGGGCCCGGCGATTCGATGTGCGGTGCGTGGGTCGGCCCGCTGCGCGGATCGGGTGGGCCGGGGGATGCCGCTGCCTCAATCCCCGCGGGTGGCGGAACGGTCCGGGGGGCGGATTCCGCCTCCCGGACCGCGCCCGTGTGCTGGACTCCAGGGCCACACATCGGCTCTCAGTACGGCCGAAGATTGGCCGAAACCGACCTATGGGGCGGTGGGAACGGAACGCCAAATACCGTGTGCGTGGGGCGTGTTCGTTTGCATGTGCGCCCCCTTTAACCACTCTCGCACGCCTGTCCCGTGGCAGCATGGACCCGAGCCACCCGGGGTCCCGCCGACCGCGCCTTCAGCGCCGACCGTGCTGCCCGTGCCCCGGTCATGTGCCCACAGGCTGGGGAGGCGGCGGTGCGCTGGTTGGTGGGTTGGAGCAGTATCGCCGCGAGCTTCGGCACGGCCGGCCGCGTGTCGGGCCACGGCTCCGGCCACGGCTCCGGCCAGACCGGATACGGCGGATACGGCGACGCGGGCGGACCCCTGCGCGGCGGCATCGCGGACGCCGCCCACCCGGACGACCCCGGCGACGACGCCGAACGCACCGTCCACCCCGTCGGCGCCCAACTCCTGTGGGGAGACCCCGACCCCCTGTGGGCCGTCGGCGACTGGCGCCCCGACGAGATCCGCACCGTCGTCGCCGACCCCGCCGACCCCTTCACCCGGCTCGCCGTCCTCGGCTGCTGCGGCGCGACCGACGCCGAACTGCGCCGCGCCCTCTTCGCCGCCCGCGGCGGCGCCCTGCGCCACCTCACCCAGTGGTCCGGCAGCTACACCGCCGTCGTCCAGGCCGGCCGCCGGATCACCGTCCTCGGCGACCTCGCCGGCGCGCGGCCCGTCTTCTACACGCCCTGGGCGAGCGGGACGGCGTACGCCACCGCCGCGCTCCCCCTCGCCGACCTCATCGAGGCGCAGCTCGACGTCGGCCATCTCGCGGCCCTGCTGGCCTGCCCCGACAGCCCGGAGGCACTGGGCGACGGCACACCGTACGCGGGCGTCCGGCGCATCCCGCCCGGGCACGCGCTCATCCTGCGCGAGGGCTCCCGGGAGATCACCGGCTACGAGTCGGTGGCCTCGCTCGCGGTCGCCGCCCCCGAGACCGACGCCGAGCGCGCGGTGGAGGGCGTACGGGAGGCCTTGGTGGACGCGGTGCGCGCCCGGCTCACGGCCCCCCGGCATGCTCCCGACACCCTGCCCTACGATCCCGGCCCGGTGCCCGGAATGGGACCCGCCGACCGGCGCGCGGCCCGGGGCGCCCCGGCGGCCGGTGTGGGCGCCGACCTCTCCGGCGGCAGCGCCTCCGCGACCCTGGCCCTGCTCGCGGCCGGCCTGCCCGGGGCGCCGGGCACCGTCCTGAGCCAGGCCGGGGAACGGCTCCTGGCCGTCACCTTCAACGACCTCGCCACCCCGCAGGGCCGCGAGGCCGAACTCGAACGCGCCCGGGCCATTGCCGCCGACCCGCGGCTGCGCCACGTCGTCGTGGCCGCCGCCGAGGAAGCCCTCCCGTACGCCGAACTCGACGGCCCCCTGACCGACGAACCCGGCCCCTCGCTCGTCTTCGCCGCCCGCGACCGCCGCCGGCTGGCCGCCGGCTCGGCGGACCACTTCACCGGCCACGGCGCCCGCCAGGTCCTCGACGCCCACCCGGCCCGCATGGCCGACCTCCTGATGGACCGCCGCCGACGCCACCTGCTGCGCCCGGTGGCCGCCCTGGCCCGTTCGGCCTCCGCGGAAGGCCAGTCCCTGCTGGTCCCGCTCACCGTCTACTCCGCGGCCCGCCGCCTCGCCCGTACGACCTACCGCGCGGGTATGGAAGCGGCCGCCGCCCGACTGCGCGAAGGGCAGGTCGCCGAGCGGGTGTCCGGGCCGGTGGACGCCTCCCTGGCCGCCCTCACCTGGTCCCGCCCCGGCCCGGCCGCCGGGTGGCTGACGGGCGAAGCCCTGGCGGAAGTATCGATCCGTCTTACGGCCGCCGCTGGGCGCCCTCCGCTGTCGCTGCGCCCCGGGGAGGCCCGTGCCCGCTCCCTGCTCGCCCGCCACGCCGCCGACCACCGGGTCTTCGAACAGGCCGTGGAGGTCCGCAGCCAGCGCCTGCACGCCCCGTTCCTGGACAACCAGGTCGTACGCGCCGCCCGCGCCCTCCCCGAATCCCTGCGCGTGCAGCCCGGGGCCCGGGCGGCGATCCTGCGCAGCGTCCTGTCCTCGGCCGGCGTGCGGGAGCTCCCGCACGGCTGGGGCGCCACCGCCCACACCCCGAACGAGACGGCGACCCGCCTCGGACTGCGGGCCGCCCTGAGCGACCTCTTGTCGCTGTTCACCGCACCGCTCCTCGCGGACGCCGGCCTGATCGAAGCCAGGGTCGTCCAGCAGGCCCTGCTCGACGCGGCGGACGGCCGCCCGGTCCCGCTCGACGGGCTCGCGGAACTGGTCTCCATGGAACTGTGGCTCCGCCGCCTCCTCGCCCGCCGCGGCACCTGCTGGACGGGCACCACCTCCCCGCGGCGGCGCGCGGTCCCCTCCCCACCCCAAGAACCCCTGGGCCGCCTGACCCCAGGCGTCCCCCGCCTCCGCCCGGCCCCGCACTAAGGCCGTGTCGTCAAAGCCCCGCCGGGCCGGCGGGGTCCGGCACGCACGCTCGCCGCGCTGTCGCCGGTCGCCGGTCGCCGATGCGCCGTATGGACTCCCTCCTCCCCCCTGCGCTCGCACGCACCAGCCCCCCGCCGGCCCCCCTGCGGGCGGCAGGGGGTACCTCCGAGCGCGTCCCCCGGACGGAGTCCGCGGGAGGCAACTGGGAGAGCTACTGCGACGACGCTCCCTGGGGGCCGTCCCGCAATCCCTGGTGGATCAGTGCGCGGCGTCCGGTGCAGTGCACTCGCTTCGTTCGCTGCGTCTCGGCCCTTCACCTCATCCTTCGGATGCCGAGCTGCACCGCAAGGCGCGGAGGGGCGTCCTCATGCTGGACGTAGGGGCCGTTGCGACAGCTCGGCCTCCAAGGTCCTCGAAGAGGAGCCGAGACACAGTGAGCGCAGCGAACGCAGTGCGGCGAGGTGCCGTAGCCGTCGTCGTGCGCCGCCGGGAACTACGGGACAGCCCCTCAGCCCCCGTCCGAGGCGTTCGCCGGGGCGGTGAACCCCGCAGGGGGCCGCGTCGGCCACCGGTCCACCGGGCAGCCGAGGCGGCGGACGGGGCCTGCCGGCCGGCTTGGGTGACCACGGCACGGAGCGCGGCCGGGCACGCCGAAGCGGTACGACGGGCCTCACGGCGGCAGCGACGCGTGGGGCGGTACCGGCCAACCGCCCCGCGGTCGAGCTACCGGCAGCTGATCACCGCATCGGCCCAACTCGCCAGTGCCGGCAGCCGCCCCGGGCCGTCCCGCTCCACCACCAGCCTCACCGTCGCGCGCCCGCTCAGGGAGACGTTCACGCCCGCCGCCGCATCCTCGTACCCGAGCGCCGCCGACCGCCAGAGCCGCTGACCGTCGGCGTACACGGAGAACCGCAGCTCGCCGTCCGTGAACATCGACAGGCCGTCCACCCCGGCCCGCGCCGAGAAGGTCGTGCACTGCCGGTTGAGGGCGATCTCCACCGAGGAACGAGAGTTCACGGTGATCCCCTGCCCGAACCGCTGGTCGCCGATCACCAGCCCCCAGCGCTGCCACACCCAACTGCTCCGCCAGGTCTGCAACTCCGGCCCGCTGTGATCCCCGTAGGCCGAGTGAACGAGCCCGACCAGTGGGAACCCCTGCTGCGGAACCGGCTTCGCCGAGGGCTTCGACCGAGACGGCGTGGGCGACGGGGAAGCCTTCTGCCGGCTGGGCGACGGGGAGGGCGCCCGCATCGCGGGTGCCAGCGCGGCCGGTTTCGAGGGCGACGGGGCCACGACCCGTGCCGGAGGTACGGAAGCCCGTGCGGGCGGCGGCTCCACCGCAGTCGGGCTCGGCTCCGGCGCGGGCGGGACGGGCACGACCGGAGCCACCACCCGGGGCACGGGCATTGCTTGTGCCTGCGGCTCGGGATCGTCCCCGGCCAGCGCGAACACGACTCCCGCGGCCGCGGCGACCGCGATACCGGCGGCGATCGACGCCTTGGCCGGCAGCCCGAGCCCCTCGGAAGCCACGGCGCCCCCGGCCCCGCCCGCGGCCCCCGCCCCGCCGGCAGCCCCACCCGCGCCCCCGGTCCCGGCGGCCCCGGTCCCGGCGGCCCCGGTCCCGGCGGCACCCGCGCCCGCGGCACCGGCTCCCGCCGTCGACCCACCGGCGGCCGCCGCGGCCGCACCCGCTCCACCCGCGGCGACGGCGCCACCGGCCACCACACCGGCCGCCTTGGCCGCGTACCCGGCGGCGAACCACCCGATGACCGCGACCGGAAGCAGCGCGGGAATGCCCGCGTTGACATCCTTGAGCTCTCCGGCGGCCACCCGGCACTTCGCGCATTCCTCGAGGTGCTTGCGCAACCCCCGCTCCGCCCGCATCCGCAGCCCACCGCGCGCATAGGCACCCAGCCGGTCCGCGTACCGAGCGCAGTCGCCGCCCTCACTCAGCGCCGAACTCACATGGGCCTGCAGATAGGCCTGCTTGAGCCCCTCGCGCGCCCGACTGGCCAGAACCGCCGTCGCGTTGGCACTCAGCCCGAACAGCGGCGCGATCGCGCTCGGCGACGCCTCCTCGACGGTGGTGTGCCACAGCACGGCCTGCCACCGCTCGGGCAGACTCCGGAAGGCCTGCATGGCCAGCGACCGCTCGGCCTCGTGCATCGCCCGGACGTCCGCGCCCAGTTCGAGCGTGTCGTCACCCGAGAGCCCGGCCATACCGGCGCCGCTCTCGGCGCCCGTCGCCTGCTCCGCGAACATCGCGAAGTCCTCGACGAGATGCTCCCGCCTGGCGGTCTTCGCCCAGGCCGCGGCGACCCTGCGCACGGTGGTCAGGAGATAGGCCCGCACCGACTGGTCCGGCCCGGCCCCGCCCCGTACCGCTTGCAGTGTCCTCGCGAACACCTCGGCGGTCAGGTCGTCGGCCGTGTGCGCGTCCCGGCAGCAGGTCCGCGCATAGCGCCGTACGGCATCGGCGTGACGACGAAACAGCTCCTCGTACGCACGGTCGTCACCGCCACGCATCCGGGCGACGAAGTCCCCGTCGGACGGCGGCGGCTCGCTTCCGGAGTTCCCGGAGTTCCCGGAGCCACGGGGGCTACGGAAGGCCCGGGAACCGCCGGTGGCCGAGGGACCGTCATGCCGTCCGCCCGGTTCACGCTGGGCCGGGACCTGCCCTGCGGGCAAGCTGCCCGCCTCGACCTCGCCACCGGCGCCACCGAGTGGCTCTTCCCGCCCGTCAACGCTCATCGCGGCAGCCCCCGTACGACCCGCACGACCCGCACGACACACTCAACCGGTACACCGATCAAGCGTGGCACACGGGGGCCGCACGCCCGCCCCGTCTCCACACCATCCACTCGTCCGGGCACACTTCGGCGTATCACCGTACTGACAGCCACCGGGTACGAGCCCGCAGCCGCCCGAGTCGGCAGCGGTCCGAGTCGGCAACCATCCGAGCCGGCTGCGGTCCGAGCCCGTAGCCGCCCCGACCGCAGCCGCCCCGACCGGTCCCGCCCCGACCGGACCGGCCACTCACACCGTCCGGGACCGCAGCCCTTCGAGCAGGATGTCGAGCAGTCGCGTCGAAGCCGCCGCCTGCTGCGCCGGGTCGGGCAGCGCGGGCGCGGCCGTCGCTATCACCAGCAGTACATCGGCCACCGTGACATCGGAACGCAGTTCACCCGCCTCCCGGGCGCGGTCCACCAGCCGGCCGACCACCTCCAGCAGCGCACCGGCGCCCGCCTCCTCCGACGGCTCGTCCTCAGCCGGAGTCCGCGCGCCCACGACCCGCAGATCGGGAGCCCCGGTGGCCACACCGGCCTGGCGCTGATGCGGAACCCGCGCCGCCTCCGGCTCCTCGACGCCGTCCTCGCCCGGGCCGCCGACCCGCAGCACCTGCGGCGGCAGCAGCCGCCCGGCGCCCGAGGCCACGGAGGTGCGCAGGAAGCGCGAGAGCGCCTGCCACGGCTCCTCCTCCTGGCCCAGCGCGGTTCTGGCCTGCTCGGTCAGCCGTGCGGTCTCCTCGTCGGCTATCCGCCGGACCAGGACGTCCTTGCTCGGGAAGCGCCGGTACACGGTGCCGACACCGACCCGGGCGCGCCGCGCCACGTCCTCCATCGGCGCCCCGTACCCCAGCTCGCCGAAGACCTCGCGCGCCGCACGCAGGACGTGTTCGAGATTGCGCTGGGCGTCGACGCGCAGCGGCGTGGAACGGCCCACACCGTGCGTGGGGCCGGAGCCGCCGCCCGCGATGACGCGACCGCTGTTCTCGACCGAGAGAGTGCTGGTCGCAGAGGCATGGAAATCGGAAATGTTCATATGTTTCCCCCGGTAATCATTTGTCTCCCCCCGGAGACAGTCCCCGCCTTCATGTCGAGGCGGCCACGGTCAGTGGCCCGGTCCTACTCCTCGACGAGATACGAACATAGTTGAGCCAGAGTCAATTCAGAAGAGGCAGCCCCGGACCGACCACCGCCCGATCGGAGCATTCACCCCCACTTTTCCCTTCCGTACCCCCGGAGGCATCCCCTCCGCACCCCTTGACCTGCGAACCTTCGCCCCCACGAGAGGCTCCCGACAGCCCCGTCCCGGCACCACCTCCGGTCACACAATTTGTCGGGCCTGTGGACAAACTCCCAGCCACGTTGCGTCATGGGACGGTGAAGGCTGCTAACTCCCGGGGCACGGCCCCCGGTACCCCGTCCCGGACGCGCATCCTCGTCGTCGGAGGCGGCTACGTCGGCATGTACACGGCGCTCCGGCTCCAGCGGAAGCTGAGAGCCGGCGAAGCCGAGGTCACGGTGGTCACCCCCGAGCCCTACATGACGTACCAGCCCTTCCTCCCGGAAGCAGCCGCAGGCTCGATCTCCCCACGCCACGTCGTGGTCCCGCTGCGCCGCGTCCTCGACAAGTGCCGCATCGTCATCGGCGAGGCCCAGCGCATCGACCACGCCAAACGGACCGCGACCGTCACCACCCTCGCCACCGCCGAGGAAGGCACCGGCGCCACCGAGATCGCCTACGACGAACTCGTCCTCGCGCCCGGATCCATCTCCCGCACCCTCCCCATCCCGGGACTCGCCGACTACGGCATCGGATTCAAGACCGTGGAAGAGGCCATCGGCCTGCGCAACCACGTCATCGAACAGATGGACATCGCCTCCTCCACCCGCGACCCGGCCCTCCGCGACGCCGCCCTCACCTTCGTCTTCGTCGGCGGCGGCTACGCAGGCGTCGAAGCCCTCGGCGAACTGGAGGACATGGCCCGCTACGCGGCGCGGTACTACCACAACGTCAAGCCCGAGGACATGAAGTGGGTGCTGGTCGAGGCCAGCGACCGGATCCTCCCCGAGGTCGGCCCCGAAATGGGCGTCTACACGGTCCGCGAGCTGCGCCGCCGCAACATCGACCTGCGCCTGGAAACCCGCCTCGAATCCTGCGAGAACCGGGTGGCCGTCCTCAGCGACGGCGCCCGCTTCCCCACCCGCACCGTCGTCTGGACCGCCGGCGTCAAACCGCACCCGATCCTGGCCGCCTCCGACCTCCCCAAGAACGAGCGCGGCCGCCTCGCCTGCACGGCCTTCCTCACCGTCGAGGGGGTCGAACACGCCTGGGCCGCGGGCGACGCCGCAGCCGTCCCCGACATCACCGCCGGACCCGCCGCCGAAGGACCCGCCCGCGAGTGCGCCCCCAACGCCCAGCACGCCGTCCGCCAGGCCAAGGCCCTCGCCGACAACCTCATCGCGTCCCTGCGCGACGAGGTCCTCACCGAGTACGCCCACAAGTACGCCGGCTCCGTCGCCTCCCTCGGCCTCCACAAGGGCGTCGCCCACGTCTACGGCCGCAAGCTCAAGGGTTATCCGGCCTGGTTCATGCACCGCGCCTACCACCTCAGCCGGGTCCCCACCTTCAACCGCAAGATGCGCGTCCTCGCGGAATGGACCCTCTCCGGTCTTTTCAAGCGGGAGATCGTGTCCCTAGGCTCTCTCGAACATCCCAGGGCAGAATTCGAACTGGCCGCAGGCGGCGGCCCGAAGAACCCTCCGCCGAACCCCGCCCCCAACCCCCCGCAGGACAGCCAGGGCTGACGTTGTCAGTGCGGTCGGCCACACTGGACGTGTGACCATAGGTGGGCTCACACCTGCACAGAGTGACATCGTCCAGTGACCGACCACCAGCGACACAGCGACCACTTGCGACACCACGAGGCTTGAACGCAGTGAACTTCACGCGCTGGAGCGCCCGGTTTCCCGGAACGCAGCGCCGCGCCGCCGCCCGGACCGAACACGCCGCCGCCCAGGCCAAGCGGAGCGAAGGCTCCGTCCCGGCAGCCCGCGGCGGCCGCGCCGACCCCGGAACCGACCGGTCCACGCCCGCCGCGGACGGCCGCCCCGCCGATCCCACGGTCTCCGGCACGGGCACGGGCACAGGTACGGGCCCGAGCTCGGGCACGGGCAACGCTCCGGCCACCGCCCCGCGTACGGGCGCCCCCGCCGCCGTGCCCTCCCTCGACGAGCTCTCCGTACGGGATGTCCTCGGCCGGCTCCCGTCCCTGGTCGCCCTCGTGCACGGCCCCGAGCACCGCGTCGCCTACGTCAACCACGCCTACACCTCGGGCTTCGGCGCCCGCACCACCGGCGCCCCGGCCCACGAGGCCCTCCCCGAACTGGGCGAACTGGGCCTCCTCCCGCTCCTCGACCAGGTCCAGCGCAGCGGCAAGTCCCGTACCGCCAAGAACCGCACCGCGCCGGGCGGCTCCAGCTCGTACACCGTCACCTGCACCCCGGTCGATTTCCCCAAGACGGACGGTGACCGGGAGCGCGACGGCGAGCGCGAGAACGATGCCGCCCC
The DNA here is from genome assembly GCF_040611115.1 of Streptomyces sp. NPDC003038. Lineage (NCBI taxonomy): Bacteria > Bacillati > Actinomycetota > Actinomycetes > Kitasatosporales > Streptomycetaceae > Streptomyces > Streptomyces sp. NPDC003038. The sequence goes on from NZ_JBEXNN010000060.1 coordinate 11,333, forward strand.
GCAGCACACCGGCGTCCTGATCCACCTCGCCGACGTCACCGACCACGCCGAGGCCGTCGAGCGCCTGCGCGCCAGCGAGCGCCGCCAGCGCGAGGCGGCCGTCACCCTCCAGCGCTCCCTCCTCCCGCAGGAGCTGGAACAGCCCGACGACCTCCGCATCGCCGCCACCTACCAGCCCGGCGGGACGGAGGCGGCCGTCGGCGGCGACTGGTACGACGTCATCACCCTCGGGGCCGGCCGCACGGCCCTCGTCATCGGCGACGTCATGGGCCGCGGGGTCCGCGCCGCCGCCGTCATGGGCCAGTTGCGCACCGCCGTCCGCGCCTACGCCCGCCTCGACCTGCCCCCGCACGAGGTGCTCCAGCTCCTCGACGGGCTCGCCGCCGAGATCGACGCCAGCCAGATCGCCACCTGCGTGTACGCCGTCCACGACCCCAACGAGGGCCTGCTGGCCTACGCCTCCGCAGGCCACCTCCCGATCCTCGTCCGCGACGAGGACGGCACCGTACGCCGCGCCGCCGACCCCACCGGCCCGCCGCTGGGCACCGGCGGCTGGCTCCACACCTCGGGCACCATCGCGCTGGGCCCCGGCTCGACCGCCGTCCTCTACACCGACGGCCTGGTCGAACGCCGCGGCGAGGACATCGACGAAGGCGTCGCCGCCCTGGAGCGCGCCCTCTCCGGCGCGCAGGGCACCCCGGCGGTCATCTGCGACCGGCTGATGCGCGCGCTCGGCGTGGACGCCGACCACGACGACGACGTCGCCGTGATGGTCCTCCAGCAGCCGGCCCGCACCGGCGCGGACGCCGAGCTCTTCCACAACGCCGCCCTCGAGCTGCTGGGCGGCATCGAAGCGGCCCCGCGCGCCCGCGCCTTCGCGCAGGGCGTCCTCGCCTCCTGGCGCTTCCCGGTCGAGCTGTGCGACCTCGGCGTCCTGGCGGCGAGCGAACTCGTCGCGAACTCCCTCCAGCACGGCACCCCGCCCATGCGCCTGCGACTGCGCCGCACCGACCGCCGCCTGATCATCGAGGTCACCGACGGGGACGACCACCTCCCGCGCCGCCGCCGCGCCGAACCGGCCGACGAGACCGGGCGCGGCATCTCGATCGTGGCGACCATCGCCTCCTCGTGGGGCACCCGCCGCACGCCTGGCGGCGGCAAGGCCGTCTGGTGCGAGTTCGCCCTCCCGGACAAGTAGCGGGAACGCGAAGGCCCCGATCCACCGGATCGGGGCCCACCACATGCACCTACGCTGCCTACGCGGCCACGGGCTCCGCAACCCTGGCGGCGGCGGCCGGAGACTGCGCCACGACCACCCTGGCCAGCGACGGCTTGTCCTGCACCGGGCTCAGCTGCCCACCCAGCCGCAGCGCGAGCCACGCGATCCCGAGCGAGACGATCACGAAGACCCCGATGTAGAGCATCGGAATGCCGGCGCCCAGCGGTACCCCGAGCGGCCCCAGCGCCAGCGCCATCTGCTTGACCAGCGCGAAGGCCGAGTTGTACTGGCCCACCGAGCCCTCCGGCGCCAGGTCGGCCACCAGCGGCGCCAGGGTCGGCGACAGCATGGCCTCGCCGATGCCGAAGAGCGCGTACGTCGTGATGAACGCGGCGGCGGCCATCATCGCGCTGCCGTGCCCCAGCCCCGAGAACCCTGCGATGAGCCACGCCACGGTCCAGATCAGGCCGACCAGCGCGATCACCCGGGACCGGCGCCGCTTCTCGACCAGCCTCAGTACGACGAACTGCGCGATGACGATCGCGCCGGTGTTGGCGGCGAGCGCGAAGCCCAGGGTGGACGGCGAGATGCCGGCGGCCTCGGTGCCGAAGGCGGCGAGACCCGATTCGAACTGTCCGTAGCAGGCGAAGAAGAGGACGAAGCCGAGCACGCACAGCCGCACCATGGCCTTGTGCCGGAGCAGCCGCTTCCAGGCGCCGCCACCCGCCTGGGACGGGTCCTTGGGCCGCGCGTCCTTGATGTTCCCCACGTGCGGCATCCGCACGGTGGCGATGATCCCCGCCAGCACCAGGAACATCACCGCCTCGATGCCGAACAGCAGGGTGAAGCTGCCGGGCCGGCTCTCGTCGACGATCTGACCGCCGATGAGACCGCCGATGCCCAGGCCCAGGTTCTGCATGAAGAACTGCGTGGCGAAGGCGCGGGTCCGGGTGGACGGCGTCGAACACCACACGATCATCGTGGCGAGGGCGGGCTGCATGACGGCCTGCCCGGCGCCGAGCGCCAGGGCCGAGAGCAGGATGGGCACGATGCCGGTGGAGAGCCCGAGGGAGAGCGCGCCCACCGAGGCCGCGACGGCGGCGCCGATGACGACCGGCACCGGACCCCGGCGGTCGATGACCCGTCCGGTGAGGGGCAACGCGACAAGGGCGCCCAGAGCAAACGCCACGAATGCGCTCGTGGCGGCCATGGAGCCGAGAGCCCGCACCTGCGCCACGTAGATGTAGAGGAACGGAACCGTGAAACCGATGCCGAACGCGGTCAGCGCGTTCCCGGCCTGGATCCGCCGCATCGCAGCGCCCATCACCTTGGTCACTTCTCACCTGCCTTTGAGAGCTGAAGACTGAAGACTTCATTCCTAAACTTCGATCCTTAACTCTACACACCGAAGGAGTTAGACGCCAACGAGCTCGTGCCATACTTCGACCCATGGGTGACACCCCCGACGGCACTACGCCCGTCCACGAGCCGAGCCTCGATGAGCAGATCGCCGTCTACCAGCGCGAGTTCCAGGACCTCGACCCCCAGGTGGAGAAGGTGGTCTCGGCACTGAGCCGCCTGAACCGCCGCATGAACGTCGCGTACGGACGCCAGACCGCAGCCCTGGGCATCAGCAACGCGGAGTGGGAGGTCCTCAAGGCCCTCGTCCTCTCCGGGTCCCCCTACCGCATGGGCCCGAGCGAGCTCGCGAAGCAGCTGGGTCTCACGCCGGCGGCGATGACCCACCGGATCGACCGCATGACGGCCGAGTCACTGGTCACCCGCGAGCGGGACGAGTCCAACCGCGTCCGCGTGATCGTGGAGCTCACGGACGAGGGCCGCAGCAAGTGGCTGGACGCGATGCGCGCGGCCACGGTCTTCGAGGAGGACCTCCTCCAGGACCTCTCGACCGAGGAGCGCGGGCTGCTGGGCGACATGCTCACGCGGCTGCTGGACCGGGTCGAGGACCTCCAGTCCCCGAGCTGACCACCGGAGTTGACACCGCCTCCGGGGATCCGTAAGGTTCTTCGAGTTGTCCCAGGGCCGGAAGGTTTCGGGGGTAACGAATCCCGCCGCCTCGTTGCGGCACCCAACTCAGCACGATCTCCCACTGGGAACGAATTCGGCATGTCCGAATTCATTTCCGAGGCGCCGATTACGAATCGCCGGGGAAATCAGATAGAGTTCGGAAGTCGGAAGGGCCCAACAGCCCGGAAGACAAACCCCGCTGACTGGGGGTCGGACACGAAAGAGTCTGATAGAGTCGGAAACGAAGAATGAAGAACGAAGCCCGGAGGAAAGCTTCAGCCGATGTGCTGAGGTGAGTACAAAGGAAGCGTC